>DJIW01000013.1:358-22452 GCA_002433805.1 Competibacteraceae bacterium UBA6584 | reverse complement strand
GCCTTGGTCAATTTCCAGATGAGCGCGCTGCAATCGTATATCGATCTGGCGATAACCCGGATGAAAGCCGCCGCCGATATTAACGATCCCGATAGCTTGCAATCCTTCTTGACCAGTCAATCGGAAGCCATCGGCAGCTTGCAGCAGAAATTCATGGATGACAGCAAGGCGCTGGCCGCGCTGACCTCGCGGTTCAAATCCGAATTCGACAAGCTGGTTCAGGAAAGCTTGTCGTTCAAGAAATAAAATCCGCGCCGGCGATAAAAGCGGCTGGCGCGAACGCCGGCCGCCCTGATTGTTTGGCCTGGAACATCCTTGGAGTCGAGCCTTCGGGCTCGGCTTTTTAGGTCTTGCGGCTAAAACCCCTGGCAGCGCTGTCCGGGCGTCACCAGTCTGCTATCATAAGCGCCGCCCCCTCTTAATCGGTCGAACGCCCCGTTCCTTTTAAACTTCATGGCTAGCACTCGCATTGTCGTCGGTCTCTCCGGCGGCGTGGACTCTTCGGTCGCGGCGTTGTTGCTGGTCAAACAGGGTTTTGAGGTGCATGGCGTGTTCATGAAGAACTGGGAGGACAGCCACGACAGCGGCTACTGCAGCGCGGCCGATGACGTGGAGGACGCCCGTTTGGTGTGCGAGACGCTCGGCATCCCCCTGCATCAAGTCAACTTCACGGCGGACTATCAGGCTCGGGTCTTCAATTACTTTTTGGACCAATACCGCAAGGGCCGAACCCCGAATCCCGACACTCTTTGCAATACCGAGATTAAATTCAAAGCCTTTCTCGATCACGCCCGCCGCTTGGGCGCGGAACGCATCGCCACCGGCCACTACGCGCGCTGCCAGCTCCAAAACGGCCGCTATTCCCTGCTTAAGGGCCGCGACGCCGGCAAGGATCAAAGTTATTTCCTATACGGCCTCGACCAAGCGCAATTGGCCAGCGCCTTGTTTCCGGTGGGAGAACTCACCAAGCGAGAGGTGCGCGAACGAGCGGCGGCGGCCGGCCTCGTCACTCACGATAAAAAGGACAGCACCGGCATCTGCTTCATCGGCGAGCGACCGTTCCGGGAATTCCTGAGCCGCTACCTGCCCGCGCAACCCGGACCGATTCGCGCCGTCGACGGCGCGCTGCTCGGCCAACACGCCGGCTTGATGTTCCACACCATCGGCCAGCGGCAGGGATTGGGCATCGGCGGGCGGCGCGAGAGCAGCGGCGAGCCGTGGTATGTCGCCGCCAAGGATTTGGAGCGCAACACGCTGATCGTCGCCCAGGGCCGCGACCATCCGGCGCTGTTTCACAGCCGGCTGCAAGCCTCCCAGCCGCATTGGATCGCCGGCTTTGCGCCCGAATCACCGCTGCGCTGTCAAGCCCGGATTCGCTACCGCCAAGCCGATCAGCCTTGCTGCCTGGAGGCCATCGACGAAACCGGACTGCGGGTCAGTTTCGACCGCCCGCAGCGCGCCATCACCCCCGGTCAAGCCATCGTCTTTTATCGGGACGACGAGTGCTTGGGCGGCGGTGTCATTGAAACCGCGCTCGCTTAACCCCAGGGTAAGCTTGACTCATGCCTCAGACCGATCACGACCGCACCATCGCCCTGGCCGGCCTGTTGCAAGCCATCGAATCGGTGCGCGACATCGCCCGTCGCGGCCAAACCAACCTTGAGGATATCGATACCTGCCTCAGCAGCTTGCTCAAGATCGACGCGCCCAGCAGCAGCGCGATTTACGGCGGTTCGCACCGTTTGCGCTCCGGTTTGCGGCTGCTGGAGCAACAACTGACCAACCCTCGCGATATGGAATTGACCCGCTACGCGGTCGCGCTGCTGGGTTTGGAGCGCAAGCTGGCCCGGCGCGGCGATCTGTTGCAAGCCATCCGCGCGGGCCTGGAGGACATCACTCAAAATCTGACCCATTTCCCGCTCAACCACAGCAACACCATGGCTCGGTTCGCCGATCTCTATTTGAAGAACGTCAGTACCTTGTCGCCGCGCATCATGGTCAACGGCGATCAACTGCACCTCAACAACTCCGAGAACGCCAACCGGATTCGCGCCCTGCTCTTGGCCGGAATCCGCGCCGCGACGCTGTGGCGGCAAAGCGGCGGCGGCCGGCTGACCTTGCTGGTGCGGCGCAATACCCTGTTGCGGGAAACGCGCGTCCTGCTGGCCCGCCTGGATTAAAAACCGGTTTCAGTGCTTGCGATACGTTTGGACGATATTCGGCAATTGAGCGATCTTGTCGAGCACTCGGCTCAGTTGCACCACATCGGTGATTTCCAGCGTCATGAGCATGGTGGCGACCGATGTTTCCCGATCGGTCAGGGTGTTCGCGCCTAGCACGTTGACCTGATCGTTGGCCAATATCGAGGAAATATCCCGCAGCAGCCCCGAACGATCGTGGGCGACGATCATAATGTCCACCGGATAGGTGGCCGGGGTCTCGCCCCATGCCACCTCGATGGCGCGCTCGTGATGCTGGCTGGCCAAACCGAGAAAGTTGGCGCAATCCTGACGGTGGATGGTCACTCCGCGACCTTGGGTGATATAGCCGGCGATGGGTTCGAACGGCGCGGGTTGGCAGCATTGCGCCATCTGGGTCAACAAGCGGCCGACCCCGCGAATCCGCACGCTGTCCTTGCCGGGATCGCGCGGTTTGAGCTTGCGGGTGGGAAGCTGCTCTTCCTTGGGCGCGGGCGGGGCCGGCAACAGATCCTGAATCCGGGCGATCACCTGCGCGGTGGTCAGCGCGCCGTGGCCCACCGCCGCGAATAAATCCTCCGGTTTGGCGAAACCGAGCCGGTCCGCCACTTTTTCCAGCTTGAGCTGTTTGATGCCCAAGCGTTGGAATTCGGATTCCAGCGCGGTTCTTCCCGCCGCGATGCTCTTGTCCTGATCTTGCTGGAAAAACCATTGCCGGATCTTGGCGCGGGCCCGGTTGGTCTTGACGTAACCCAGGTGGGGGCTCAGCCAATCGCGGCTGGGACCGCCGGCCTTGGCGGTTAAAACCTCGATCTGATCGCCGTTATTGATCTCGTAGGTCAGCGGCACGATCCGGCTGTTGACCTTGGCGCCCCGACAACGGTGGCCCACCTCGGTGTGGATGTGGTAGGCAAAATCCAGCGGGGTGGCGCCCTGCGCCAGTTCGATAATGGCGCCCTTGGGGGTGATGGCGTACACCCGATCTTGAAATGCCTCGGCCTTGAACCGTTCCAACAGATCGCCGTCGTCGCTGTCTTCCTCGCGGGACTCCAACATCTGCCGCAACCAGGCGATCTGTCGTTCGGCGATGTTGCCAGGCCCCTCGCCGCCTTCTTTATAACGCCAGTGAGCGGCGACGCCCAACTCGGCGTTTTGATGCATCGTATGGGTCCGAATCTGCACTTCCACCGGACGGCCTTCCGGGCCGGCCACCGTCGTGTGCAACGATTGATAACCGTTAGGCTTGGGTTGCGCGATGTAGTCGTCGAATTCCTGATGGATGTGATTCCAGCGCGCGTGAACCACGCCGAGCGCGGCGTAGCAGTCGTTGACCGTTTCCACCATGACCCGCACCGCTCGCAGGTCGAAAATCTGCTCGAAGCTCAGCTTCTTGCGGTGCATCTTCCGCCAGATGCCGTAAATGTGCTTGACCCGGCCGCTGACCTCGGCGCGGATGCCGGCCCGCCGCAGAAAATCGCGCAGGTCCTCCATGACCCGAGCGATGTAGCGTTCCCGGTCGGCGCGGCGTTCCTCCAGCGCGGCCGCGATCTGCTTGTACGCCGCCGGATCCAGATACCGCAGCGCCAGATCCTCCATTTCCCACTTGATCCGGCCGATGCCCAGGCGGTTGGCGAGCGGCGTGAAAATATCCAGAGTTTCCCGAGCGACGCGGTGCTGGTGCGCGAGCGGCGCGCGGCCGAGCTGGCGCAGCGCGTGCAAGCGCATCGCCAGCTTGATGAGCACCACCCGCACGTCTTGCGCCATCGCCAGCAGCATCTTGCGCAAGCTCTCCAATTGCCGGCCGGCGTGTTGGCTGCCCTGGTGCAAGTCGCCGATGGCGTCCAGCTTGGCGATGCCTTCCACCAAGCGCGCGATGGCGGAGCCAAATTCCTCTTCGAGCCATTCCAACGTGCGCCGGCCGTCGGCGACCGCGCCGTGCAGCAGCGCCGCGATGACTACATCCGGCTCCATGCCGAGATCAGCCAGCAAGTCGGCGACGGCCAAATCCGGTTCGCCGCAAGCGCGGTAAGCGCTTCTCACCCGCTCGATTTGCGCGTCCGACCAACCGACGCGCAAGGTATCCAGCCACGTGTCGAAATCCGCGCCGGCTAGCGCAGTTTGCCTGGAACTGACCATAAGCGTCCCCAGAATGACATCCGAAAGGGAAAATCCGCTGGTTGCTGGAGGTTCAGCAAGACGGGCGCGACGGGGAGATGGCGCGGACTTATTGATTATAGACGCGAGACGAGCGGGATGCTCGGGACCGCCTCCGACTCGGAAGAGGCCCCGGCAAACTTTAGGAGGCGGGCGTTGGACTCAGTTGTTTTTGGCGCCCTGATCCACCCAACTGCGGATGATGGCCAATTGCGCCTCCGGCAATTTGACCTTGCCATGCGGCATCTGAATGGAAGGATCGACGCCGGGACGGCCTTCGATCAGCCGGTTCAAATTGCTGTTCACGCTTTGCCCGGCGATGATGACCGGACCCATCTTGGTCCCTTTCATCAAATGATCGTAGGTGTCCACCGCCAAGCCGGTCTTTTGATAACCTTGGCCATCGGGTGGGGTGTGGCACTCCGCGCAGCTCGCTTTCAAAATTGGAACTACGTCCTTTTGGAAGCTCACCACCTTGTCCGGTCGTTCCCCGGAACAACCCGCCAGCGCGCCCAGCCCCAAAACCAATGCGGTTGCAAGCAGTTTACGAGAATTCATGGCTTGTCCCTTGAAGTGCATTCTAGTTTTAGAGAGGTTTGATAACACTACGGAAGCTACGGTTCTTATCTTAGCAGACTGCGCCGACGGGGAGGAGTGGTTGAAGGGTTGAATCATCGCGCCAACCAGGCGCCAACATGGATCGGGACAGATCATCCTTCCAAATTGGAACCAGCGCTGACAGCGAGGAAGTGATCGAACGAGTTCAAAACCGGACGCGAGTTTACCATTTATCCTGCTATTCCCGTTCTTGGCGCGGCCGCCGCGACTCAATCGCGCTTCAGTACCCTCACGGAAAATCCTTGTTTTACGGATTCGGCGTTATACTAAGGCGATTAACGCATGCGGCGTATAAAGCGATCAATAAAAGACGACCTTGGCGCCGGAAATAAAAAACGCCCGCCGTTTCCCGACCCTCCGCAAGCTTGCGGTTTTTTCGCGCGTTGCGATCCGGATTTAGGCTCGGGAGGCAACGAGCGCCGTCGGGCATGGCCTCCACCGTCAACATAACAGGATGAAAACGTGATGAGCTCGAAAATCAATCCCGAACTACAACGACTCCTCGAAGCCCGCCATCACGACCCCTTCGCCTTGCTGGGCCGACATCCCCAAGATGACAAGGTGGTGGTCCGCGCCCACATGCCCTACGCGCGGGATGTGGAAATCGCCGAGGGCAATCTGCCGATGCACCGCGTCGACAACAGCGACTTGTTCGAGTGGGAAGGCGATCCCAAGCAGGTGCCCGAGCGCTACCAACTGCGCTGGCGCGATTCCGATAACAACGAACAAGTCGCCCACGATCCTTATTGTTTCCCGCCGCAAATCGCCGATTTCGACCTCTATTTGTTCGGCGAGGGCAAGCACTGGCATGCGTATCGATTCCTGGGCGCGCACCCGCATACGGCGGACGGGGTTTCCGGCGTGCTGTTTGGAGTTTGGGCTCCCAACGCCGAACGGGTGAGCGTGGTCGGCAACTTCAACCGCTGGGACGGCCGCTGCCACCCGATGCGGGGCCGGGGCGCCAGCGGCATTTGGGAATTGTTCATTCCCAACCTTTGCCCGGGCGACCTTTACAAATTCGAACTGCGCAACCGCCACAGCGGCGTGGTGTTTCTCAAATCGGACCCCTACGGCCAGCAGTTTGAAATGCGGCCCAGCACCTCCACCATCGTGCCCAAGGTCGATAACTACGGCTGGCGGGACGGCGAATGGATGGAGGGCCGCAACAACTTCGATTGGCTCCACCAACCGATTTCGATCTATGAGGTCCATCTCGGTTCCTGGCGGCGGGGCTGGGAAGGTGAATTTCTCAACTACCGGGACTTGGTCCACCAATTGGTGGAGTATGTCAAGGACATGGGCTTCACCCACATCGAGCTGTTGCCGATCACCGAACACCCCTACGACGCTTCCTGGGGCTATCAAACCACCGGCTACTACGCTCCGACCAGCCGTTTCGGCACCCCGGACGATTTCCGCTATTTCGTCGATTACTGCCACCAGAACGGCATCGGAGTGATTCTCGACTGGGTGCCGGCGCATTTTCCCAAGGACGCGCACGGCCTGGCGCGTTTCGACGGCGAGGCGCTCTACGAGCACGCCGACCCGCGCAAGGGCGAGCACCTCGATTGGTCCACCTTGATCTTCAACTTCGGCCGTTACGAGGTGAAGAACTTCCTGCTCTCCAGCGCCTTTTATTGGCTGGAAGAATTTCATCTCGACGGTTTGCGGGTGGACGCGGTAGCCTCAATGCTGTATCTGGATTACTCGCGCACCGAGTGGATTCCCAACAAGTACGGCGGCCGCGAGAATCTTGAGGCCATCGACTTCCTGCGCGAGTTGAACACCGTCGTCCACAGCGAGCACCCCGGCGCGTTGGTCATCGCCGAGGAGTCGACCTCCTGGCCGCAGGTCACCCGCCCCACCTACGTCGGCGGCTTGGGCTTCACCATCAAATGGAACATGGGCTGGATGAACGACACACTGCGCTACATGCTGCAGGATTCGGTCCATCGCAAATACCATCACGACTTGCTGACCTTCAGCATGCTTTACTGCTTCACCGAGAACTTCATGCTCCCGTTTTCGCATGATGAGGTGGTGCACGGCAAGGGTTCGATGCTGAATAAGATGCCGGGCGACGAATGGCAGCGCTTCGCCAATTTACGCTTGCTGTACACCTATATGTTCACGCATCCGGGCAAAAAACTGCTGTTCATGGGAACGGAATTCGGTCAGGGCACCGAATGGAACGACGCCACCACGCTCGATTGGTACGTGCTGCAATACGGCTTCCATCAGGGCTTGCAACTGCTGGTCAAGGACTTAAACCGGCTTTATCGCACCAGCTCGGCGCTGCATCACTTCGAGTTCGAATGGCAGGGATTCGAGTGGATCGATTGCCACGACGCCGAGCAATCCATCGTCAGCTACGTCCGCAAAAACGGCGACGACTTCCTGGTGGTGATCGTCAATTTCACCCCGGTTCCCCGCCACGGCTACCGCATTGGCGTCCCACGGCACGGCCGTTACTCGGAAGCGCTCAATTCCGACTCTCATTACTACGGGGGCAGCGGCGTCGGCAACGGCGATATCGAATTGAACGCGCAGGAGTGGCCGTGGATGGAAAGACCGTATTCGCTCTGCGTCACCGTACCCCCGCTGGGAGGCATCGTCCTGCGGCCGGAACCCCTGCCGGCTTCTGAACCGATTGAGGGCCAAGCCGAGCAAGAAGCTCCCGCCGATCCGCCGCCAGCGGAATAACGGACCCCGCCGAGCCGGTTTACGCGCTCCACCCGCGTCCGGCTCGCTCGACTCGGGCGCGGCAATGGAGCCGCGCCTTTTTTATTCACACCTGACCGCCCGCGATCAATTCGGAAACCACCAGCCTGCGTAGCGCGCGCTCTTTCAAGCCGCTCGGCCGTTCGAGTTGCAGGCGACTTAAATACCGCCCGGCGGCGGGCGGGGTCGGTCCCACCGCCAGCGCCTTGGCCGCCGCCGTCACCCAACCGATTTTGCTTGAGAGCCGCCGTTTGAGGCTGCTCAGCGCTTTTTCCAACACGATTTCCTCCTCGGTGAAATCGGTCCCGAGGGGAAAATCGGGCAACAAACCGCGCCGCTTGTGCGGTTCGGCCCAGTCGCGCACCCGTTCGGGCGTGTTATTACGGTAACGCGGCGGAATCTGATAATCCCTCGGCAGCTTGTTCTCGCGCTTCGCCGCCTCCAGCAGCGCGGGTTGAAACCGGGAATCGGCGATATTGAGCAAGGCGATGATCACCTCTTTGTCGGAACGCCCGCGCAAATCGGCGATCCCGTACTCGGTGATGACGATATCGCGCAAGTGGCGCGGAATGGTGATGTGACCGTAACTCCAAACGATGTTGGAGGAAGGCTTGCGACCGGACTCGCGGGTGCTGCGCAACAGCAGGATCGAGCGCGCTTCCGGCAACTCGTGAGCCATGGCCACGAAGTTGTATTGGCCGCCGACGCCGCTGATCACCACGCCGCTTTCCAAGCCGTCGGACACCGCCGCGCCCATCAAGGTCACCATCATGGTGGTATTGATGAAGCGGGCGTCCCGGCGCTGGAGCACCGCCAAGTCTTCATTGCCGTAAAGATGGTTGATCTTGCGGACCGTGGTCATGCAGATTTTTCGGCTTTCGGCCTCGGGCAACGCGCGCAGCGCGTCGTAGAAAGCCGCCGGACCCAGGAAAAACCCGCCGTGCAACACGACGCCGCCTTCGAGCCGCTCGCCCAGTCCGTGGGCGATAACGGCCGCATAACTTTCCGGACGGGCCAGATCGGCGGGAACCCGCACCGCCTCGCCCACCCGTAAATCGCCCTGTTCGAAGCGCACCTTCGAGTTCAAAATACCGCGCGCCTTCAACCACTCGACGCACTCTTCCCCCAGCTCGGAACGGATCGCGCCCCGCGCCAACAAAGTTTGCAAGCTCCGCTCGTCGACTCTCTCTCCGATGGCGCCTTCATTGAGCAGGCGCTGCAAAGTGAGATCGTCGTAGACCGCGCGCTTGAGAATCCCCGCCTGATAAAGGTGTAGAAACCCCTCCACAAACATCTCGCTGGCGCCGTACAAACCTCGATCGAAGGGCTCGATCCCACCGATCCGGCCGATCAACTCACCGTGGCGCTCAAGGGCGCCAGCGTCAGTCAGCAATTGCCGGTAGAGGGGATTTTGCTGGTGGCGCAGCCGACAAAAGTGGACGATGGCGTCGCCCAACCCGCCGATGCCGATTTGCAGCGTTCCGCCGTCGCGCACCAGGGCGCTGGCCTGCAAGCCGATCAGGTAGTCGGCGTTTTTCACCGACAGGTTGGGCGCGCCGAACAGCTGGAAATCGTATTCGGGGTGATCGAGCACCAGATCGAAGGTCGACGGCGGGATCATGGCGTCGTTATACATAAACGGCATGGCGCGGTTGACTTGAGCGACCGTTACCACCGGCTGACCCCGGCGGCGGGCGTCTTCGAGCATCGGCAACAAATCCAGGGTGATCTCGGGATTGCTGCCGAAGCTGAGCCGGGGTTCGCCGTCCACCTCGCGCGCCGCGACCATTTGGGCGAGCACGTTGAGGCCGTTTTCCATCAAATCGCGCGCGGCGTGGGTGTAATTGCTGCTGATGTAGTTCTGTTGCTGCGCCACCACGTGGGTAAACCGGCCGGGCTGGAAGAAAAATTCGGCGACGCTGACGTTGGCCGGCAACCGGCCGGCCCGCGAATCGTCGGCGTAATCCAAATCCAGATAATTTCCGAACAATCGTTCCACCAAAGGCTTTAAAAACCGTTTTTCCAATTCGCTGGAGCCTTGAGGCTTCTCCAGGGTGATGGCGGTCAGGATTTCCAGCCGCAGCGTTGGATCGGCTTTCGCCCGCCGGTAAAGCGCGTTGACCAGCGGATTGGGCTTGCCGATTCCGAGCGGGATGCCGAGCACGACGCGCTTGCCGACCCGAGCGATGATTTCCTCCACGCAGGCGTCGATGTCTTGAAAATAGGTCGGGTGTTGTTGGGGCATGGGTCGCTCTTGACGGATGGTTGATTGCGCGCTGGCCAAGGTCCATCGGACAATGCGGACCCTTGCTCGATCGAGCATCTGGAATGTCTTCAGACGGAATGTCAACGATTATAGATGGCCGGCAAGCGCCAGCGCGCCGCCCCGGTGGTTCGAGCGCTGGCGCGGGCCGATGAACGGTCCGCCCGATTTTCGCCCGGCGTGGTGGCTGCCCGGCCCGCACGCGCAAACTCTGTGGCCAGCGCTGTGCCGCCGCCGACCGCGCCCGCCGCTGCGGCGCGAACGCCTTGAATTAGATGATGGCGATTTCCTGGATCTGGACTGGACCGTCGGCGAGCGCGGGCGCGGCCCCACGGTGCTGATCGTTCACGGCCTGGAAGGGTCCAGCAGTTCCCATTACGCGCTCGGACTGCTGGCGGCGGTCGTCCGTCGAGGCTGGCGGGGCGTGGTGATGCATTTTCGCGGACGGAGCGGGCAGCCGAACCGGATGGCGCGCAGTTATTGCGCGGGCGACACCGGCGATATCGCCCATGTCGTCAATGAACTGCACCGGCGCGAGCCGGCGACCCCCCTGGCCGTCGTCGGCTATTCACTGGGCGGAAACGCGCTGCTGAAATGGTTGGGCGAGACGCCGGGCGAGACGCCGTTGCGCGCCGCCGTCGCGGTGTCGCCGCCGTTTCTGCTCGACGCCGCCGCACGGCGTCTGGGCCGTGGCTTCTCGCGGCTTTATCAATATTTCCTTATAGGGGAACTCAAACGCAGCTACCGCGCGAAATTTCGCCGCCGCTCCGATGGACCGGTGACGCTGGAACAGTTGGCCGCGCTGCGGGATTTTTATGCCTTCGACGACCGCGTCACCGCGCCCCTGCACGGCTATACCGGCGTGGCCGACTACTACGCCCGCGCCAGTTGCCGCCCGTTTTTGGGGCGCATCCGGGTTCCGACCCTGCTCCTGCACGCCTGGGACGATCCCTTTATCGCGCCCGACGCCATACCGGAGCCGTCGGAACTTTCTCCCTGCGTGCGTCTGGAGCTGAGCCGCGCCGGCGGCCATGTCGGTTTTATCGCCGGACCTTGGCCGTGGCGCGCCGATTACTGGCTGGAACGCCGCATCCCCGCGTTTCTGGAGGAACGCTGGTAATTTTTGGACCGGCAACGGCAAAAAGCGCGCCGGGATCGCCGTTCCCGACGCGGGTTTATCAAACGTGAGGGCGGCCCCTCGGCCGTTGGAGTTCAAGCGCCCGCTGCAACCCTCCTCCGGTCCTGCACAAACTCGTACACGTTACCCACTGTTTCAAAGTCTTCGGCGCTGATCTCGTCATCCGCGACTTGAATACCGAACTTATCTTCCATGGCCTTGATCAAGGTGACCACCGCTATCGAGTCGAATTCCGGAATGCTGCCCAACAGCGGCGTATCCGGGCGGATTTTTTCTATCCGGTCGTCCAAATGCAGCAACTCGGCGACGAGCTGCCGAATGTCGTTGAATTCGACCATTGAAGACCATCTCCTGGAGTGGGGAGCCAAGGAAAGCGCTTGGCGCGGACATCAGGACCGCCCGGTGCGCAAAGATAGTCAAGATAGCGTCGACTCCGGCAAGAATCCAGCCAATTCAGCAATTCAGTCCAGATTAGGCTTGCGAGCCAACACCACATAACCCAGCACCGGCTGTTCGCCCTCCTGGCGCAATGTGACGGGAGTTACCGCCGCCGCACTTAGACCACTCTTTAACAGAATTTGATCCAGATAATCGGCCGTATGACTATAACGGCCGCTTTTATTTAAGCAATGCCCCTCGGGCGCGTTTTCCGGTTCCGCCCGCTCCACGCTGAAGGCCAGCCAACCGTTCGGGCGCAGCGCGCCGGCGGCGGCCGCGCCGAGTTCGCTCAAGTCGCCGAAATAGACCACCGTATCCGCCGAGACGATCAAATCGTAGGTTTCAGGCCGTTCTCGCAGAAACGCGGTCAGTTCGGCCACTACCAACTCATCGTAACCGCCGCGCTCGCGCGCCTTGTCCACCATCCGAGGCGACAAATCGACGCCGGCCAGACGGCGGGCGTAAGGCTTGAGCAGCGGCGCGCACAAGCCGGTGCCGCAGCCCGCGTCCAGCACCGCCCATTCACCGCTCCCCGGCCCCAAGCGCTCCGTCAATCGTTCCGCGATCAACCAGGGCGCGCGATAGCCCAGCTTTTGCAAGTGTTGGTCGAACTGGTCGGCGTAGCGGTCGAACAAGTCGGTCACGTAAGCGTCGGACGCCCGCGCCGGCCGATCTTGGCCGAACCACGCCGCCAGCCGGTGCTGGGCGACCGGATCGTCCGGCATCAAGCGCAACCAGTGTTGCAACAAAGCCAGCGCGTTTTCGGTGCCGCCCAATTGAAACACCGCATTGCCCAACACCGCGCGCGCCTCCTCGATCTCGCCTAGGCCATGCAGGACGGTGCCCATCAGCAGCAACGCGCCCTGATGCGCGCTGTTGCCCTCCAAAGTGACGGCCAGCGCCCGCCGCGCCTGCTCGATCTGACCGCTCTCCGCCAGCAGCGCGCCCAACCGATAGTGGATTTCCGGATCGTGGGGACGGCGCTCGCTGGCCAGGCGGTAGGCGTCCAAGGCTTCCGGCAAACGATTCAAGACCTTCAGCAGCGCGCCGAGATTGAGGCAAGCCTCCACTTCATCCGGACGCAGGATAATCGCCTGATGATAGGCGGCGATGGCCTCCTCGTAGCGCTTCTGGACGATCAGGACGTTGCCGAGATTGGCGTGGGCGGCCGCGTAGGTGGGCGCGGCCCGAATGGCGCGGCGCAGCAGATGTTCGGCCTGGGTCGATTGACCGCGTTGCTGTTGGAGAATGCCGGCATAATTCAAGGCTTCGGGTTGATCCGGCTGGCTTTGAAGCACGCGCTCGTAATAACGTTGCGCTTCTGGAAGGTTACCTTGGCCGTGCAGGCTCATCGCTTGCGCCAGCAGCGCCATAACATCATTTGCAGCGCCCGCGCGAGCGCTTGGTGCGGATTGCGGTTTCACAGCGCCTCCTGACTGGGGTGTGATTCGGGGCTATCCCGATGGCTGCGCGCCATCACCAAGAAACCGTCGACCGGTTGGCCCGCTTCCAAGCGCAAGGCCACCGGCTCCAAGGTTTCGACCGCCAGGCCCGCTTGGGCCAGCGTCCGGCGCAAATAGGCTTCGGAATGCCGGTAGCGGCCGCTGGCACCGAGGCGGAAGCCCGCGGGCGTTTCCGCGTCCGCCGCGCGTTCCACGGTGAACGCCAGCCGCCCGCCCGGTCGCAGCGCGCCGGCGGCGGCGGTCAAGACCGGTTTCAACTCGCCGAAATACACCAAAGTGTCGGCGGACACGATCAAATCGCAAGCACCCGGATGCTCGATCAGAAACGCCGTCAGCTCGACGACGGCCAATTCGTCGTAATCGCCGCGCGTCCGCGCCCGCTCGATCATGCGCGGCGACAGATCGACGCCGGTCAGGCGTCGGGCGTAGGGGCGCAGCGAGGGGCCGCAAAGTCCGGTGCCGCAGCCGGCATCCAGCACGTCGAGCGATCCTGCTGGCCGCTCGAAGCGGGCGTTTACCGCCGAGGCGATCAGTTCGGGCGCGCGATAGTCCAATTGATGCAGGTGATCGTCGAAGCTGTCCGCCATGCCGTCGAACAGTTCTTGCACGTAATGGTCGGCCGCGCGCTCCGGCACGCCCTGCCCCGAATGAGCGGCCAACATGTGCCGGGCGACCGGATTGTCCGGGTCCAAAGCCAGCCAGTCTTGAAACATCGCGATGGCTTCATCGCCGCGCTCCAGCCGGTACAGCAAAATTCCCCGGCTCCGATAAGCCATGGCGTGGGTGGGTTGCAGCCGGATGACCTCCTGATAGGCGGCGATGGCCGGGTCGTATTGACCCACGGCGCTCAGGGCTTTGCCCAGATTGAAATGCGCCTCGATCAAACTAGGCTCCAAGGCGATGGCCTCTCGAAAGGCGGCGGCGGCTTCCTCGAAGCGTTGCGCGCGCGACAGCATGACCCCCTGATTGCAACGGGCGCTGGCATTAATCGGGGCCAATTCGCTGCTGCGCTGATAAGCTGCCGCCGCTTCCTCCCAGCAATCTGTTGCTGCCAGCACGTTGCCTAAATTGTTCCAGGCATCCGCATAGTGGGGAGCAAGCGCCAATGCTCGTCGGATTAATTCGGCGGCTTCTTGCTGGCGGCCACGTTGAGAATTCAGCACCCCCAGAAAATGTAACGCATCCACTTCCCGAGGGTTTTGCTGTAGCACCTGCCGATAGAGGGTTTCCGCTGCTTCGAGCTTACCGTCACGGTGTAGTTGCATAGCCCGTTGCAGACCCTTTGCGCTGGCCGCTGGTTGTGATCGCTCTTGGCTAGCGAGCGCCCTGCGTTGCTGGCGGTTCATAAGTGGCGTCTCGATTGTCGGTTGCAGCCCACCCGGTCACTATCCCACTATCCCACTAAAACCCATATCATATTGATAAGCTGTAATTTGTGGGCAATCGGGCACCTATAAAGGAGTGAGTTCATTCGAGCCATCCGGACGCCACTTCCAAACCTTACCCTCAAAACCGTCGATTTTCCCGTAGGGTATGGTGGGCCAGATACCTGTGCTTTGGCTTTCATTCGAAGCGTATACATAGGTCTTGGCGGCCTTGGCGATGGCACCACAAAAGAGATTGCCATCTCCACTACCAGTGAAGGAAACCACGTTACAGGCAACGATATAAATCTCATCCACGAGTCCGGATAAGGTTCCAAACAAGCTGACTTGAGCCCAACTAATCCCCGTACCCAAACCCAAGCTTGCGGGCGATGCATGACAATTAATGATCAATGCCTTCAATTTACCGCCGGGAGCGCCTTTTGCAACTGTGGCTGCCCATTTCAAGATGTGATCAGGATTCTCACTTTTGGGAATCTCCCAAGTATTCCACATCTTGTAATGTGGCCCAGGAGCATCCTCGGAATTTAAAGCCATGGCGGGTTGGGAAATGGTGATCACGGCGAATCTCCTCCTAATTTATAGTCAAGCATCAGCATATTCCATGCCGATTCTGAAAAAACCCTTTCCAAGAGGATACTGCGATGCGGATTAGCCACGCAGGAACTGAACAGCAGTCCAGAATGAGCCGCCCCAATCCCATTCTAGACTGGACCATTTTCATGGCCTCCCCTATTCGCCCGGACACTCATTCAAAACCATAGGCGAAATCACCGTCCCGGACCTGAACCTGAACCCGCGCAACCGGCTTTCCTTCCACCATCCGGGTCAGAAATTCCTGGCTAATCGCCGGCAGCATGGTATTCGTCAGGATCGCATCCACCATCCGCCCGCCGCTTTCCAGTTCGGTGCAGCGGCTGACGATCAACTTGACCACCTCGTCGTCATAGCCAAACGGCACTTTGTGATTGTCCTTGATCCGCTTCTCGATCCGACGCAGTTGCAGTCGCACGATGTCGCCGATCATCTCGTCGCTGAGCGGGTAATAGGGAATCGTCACCAGCCGTCCCAGCAACGCGGGCGGGAAGACCTTGAGCAGCGGCTCCCGCAGCGCCTTGGCCAAGCCCTCGGGATCAGGAAGCAGTTCCGGGTCCTTGCACATCCCCGCGATCAGCTCGGTGCCGACGTTGGTGGTCAGCAGGATCAAGGTGTTTTTGAAGTCGATGAAACGGCCCTCGCCGTCTTCCATCCAACCCTTATCAAACACCTGGAAAAAGATTTCATGGACATCGTGATGGGCCTTTTCGACTTCATCCAGCAGCACCACGCTGTAAGGCCGCCGCCGCACCGCCTCGGTCAGCACCCCGCCCTCGCCGTAGCCGACGTAGCCCGGCGGCGCGCCTTTGAGGGTGGACACGGTGTGCGCTTCCTGAAATTCGCTCATGTTGATGGTGATGACGTTCTGCTCGCCGCCGTACAAGGCTTCGGCCAGGGTCAGCGCGGTTTCGGTTTTGCCCACGCCGGAGGGGCCGGCCAACATGAACACGCCGATGGGTTTGTTGGGATTGTCCAGCGCCGCGCGCGAGGTCTGGATGCGGCGGGTGATCATCTCCAAGGCGTGACGCTGGCCGATGATCCGCCGGTTGAGAATGTCGGCCAGCCCCAGCACGGTTTCGATTTCGTTTTTCACCATCCGCCCGACCGGGATGCCGGTCCAGTCGGCGACCACGGCGGCCACGGCCTGCGCGTCCACGCTGGGCAAAATCAGCGGCGATTCGCCCTGAAGCGCATGGAGTTTGGCTTGCAGCGCTTTCAACTCGACAAGCCAACTCTGCCGCCGCGGATCGGGTTCGGCCGCGATCTCTTGATCCACCGCGCCGCCCTCGCCGCGCAAGTTGGCGCGCAGCGTTAGAATTTGATCGACCAAGCCCTTTTCTTCCTGCCAGCGCGCTTCCAATTTCGCCAGCTGGACGTCCTCGGCCTGCAGTTTCTCCCGAGCCGCCGCCTCGCGTTGCGCCGTGTCGATCCCGACCGCCGCTTCGCGGCCGATAATGTCCAGCTCGACCTGTAGCCCCTCGATGCGGCGGCGGCAATCTTCCACCTCCGCCGGCACCGCGTGCAGGCTGATGGCGACGCGGGCGCTGGCGGTATCGAGCAAGCTGACCGCCTTGTCCGGCAACTGGCGGGCCGGGATGTAGCGGTGCGACAGCTTGACCGCCGCTTCCAGCGCCTCATCCAGAATTTGCACCCGATGGTGGCGCTCCATGGTCGAGGCCATGCCGCGCATCATCAAGATGGTTTTCTCCTCGCTCGGCTCGCCCACTTGGACCACTTGGAAGCGGCGGGTCAGCGCGGGATCTTTCTCGATATGCTTTTTGTATTCAGCCCAGGTGGTCGCGGCGATGGTGCGCAGCTTGCCGCGCGCCAGGGCGGGCTTGAGCAGGTTGGCGGCATCGCCGGTGCCGGCCGCGCCGCCCGCGCCGACCAGGGTATGCGCCTCGTCGATGAACAGGATGATCGGCTTGGGCGAGGACTGCACCTCGTCGATGACTTGGCGCAGCCGGTTCTCGAATTCGCCCTTCATGCTGGCTCCGGCTTGGAGAAGACCGACATCCAGCACCCGCAGCGTCACGTCTTGCAACGGCGGCGGCACGTCGCCGGAGGCGATCCGCTGGGCGAAACCTTCCACCACCGCCGTCTTGCCGACCCCCGCCTCGCCGGTCAGGATCGGATTGTTCTGGCGGCGGCGCATCAAAATATCGACGATCTGGCGTATCTCCTCGTCGCGCCCGACGATGGGGTCGAGTTCGCCCTGGCGCGCCCGTTCGGTCAAATCTACCGAGAAACGCTGCAACGCCTCCTGCTTGCCCATCTGGGCCGGGGCCATCGCCTCGCTGGCCTCGCCCGGCGCGGCCCCGCCGCCGATTTGGGAGCCGTCGGCGGCGCGCAGTCCGGATTCCGGCGAAGCGGCGATGATCTCGCCGAACTGCTCCATCAGGCTATCTAGCTTGATCTTGTCGAATTCGCGAGAAATCGCCGATAGCGCGTTACGCAAATCGGGCGTTTTCAACATCCCGACCACCAGATGGCCGGTGCGCACCTGAGCGTCGCCATACATCAGGGTGGCGTAAACCCACGCCTCCTTGACCGCCGCGTCCACGTGGGAAGACAGATCGGAAATCGAGGTCGCCCCGCGCGGCAGCCGGTCCAGCGCCTCGGTAAAATCCTTGGCCACCCGGCTCGGATTCAAATTGAAATGTTGGACGATCCGATGGATGTCCGAATCTTGCAGTTGCAGGATCTGGTGCAGCCAGTGCGCCAGTTCCACATACGGATTGCCCCGCAGCTTGCAGAAGACGGTGGCGCTTTCGATCGCTTTGTAACCGAGGCTATTCAGCTTCCCGAACAGGGCGACGCGGCTGATTTCGGCCATGGATTCGGACTCCAATGCAGGTTGAAAATTGAGGAAAACATCAGCCGCAATAGGTTACGGCGTCCAGTTTCAGATCGTCGGCGTCGCGCGCTGGCGGCTGGCCGCTCAGCCAAGTGGTCCAGCCCAGGCGGGTTTCCGACCCCAGCACCAGCGGCGGAACCTCTTCTTTTTTGAGAATCAGATTCACATCCCATAACAGCTCCTCGCCGACGTAGTTGCGCACCCACGCCACCAGCCGCCGCAAACTGTCGCTGCCGGGCAAAAACCGCTGAAACTCGGCCAGACCCATCGGGCCGATGACGATGCGGAACTTGTGCTGGCAGTCCCACACCCGCTCGCCGATCACCGCCGTCAGGCCGAGCACGCCGGTCGCGGGCGTTTCGCCCAACCGGCAACGGCTGTGCTCGTCCAGCGGCAGCCAGTGCCCGACGAAGGTGTCGACGGCGACCGGCAGTTTGAAGAAATCGCCCAAAATCGCTTCCAAACCCTCGGGGTTGCGGGTCTGGCACGCCAGCCGGCCGGCGTAGTGCAGCTTGGCCAGATCGGGCGCGGCGTCCCGATTCCACAGCGACGGCATCCCCAGCCCCAAGTGCGCGCCGACATAGACGTGGAACCGGTCGGTTTCCGGCCGGTCGTAGCTGACCGTCGGTTGAACGTCCGCCCAGGCCCGATAAAACAGGCACAGCATCCGATGGTGGAACACATCGGCGAAGCTGGCGAAGGTAGGGTCGCCGTCGTTGCGCGAGCGGCCGCGCGCGTATTCGGTCAGATGAGTCGGCAGCGGACCGTGCGGGCCGAACAGTCCGAGAAAATACTCGTACAAGCGCGCCGACCGCTCCGCGCCGCCCGGATCGAAGGCGGCCAGCGTCGCCGGCGCGAAGGCCAGCGAGGGTTCCTGGGCCAGCCGGACCGGATCGTCGGCCACGCGCAGCGATTTGCCCAGGCGCGGCTTTTCGGGGTACAGGCACTCCAGCCGCCGCAACGCCTGAAAAAAATGATAGGCGTGAGGCGCGCGCCGCAGCGTCTCGAACAGTTCTAAAGCGTATGCCGTTTGCCGATTCTCGCCGGCCATCGCATGATCTCGCCGCGTTCGGAAGAATGGACCACCGTCTCGGTAAATGAATTGATGGAGACGTATTTGGCGAAAAACTGCTCCAGTACCGCGCCGAGCAGAAACACTCCGGCCCCTTCGAACGCGCCTTCGTCCAGGGTGAGGTTCAACTCCAAACCGCGGGCGAAGGCGATGGGGCCGGCCACCGGCGCGCGCCGGGTGATCGGCAAGGCCCGGATCGAGCGCACGCCGTCGATCTGCTTGCGGGTGGCCGGCTCGGCCAGATCGCCGTACAAGGCCAGTAATTCCCGCAGCGCCACCGCGCCCTGGCGGCTGTCGGTGTCGGCGATCGACAGATAATTCAGCGCCAGATGGCTGATCAGACGCCAAGCGGCGTCGCCGCGAGCGTGGGAGGGGCGCGGTTTGGTCGGGCCGGCCAGACAGCGCACCGAGCCGACCGGAGCGCCGGCGGTCATGGTGAAATCGGTTGCGCCCGCGCCGATCGGCATATGCAGCGGCAGATCGCGGTTGGTGCATAAGGTGGCAACCGCCAACTGTTTCAAATTGGAACGGTACGGCGCTTCATCGGCGTTGACCAAGGCCAGAAAAACCTCGCCGCCGATATAGCTGGAACGCGGGCCGTTACGCCGTTGCGGGCCGGACAGCAGGCGCGGCGAACGGTGCATGGTGTAAAACGCCCGGCGGTCGTGCTGGTCCAGCCGGTCGTAGGCGGCATAAAACGGCAAAAATTCCTGGTCTTCGCCCTCCGAGCCGATACCGGTCACGCCGTTGACCTGATACACCTCAAAATCCATCGGTCGGGTTCGATCCGGCACGACGTGGTGTTCGGCCACCTGCTCGCTCAGGTGAATCCGGTCGGCGCGCTTGGGAAACAGATTGATCGCCGGGACGCAGAACAGCGCGAAATGCTCGGTTTCTAAACCGTGTTCGAGCAGCGCGTGAGCCCGGTTGAGCAGGATAAGGATTTCCAGCTCCGAATCCGCGCAACGCCGGACCGCCGGACCCAGGCCGTCCAGTTCCACGAACAAATAGCGCTGCGGGAACGCGAAATATTCATGCAGCAGCCGATAGCCCTGAAAGGACGGCGGCGTGTGGGGCAGCAACGCTTGATCGTCGCCGAACCCTTGCCGGCGGATGCAACGGCTTGCCACTACTTCGTGCCAGGGCGCGGGACGCTGGCCGGGTCGGACCACCATCGTCAGCGCGTTGCCCAACAGCTGCTCGTAGATCCGCATCGGCAATTCATCGCCGCCGTTCAGGAACAGAGTCAGGCGTTCCAGGCCCAATTTAGCGAAGGTCAAGCCCGGCAAGGTGGTCCGCAGCCGCAGCCGGATGCCCGCCCGCACTTTGGCCAAGTCGGGCAGATCGAGCAGCGACACCGGTTCCTTGCCGGCGAAATACTGGGCTTCGATCAGTTCCACCGGCCACAGCGTCACCTCGTGGGCGGTCCGATATTCGCAAGGCGTCTGATCGCCCTTGCCCAACAGGCCGCGCAACTCGCTGCCGCGCGGGATCACGAAGCCCTGTTCGAGCGCGCCCTCGCCGGGGTCGGGTTGGAAGCGGGCCACCAGCATCGACGGGGTCGGCGCCAGATAATGCGGGTAAATGATCTCCAGCAGATGCTGGGTGAAGCGCGGGAATTCGGCGTCCATCTTGAGCTGGACCCGCGCGGCCAGAAAGCCGAAGCCTTCCAACAGCCGCTCGACGTAAGGGTCGGCGCACTCGAACCCGTCCAAGCCCAACCGGCCGGCGATCTTGGGAAATTCGCGGGCGAACTCGCCGCCCACCTCGCGCAGGTGCTGCAATTCCCGGTTGTAATACTCCAGCAAGCGCGGGTCCATCAGCGCGCCCTCGGCTGGCTGGATTCCTCGATGTGGACCTGGCCGCTTTCCAGATCGATCTCCGTCTTCAAATACAGTTGCAGCGGCAGCGGCTGCGCCCACAGATCGCCTTCGATTTCAAAGGTCAGCGCGTTGTGGCTCATGCGTTCTTCGGTCAGTTGGGCGCGCACCCGCAGCGAATGGCGCAGGATGCGCGGCTCGAAATCGAGGATGGCCTGCCGCAGCCCTCGTTCCAATTCATTAATGTCCAAACTGCGCGCGACGCCGCCGGCCAGCGCCGGCAGCCCGTAATTGATCACCGAACGAGCCGCGAACGGATAGCGGGCGTCCACTTCGTCATCGCTCATGCGGGTCGCGTTGAGCAGCCAGCCCAAATCCCGCATCACGCACTCGCGCAAGCGGCTGGTCGACAGCACCCGCTTGTCCCGCGACTCCTCTCGGCGGTCCGGCTCCTCGTCGGTCAAGCGGTCCAACAGCGAGGGTTGCAACCGCTCCTTGGGAGTCAGTTCAGCCATCGCCGCGATCCGCCGGAGCCGTCTCCGGCGGCGACTCCGCCTCGGACTCCAACTCGACGCGCCGCGCGTCCAGCAGCGAGAATTCGCCCTGATCGGTGGCCAGCAGCCGTTGGCCGAGCCCCAGCCAGGTGTCCTCGCCGAAGTCGCGCCATTCGGTCTTGCGGCCGAGTTGCACCAGCGGGTCGGCGGCGGCCTGGGATTCGGGGTAGCGCGCGGGAATCAGCCCGACGGTTTCTCCGCCGTTCGCCCACATGATCTGAGCCGGCATCCAGACGTAATCCCGCAGATCGGCCGGCTGTTCGAACTGGATGGAACGGAGGCGCTGGAACGGAACCCAGTAATAACGCCCGTTGACGATGGCCTCCAGGACCGGTCCCAGGCGCGGATCGGCATCGGCCAGCCATTCGAAGCGTTGGCCGTCCAGCGTTCCCGCAACCGCCGTCGCGCCTTCGAACGCTTGCTCGCGCGCGGCGCGGGCCGGCCCGAACTGGCCGGCGGCGGTCAAGCGCAAGGCTTCCATCAGCAAGGCCGCCCACGGTTGCGGATCGCCGAACCACAAAGGCGAGCGCCGCCCGGCGAACACCTCGGCCCGCAACAGCTCGCAGCGGATCGCTTCGCGGTAGGTTTGCACCATCGGCAGGCTGGCGGCGTCCATCTCGCCCACCACGTTTAACTGGTTCAAGGCCCGTTCCCACTGCCCCAGCACCGCCAGCAACTGAAACAAAAAAATCCGGTATTTGGGGTTGGCGGGCTCCTTGCGAATCTGGGCTTGCAATTCGGTCAAGGCATCTTGCAACCGCCCCTCGCGCAGGCTTTGCTCGGCGTGCATAAACGGCTTTTTCCAATGGTTGGGAA
>DJIW01000013.1:0-193 GCA_002433805.1 Competibacteraceae bacterium UBA6584 | reverse complement strand
CGGCTTTTTCCAATGGTTGGGAATGAAGAAAAACGCCGCGCATCCGGCTTGAAACCTTCAGCCGAATGCGCGGAGCCGCATGATTTCCCCGGAACCGTTGCCCCGGCCGAGTCCTTACAGCTTCTTGTTGGTCTTGACGTCCCAACCCGCCTTGCCGGCGGACTTCATCACGCCCTTCTCATCCTGGGTGAAG
>DJIW01000139.1 GCA_002433805.1 Competibacteraceae bacterium UBA6584 | reverse complement strand
CTGTAGTAATAGATAAATATGGAAGATAAGCATAAGTAATGGAGCGATGGTCGAGAATCCAAACAGGCCAACAGTAGGTATTTGAATATTGAGAAAGGGTAGGGGAACCGAGCTTTTTAGAATCAACATCTCGTCCTTCATAGAGATCAATGTGACGAGAATGTAGATCTGGATAGATAGAAAAGTTAGAAGCCGACTTTGATCGATAGCTTTCAACGCTTCAATGCCGTTTTGTTCTGATGTTTCTTCTGTAACATCATTGGTATTGGGATTGTCCCGCATTTTATAATCCATCCAATCAATCTTGTTGGGCGTCGTTTTTTAATTATTCGTAATAAACTCAATTTAGTTTCTTTCAAAACCTTGTTAGGCCATCATCCCTACTCGCAAGTTGCATTAGTGCAAAGATTGTGGCGCTCTCAAGCGAAGGCTTATACTCGTATTTGAACAATTAGAAACTAGCAATATGTAGGCCACTAGAGTCGCGCTGGTTATTTCGATTCCCCTAGCGAAACCGATGGGAGAAATTGAAGCTATGCTGGCGAAAAATATGATTATTTCTAATTTTTTATCGATATGACGGCAATAAATAATGATCGATTTATGTTAGAGAAAACGATAAAATGGAGAGCAATATAGTCATATTTCTAAACTGTACATTTAAATTTTAAACATTGGAGCGGGATGATGGTTCATTTTGAAACAGGTGATTTCTAATTTAGAATTTTATTGAAGAAGATCGATTTCTAAAATGTTAGAAAAGTGCTATTTTTAGATTTAGAAAGACTTATAGTGCAGCTTTCAAACCCTGGACCCACTGCGTTTTAGTTATTATGAAAATCATTGAAACTATTGCCCGCGAACTCGCCGTTCAAGAACGTCAGATCGAAGCCGCCGTCAACTTGCTGGACGACGGCGCGACCGTGCCGTTTGTCGCTCGTTATCGCAAGGAAGCCACCGGCGGTTTGGACGATACACAGTTGCGTTTTTTGGAGGAGCGGCTCGATTATCTGCGCGAATTGGAGGAGCGGCGCGAGGTCGTGCTCGCCAGCATCCGCGAACAGGGCCATCTGAGCGCTGAACTGGAAGGCGCGCTGCTTGCCGCCGACACCAAAACCCGACTGGAAGATCTTTATCTGCCTTACAAGCCCAAGCGCCGCACCAAGGCCCAGATCGCCCGCGAAGCCGGCCTGAGCCCGCTCGCGCGCGGCTTGTTGAACGATCCTGGTCAAGTGCTCGAACAAGCCGCGTTGGCTTTCGTTGATCCAGCGCGCGGCGTGATGGATGTCAAGGCGGCGCTGGAGGGCGCGCGACAAATTCTGATGGAGGAATTTGCCGAAAACGCCGAGTTGCTGGCGCGGTTGCGCGAGTTATTTTGGGATAAAGCCGTTCTGCGTTCGGAGGTTTTGGAAGCCAAGACGGAGGAAGGAGCCAAGTTCCGCGATTATTTCGATTATCGAGAAGCGATCCAGCGCATTCCCTCGCATCGCGCCCTGGCGCTGTTTCGAGGCCGTAATGAAGGGGTGTTGCAATTGAATCTGGAAATCGGCGATCCGGCCGCGTCCGACGCCGATCCCGGCGAGCGGCTGGTGATCGCGCATTTCCAGCTTCGCGACGCCGGCCGCCCGGCCGATGGGTGGTTGCTGGAAACCGCGCGCTGGGCCTGGAAGCTCAAACTGCTGCCGCACCTGGATACCGAGCTGAAACAGCGCTTGCGCGAGGCGGCCGAGGAAGAGGCGATCCGGGTGTTCGCCCGCAACTTGCGCGATCTGTTGCTGGCCGCCCCCGCCGGCGCGCGGCCCACGCTCGGGCTGGACCCCGGCCTGCGCACCGGGGTCAAGGTCGCGGTGGTGGACGTCACCGGCAAGCTGGTCGAGACCGCCACGATTTATCCGCACGTCCCGCGCAATCAGTGGGATGAGAGCCTCCACCTGCTGGCCGAACTGTGCCGTCGGCATCGGGTGGAATTGCTCAGTATCGGCAACGGCACGGCCTCGCGCGAAACCGACCGCTTGGCCAGCGAGCTGATCAAGCGCCATCCCGAGCTCAAACTGCACAAGCTGATGGTGTCGGAAGCGGGCGCGTCGGTTTATTCGGCCTCGGAACTGGCGGCGCGGGAGTTTCCCGAGGTCGACGTGTCGCTGCGCGGGGCGGTGTCGATCGCCCGCCGGCTGCAAGATCCGCTGGCGGAGCTGGTTAAGATCGAACCCAAGGCCATCGGCGTCGGCCAGTACCAGCACGATGTCGGCCAGACCCGGCTGGCGCGGGCGCTGGATGCGGTGGTCGAGGATTGCGTGAACGCGGTCGGCGTGGATGTGAACACCGCGTCCGCGCCGCTGCTGGCGCGGGTGGCCGGACTGAATGTGGCTTTGGCCCGCAACATCGTCGAATTTCGGGATGCCAACGGCGCGTTCCGGCGGCGCGAACAGCTGTTAAAGGTCCCGCGTCTGGGCGATCGAACCTTCGAACAGGCGGCCGGCTTTTTGCGGATCAACGACGGCGACAATCCCTTGGATCGTTCCGCCGTTCACCCGGAAGCCTATCCGGTGGTCGAGCGTATCCTCGCCGCCAGCGGGCGCGGCTTGCATGAGGTGCTGGGCAATGCGGCGTTTCTGAAAACGGTCGAACCGGCGCGCTTCACCGACCCGCGTTTTGGGTTGCCGACCGTGCGCGATATTTTGCTGGAATTGGAAAAGCCGGGCCGCGATCCCCGCCCGGCCTTCGAAACCGCCGCGTTTAAGGACGGCGTGGAAACGCTGGCTGACTTACAGCCCGGCATGATCTTGGAAGGGGTGGTGACCAACGTCGCCAACTTCGGCGCGTTCGTGGACATCGGCGTGCACCAGGATGGACTCGTGCATGTTTCGGCGTTGGCGGATCGCTTCGTCAAGGATCCTCGCGAAGTGGTCAAGGTGGGCCAAGTGGTCAAGGCCAAAGTGCTGGAGGTGGATTTGAAGCGGCGGCGCATCGCATTGAGCTTGCGGCTGAGCGAACCGACCGCCGCGCCTTCGACGCCCGCGCCCGCGCGCCAACCGGACTCGCGGGCGCGAAAATCGCAGCCGTCCAGCCCGCCGCCCGGCCGAGCGGACCACCAGCCGCCGGACCCGCGTTCTAGCGCGCTGGCCGAGGCATTCGCTAGAGCGCGCCGAGAGCGCTAGCGCGGCGGGCGTCAAGGCGCCCGTTTTAGCCGGAGCGACGCTCAATCCTCGTCGCGGTCGGCCAACAGATCGTCCGCGTCGCTCAACTCATCGTCTTCCTCATAGCCGAGTTCATCGTCTTCCGCGCCGTCGAAGGGGCCGGACCAGTCGTCCGGCGCTTCGATCATCTCCAGAGGCAGTTCGTACCAAGCGTCTAGATCCAATTCTTCCACTTCACCGTCAAAATATTGGATTTCGATGGTTTGGGCGTCCTCGTCGAGCGCGACGACTTCGAAATCGTTGCCGGTTTCCTCGTTGCGATACCAGTTGCCGATGATGGGATCAACATCGCTCATGGCGGGTCTCCTAACAGACAAAGGGCGCTGAAGCATCCGCGCCGGGCTTACTGAAAATCATTGGGGAATTTTGGGCAATGATTCCTACAGAATTCAACCGAAAAATCGCGGAAATTCGCGATGACCGGGTTCGGGGCGCCAGCGAACTGGCGCGCTTCGGTCTCGTGATTCTCGCGCAAGCGGCCCGCGAACTGCCCGCCGCGACCGTCGGGGAGTGGTGGGAGGGCTTGTCGGCGCTGGCCGTCGACTTGGCTGAAGCCCGACCCAGCATGACGCCGCTCTCACATTTACTGCGGCGTTGGCGGGAGGGCGCCGCGATCGAAGCCGACATGAACCTGGCCGCCGCCCGCCAAGTCGCCGCCGCGCGAGCGGAAGTCCTGATCGAGCAGTCGCGGCGGGCTGTCGCTGACTGCGCCGCGCGGGTCGCCGAACTGGTGGGCGCGGGGCGGACCCTGATGACGCACAGTTTCAGCTCCACTGTATTGGAAAGTTGTCGGCTGCTCAAGGAGGCGGGTTTGCGGATGATCGTCACGGAATCGCGGCCGCTGGAGGAAGGACGCCGGCTGGCGGAGCAGCTTTCAGTTTGGAAAGTGCCGACGGTCTATATCACCGACGCGCAGATGGCGTTGTTCGTCGCTCGGGCCGACGCGGTGCTGGTGGGGGCCGACAGCGTGCTGGCGGATGGGGCGGTGCTCAACAAGGCGGGCACGGCGTTGTTGGCGCTGGCGGCGCGCGAGCGGGGGGTGCCATTTTACGTGGCGTGCGAGAGCTTCAAATGGCGCGATGCGGCCGATCCGCCGCCGGTGTTGGAGGAAATGGCGCCGGCTGAATTAGGCGTCCCGACTTGGCCGGACGTGACGGTCAGAAATCTTTATTTCGAGGTAACGCCCGCGCGGCTGATCAGTGCTTGGATCGACGAAGCCGGGGTCAGACGGATCGCGGGATGATAAAAAACCCGGCCTTTTCAGGGGAAAGGCCGGGTGAAAGCTCAGCGCATCACGATCATGAACAGCATCCTGGCTATTTGACCGCGCGATTGTCGACCAGATCGTTCACCACGTTCGGATCGGCCAAGGTCGAGGTATCGCCCAACTGATCGACTTCGTTGGCGGCGATCTTGCGCAGGATGCGGCGCATGATCTTGCCGGAGCGGGTCTTGGGCAGGCCGGGCGCCCATTGCAGCACGTCGGGCGAGGCGATCGGCCCGATTTCCTTGCGGACGTGGGCGATCAATTCCTTGCGCAACGCCTCGGTCGGTTCCACCCCGACTTTCAAGGTGACATAGGCGTAGATGCCCTGGCCCTTGAGATCGTGCGGGTAGCCGACCACCGCCGCTTCGGCGACCGCCGGGTGCAACACCAGCGCCGATTCGACCTCGGCGGTGCCCATGCGGTGGCCCGAAACGTTGATCACATCGTCCACGCGGCCGGTGATCCAGTAATAGCCGTCCTCGTCGCGACGAGCGCCGTCGCCGGTGAAATACAGCCCCTTGTACATCGAGAAATACGTTTCGATGAAGCGCGGGTGGTCGCCGTAGACGGTGCGCATGATGCCGGGCCAAGGCCGGGTGATGACCAGATTGCCGTCGGTGGCCCCTTCCAGGAACTGGCCCTCGGCGTCGACCAGCGCCGGGCAGACGCCGAAGAACGGACGGGTGGCGGAACCGGGCTTCAAGGGCGTCGCGCCCGGCAGCGGCGTGATCAGGATGCCGCCGGTTTCGGTCTGCCACCAGGTATCGACGATCGGACAGCGGCCATCGCCGACGTTGTTGTAATACCACTCCCAAGCCTCGGGGTTGATCGGCTCGCCGACCGAGCCCAGCAGCCGCAAGGTCTTGCGGGAGGTCTTCTTGACCGGCTCCTCGCCCTCGCGCATCAGCGAGCGGATCGCGGTCGGGGCGGTGTAGAAGATATTGACCTTGTGCTTGTCCACCACTTCCCAGAACCGGCTGACGTTCGGGTAGGTCGGAATCCCTTCAAACATCAGGGTGGTGGCGCCGTTGGCCAGCGGACCGTAAACGATATACGAATGGCCGGTCACCCAACCCACGTCGGCCGTGCACCAATAAATATCGCCGTCGTGATAATCGAAGATGTATTTATGGGTGATCGCCGCGTGCAGCAGATAGCCGCCGGTGGTGTGCAGCACGCCCTTGGGTTTGCCGGTGGAGCCGGAGGTGTAGAGGATGAATAGCGGGTCTTCGGCGTCCATCTGCTCGGGCGGGCAGTCGGCGCTGGCCTTGGCCATGACGTCGTGATACCACACGTCGCGGCCGTCCTCCCAGGCGACGTTGCCGCCGGTGCGCTTGACCACCACCATTTTCTTGACGCTCGGGGTGCTTTGCAGCGCCTTGTCAGCGTTGGCCTTCATCGGCACCTTGCGGCCGCCGCGCAAGCCTTCATCGGAGGTCACCACCACGTTGCATTCGGCGTCGATGATCCGATCTTTCAACGAATCCGGAGAGAAGCCGCCGAATACGATGGAGTGAACGGCGCCGATGCGGGTGCAGGCCAGCATGGCGACGGCGGTTTCGGGGATCATCGGCATGTAGATGCAGACCCGGTCGCCTTTCTTGACGCCCAAATCCTTTAAGGCGTTGGCGAACTTGCAGACATCCTCATGCAGTTGCTGGTAGGTGATCTTCTGGTCTTCGGACGGATTGTCGCCTTCCCAGATGATCGCGATCTGGTTGCCGCGGGTGGCCAGATGCCGGTCCAGACAGTTCTGGCTGACGTTGAGCTTGCCGCCGTCGAACCAACGGATGTGGCCCTTGGTGAAATCCCAGTCCAGCACCTTGTCCCAGCGCTTGGACCAGGTAAGTAATTGACCGGCCTGCTCGGCCCAGAAGCCTTCGGGATCGTCGACCGAGCGCTTGTACATCGACAGATATTGGTCGTTGTTGATCCAGGCGTTGGCGGCGACCTCAGCCGGTACGGGATAGACCTTGACGTCGGACATTACCGTGATTCTCCTTTGGTGGAGGGGTTATGGTGGAATGGGGTGAAGGCGGATGAGGGCAGGGGCGCGCATCGACTTCTTATCTGTTATTTTCTAGACCACGTCCTGGGCCTTGTCTATAGCTCGAAATTCCGATTCCCCGATCCTACCGGATTGCGCGGCCTCCCCATCGTCCGCTTCCTCCCAACGGCGGGCCGGGATTTTCGGCACCGCCGCCAAGCGCCAATGCGCCAGCGCCCACGCCAGCAGCGCGGCGGGCGGTTCGCGCCGCAAGTCCGCCGGCGGCTCGTGTCCGAGGAAGCGCAGGGCGGCCCATAACATCGGTCCCGGATCGGATCGGTCGATGGGGGCCGCGCCGGTTTGCTTGCTCAGCTTGCAGCCGCGCCGGTCGAGCGCGACCGGCAAATGGGCGTATTCGGGGGTGGGAAGGCCCAGCAGCCGTTGCAGGTGGAGTTGCCGGCCGGTCGATTCCAGCAGATCGCCGCCGCGCACCACCTGGGTGATGCGCTGTTCGGCGTCATCCACCACCACGGCCAACTGATAAGCGAACACGCCATCGGCGCGGCGGATCACGAAATCGCCGACTTCCGTCGCCAATCGGTGCCGGCATTGGCCTTGAACCGCGTCCTGAAACGCCAGCAGCTCGTCGCTCACGCGCAGCCGGATCGCGCTCGGTCGTTCGGGATGGCGGGGATGGAGCCGGCAGTAACCCGGATAGATCGGGCTGCCGTCGCGGCCGCGCGGGCCGTTGGCGAGTTCGCGCCGGCTGCACCCGCACGGATAGGCCGAGCTGGCGTCGAGCAGTTGCGTCAAGGCGGTTTGATAAGCGGCCGTCCGCCGGCTTTGGTGGAGGACGGGGCCGTCCCAGCCGAGCCCGTAGCGTTCCAGCGTTCGCAAAATAGCGTCGGCCGCGCCCTGTTGGGTCCGCTGCCGGTCGATGTCCTCAATGCGGACCCACCATTCGCCGCCGCGCCGGCGCGCTTCCAAAAAACTGCCTAACGCGGCGACCAGCGAGCCGAAATGAAGGGAACCGGTCGGGGATGGCGCGAAGCGCCCGCGCGTGGGCGCGGCGGAATCGACCGTGGCAACCATCGCCTGGGGCAGGCGAGTTTCGCGGCGAAAACCGTCGTTGGGGTCGGGGTTAATTACCTTGCTTTTCGCGGATTTCTTCCAGCATCTTGCAGTCGATGCACAAGGTGGCGGTCGGTCGGGCCAACATGCGCGGCAGGCCAATTTCCACGCCGCAGGCTTCGCAGTAGCCGTAGTCGCCGCTTTCGATGAGCGCGATCGCCTCGTTGATCTTCTTGATCAGCTTGCGTTCGCGGTCGCGGGTGCGCAGTTCCAGACTGAATTCTTCTTCTTGCGTGGCGCGATCGTTGGGATCGGGAAAGGTGGCGGATTCGTCCTGCATGTGATTGACCGTGCGGTCGACTTCATGCAGCAGGCTTTCCTTCCAGTCCGTCAAGACCTTGCGGAAGTGCGCCAACTGGGCCTCGCTCATATAGGGTTCGCCGTCAGCGGCCTGATACGACGCGGGCGTTCCCTGAGCGAGGGGATGGGTGGCAGCCATTGCGATTCCCTCCTAAATGGAACAAAGCTAAGCGGCGGAACCAGCCGGAAATTCATCCGCCATGCTGCTGGGCTCGAAAAGCCGAGACGCCATCGCGGAAAATGTACCGCAGACCCTTTCCGATGGCAAAAAATAGCGCAATTTTTATCTATTTTAGGAGTCGACAGCAGCGGGAGCCGCCGGAGAGCCCGTGAAACGGTAGAGCGTCCGACGGCCTCATCCTAGCGATTGAGGCGTTAATTAAAAAAGGCAACGGCGGTTTATCCGGGTTTGCGCCATGGATATAATCAGTCCTCAAAATCAAGCGGCCGCCGGTCTGTCTCGGGATCGCGCCATCCCGGTTCACAGGCGGCGAGCGGGCTCTTTTCCCTTCAGGGAAAGCTAACGCACGACGTTTTGGATATTTGAAAGCCGTGATTGCGGCCAACACTCTCATGCCGGACGACCGGCGCGGCGGTTGCGACAAGCTCGGGCCCCATCGCCTGTACTGGCTCCGGCCCGGCCGAAACCGGACCGTCGCGCCTGCGCGGGCTGGAGTGTCGCCGGGTTCCATTCTGTCTGGGTCCGCTTCGAGCGCTGCCCCTTTCGCCGGGTCCGTGCTTGAAAATTCTTCATCACCGGGAGTCGATCAGCGCCCATGAGCACCCTCATCGAGCAATTTCGCCAAAGTTCGCCGTTGTTCGGCGGCAATGCGGCTTTCATCGAGGAACTATACGAAAGCTTTCTGAGCGATCCGGAGTCGGTCAGCGATAACTGGCGGCAGTATTTCCGCAATATGGAAGCGCAGACCCAGGGCGCGCGGGATGTCGCCCACGGCCCGATCCGCGACTCGTTCTCCCGCCTGGCGCTGCAACCGCAAGCCGGCGGCCGCGCGCAGGTGCTCAGTCCGGCGGCGGCCGAGAAACAGGCGGCGGTGTTGAGGATTATCAACGCTTATCGGACGCGAGGCCACAAAGCCGCCGATCTCGATCCCTTGCATTTGCGCAACCGCCCGCCGGTGCCGGAGTTGGACCCCGGCTATCACGGTTTGAGCGAGGCCGACATGGCCTCGTCGTTCAATACCGGTTCGCTGGTCGCCCCGTCGCAATGGACCCTGCGCGAGATCATGAGCCTGCTGCGCGATGTCTACACCGGCTCCATTGGCTCGGAATACATGCACATCAACGAGACGGCGGAAAAGCGCTGGATTCAGAAGCGGCTGGAAGGCCAGCGCGCCCGGCTCGACTTGAGCGCCGAGCAGCGCAAGCAGCTGCTGCACTGGCTGGCCGCCGCCGAAGGCTTGGAGCGCTACCTGCACACCCGCTACGTCGGCCAGAAACGCTTTTCGCTGGAGGGCGGCGAAAGCTTGATCCCGATGATGGACGAGCTGATCCAGCAGGCCGGCGGGCAGGGCATTCAGGAAATCATCATCGGCATGGCCCACCGCGGGCGGTTGAACGTGCTGGTCAACATCATCGGCAAGTCGCCGAGCGAGTTGTTCGATGAGTTCGAGGGCAAGCGCCGGGTCGGCAGCACCGGCGATGTCAAATACCACATGGGCTTTTCCTCGGACGTGCAAACCCCCGGCGGCCCGCTGCATCTGGCCTTGGCCTTCAACCCCTCGCATCTGGAGATCGTCAATCCGGTAGTCGAGGGTTCGGTGCGCGCCCGGATGGAACGGCGGCGCGCGCCCGGCGCGGAAACCCCGCCGTTCAACGCGGTGATGCCGCTGCTGATCCACGGCGACGCCGCCTTCGCCGGCCAGGGCGTCAACATGGAAACGCTCCAATTCTCGCAAGTGCGCGGTTACCGCACCGGCGGCACCATCCACATCGTCATCAACAACCAGATCGGCTTCACTACCAGCAACCCGCTAGATACCCGCTCGGCCATGTACTGCACCGACGTGGCCAAGATGGTGCAAGCGCCGATTTTCCACGTCAACGGCGACGACCCGGAAGCGGTGCTGTTCGTGACCCGGCTGGCGCTGGAATACCGGATGACCTTCAACAAGGATGTGGTCATCGACATGATCTGCTACCGCCGCCTGGGCCACAACGAGGCCGACGAGCCGGCCGCCACCCAGCCGATGATGTACGGCAAGATCCGGGCGCGTAAAACCACCGCTATCCTGTACGCCGAAAAATTGATCGGCGAGGGGATAATCGCGGAAGCCGACTTTCAAGAGATGCAGGCGCGCTACCGCGCCAACCTGGACGCCGGCCTGCAAGTGTCGCGCCCCACCCTGCCGCACGCCAAGGGACCGCATTCGATCGACTGGACGCCGTTTGCCAACGAGGACTGGAGCCTGCCGTTCGATACCACGGTGCCGTTGGAAACGGTTCGCGACCTCACCGAGCGGCTGCTCAAATTGCCGGAAGGTTTCGAGATGCACCCGCGCGTGGCCAAGATCATGGATGACCGCCGCAAGATGGCGGCGGGCGCGCTGCCGCTGGATTGGGGCTTCGCCGAAAATCTGGCTTATGCCAGCCTGTTGCAAGAAGGCTATCAGGTCCGGATTTCCGGCCAGGATTGCGGGCGCGGCACCTTTTTCCACCGGCATTCGGTGCTGCACAATCAGAAAGACGGCAGCAGCTACGCGCCGCTGATGAACCTCTATCCCGGCCAGCCGAACTTCATCGTCATCGACTCGATTTTGTCCGAGGAGGCGGTGCTGGGCTTTGAGTACGGCTACGCCACCGCCGAATCCAACGGTCTGATCGTCTGGGAAGGCCAGTTCGGCGATTTCGCCAACGGCGCGCAGGTGGTCATCGACCAGTTCATTTCGTCGGGGCAAACCAAGTGGGGCCGGATGTGCGGGTTGGTGATGCTGTTGCCGCACGGCTACGAAGGGCAAGGGCCGGAACACTCCTCGGCCCGGCTGGAGCGTTATTTGCAACTGTGCGCCGAGAACAACATGCAAGTGGTGGTGCCCTCGACGCCGGCGCAATGCTTCCACATGCTGCGCCGGCAGATGAAGCGCGGCTTCCGCAAACCGTTGATCGTGATGAGCCCCAAGAGTCTGCTGCGGCACCGGCTGGCGGTGAACAGCCTGGAGGATTTGACGGAAGGCCGCTTCCAGGAGGTGATTCCGGAAATCGACCCGCACGATCCGGAAAAGATCACCCGTCTGGTGGCTTGCGGCGGCAAGGTTTTTTACGATCTTTTGGAAGCCCGGCGCGAGCGCAAGCTGGAGCATGTGGCGATCATTCGCATCGAACAGCTTTACCCGTTTCCGCAGGCGCTTTACACCGCCGAGATCGAGCGGTACCCGAATCTGACCGATCTGATCTGGTGTCAAGAAGAGCCGAAAAACCAAGGCGCCTGGTTCGAAAGCCTCCATCATTTGGACCGGGATTTGCCGAGGCCCCTGAAGATCCGTTACGCCGGCCGGCCGCATTCGGCTTCGCCGGCGGTGGGCTACCACAGCGTTCATGTCGAACAGCAACAACAGCTTGTGAACGACGCCCTGGGCCAGTAACCACCGCGACCCAGATCGACCAACGACCCGGAACCCAAGGGAATAAAGAAGATGACCATCGAAGTGAAAGTCCCCTCGCTGCCCGAATCCGTTTCCGACGGCACGCTCGTCAACTGGAAGAAAAAACCGGGGGAGGCGGTGAAGCGAGGGGAGAATCTGGTGGACTTGGAAACCGATAAGGTGGTGCTCGATATCCCCGCGCCCGCCGATGGGGTGCTCGGCGAGATCTTGCGTCAGGAAGGCGAAATCGTCACCACCGGCGATGTGATTGCGACCTTGCAAGAAGGCGCGGCCGGGCAGTCCGCCGCGCCGGCCGCGCCAGCGTCCGCCGCGCCGGCCGCCGCGCCAGCGACGTCGGTCGCGGAAGCTGATTTGGATGGCTTGAGCCCGGCGGTGCGCCGTCTGGCGGCCGAGCACGGTCTGGATATCGCCAAGGTGGCGGGCAGCGGTCGCGGCGGCCGGGTGACCAAAGCCGATGTGCTGGCTTTCTTGGAAGGCGGCCAGCCCGCCCGACCGGTTTCGACTCCGGCTCCCGCCGCGCCGGCCGCCGCGCCCTCGGCCCCGATGGCCGCGCCCGCGCCCGCGCCGATGGCGGTGCCGCCCGACGCCCAGGGCCGGCTGGAACAGCGGGTGCCGATGACCCGGTTGCGCGCCCGCATCGCCGAGCGGCTGTTGATGGCCAAAAACGCCACGGCCATGTTGACCACTTTCAACGAAATCAACATGAAGCCCGTCATGGATTTGCGCAATCGCTACAAGGACGATTTTGAGAAAAAACACGGCGTGCGGCTGGGCTTCATGGGCATTTTCGTCAAGGCGGTGATCGAGGCGCTCAAGCGCTATCCGGCGGTGAACGGCTCCATCGACGGTAACGACATCATCTATCACGGCTATTACGATATCGGCATCGCGGTGTCCTCGCCGCGCGGGCTGGTGGTGCCGATCCTGCGCGACGCCGATCAAATGAGCTTGGCCGATATCGAAAAAACCATCGGCGAATTCGGCAAGAAAGCGAAGGATGGCACGCTGACGGTCGAGGACATGACCGGCGGCACCTTCACCATCACCAACGGCGGCGTGTTCGGCTCGCTGATGTCCACGCCGATCCTCAACCCGCCGCAGAGCGGCATCCTCGGAATGCACGCCACCAAGGACCGGCCGGTGGCGGAAAACGGTCAGGTCGTGATTCGGCCGATGATGTACGTGGCGCATTCCTACGACCATCGGATCATCGATGGCCGAGAGGCGGTGACGTTTCTGGTCACCGTGAAGGAATGCATCGAGGATCCGGCCCGGCTGGTGCTGCAAGTTTAGGCGGTTGCGGCGCGGGCGCGAAGCCTGGAACGGCGGCGGGACGCCGCCGCTTCCAATCCGCCGGCATCCGGATCGAGCGGCCCTCGCCCGCGTCGCGGGCGCATCACTGCGTATTTTTCAGATTGACCAACGTTATCATTATTCGGGGGCAGCATGGCAAAGACTTACGATGTGGTCGTCATCGGCGGCGGTCCCGCCGGCTATGTGGCGGCGATCCGCTGCGCGCAGCTCGGTTTGGAAACCGCCTGCGTGGAAAAGTGGATCAACTTCAAAGGCGACCCGGCCCTGGGCGGCACCTGCTTGAACGTGGGCTGCATCCCTTCCAAGACCCTGCTCGAATCCTCCGAGCAATACCACCATATCCGGCACGGCATGGACGCGCACGGCATTTATGTCGAGGGTGTCCGGTTGGACCTCGACAAGATGATGGCGCGCAAGGACGATATCGTGTTGCAACTGACCAACGGCATCGGCGCGCTGTTCAAGGCCAACGGCGTCGAATGGCTGCAAGGTCACGGCAAGTTGCTGGCCGAGCGTCAGGTCGAGATCACCGCGCGGGACGGTTCGGTGGAAGTGGTGTCGGCCGATCATGTGATCATCGCCACCGGCTCCAAGCCGATCAACATCGACGCCGCGCCGGTGGACAACGCCGAGGGGTTGATCGTCGACTCGACCGGAGCGCTGGAGTTTCGCAAGGTGCCTGAAACCTTGGGGGTGATCGGCGCGGGCGTGATCGGCCTGGAACTCGGCAGCGTGTGGAACCGGATGGGCGCCAAGGTCGTCATGCTGGAGGCGGTCGAGGATTTTCTGGCCCTGGCCGACCAGCAAATCGCGCGCGAGGCTTTGCGGCAGTTCAAAAAGCAGGGGCTCGATATCCGGTTGGGAACTCGGGTGATCGCTACCCAAAAAACCGCTGGCGGCGTCGAGGTGTCATTCAAGGACAAAGACGGCGAACAGAAAATCACATTTGAAAAGCTGCTGGTGTCGGTCGGCCGCCGGCCCAATACCGACAACGTCGCCGCCCCGGAATCGGGATTGTTGTTCAACGAGCGCGGCTTCATTCACGTCGATGATCGATGCGAGGCCAACCTGCCGGGCGTTTACGCCATCGGCGATGTGGTGCGCGGGGCGATGCTGGCGCACAAAGGTTCCGAGGAAGGCATCATGGTGGCCGAGAACATCGCCGAACAGCACGGCCATCTAAATTACGACGCCATTCCGTGGGTGATTTACACCGATCCTGAAATCGCCTGGGTCGGTCGGACCGAGCAAGCGCTCAAGACCGCTGGCATCCCGTATAAAGTCGGCAGTTTCCCGTTTGCCGCCAACGGTCGGGCCAAGGCCATGGACGCGGCCAACGGCATGATCAAGATTCTGGCTCACGCCGAGACCGACGCGCTGTTGGGTTGCCATATCATCGGCCCGTTCGCCTCCGAACTGATCCAGGAAGCGGTGCTGGCCATGGAGTTCCACGCCAGCAGCGAAGACCTGGCGCGGACCATCCACGCTCATCCGACGCTGTATGAGGCGATGCACGAGGCGGCCTTGTCGGTCCACGGCCGCGCCTTGCACAAGATCAATACCTAGGAATCGCCGTCGCGCCGGGGACGAGCGGCGGCCTCGAAGGCGTGTTTGGCCTCGGTGATCGCGGCCAGCCTCAGGGTTTGCAAGGCGTCCGCCAGCGCCAGACCGCTCAAGCCTTGCGCGACCAGCGGGCGGGCGCTGACGGCGGCGGCGGCTTGAAGGACTTGGGAGAAGAGCGCCGGTTGCGGATAGGCGCGTTCTTCCAGGCCGAGCCGGCCGCGCGCGTCCGCCTCGCAGGCCACCAGGAAATGAGCGAAGCGCTGCGGCTTGCGCAGGGCGTCCGCGTTCAGCAAGGTCTTGAGCAGGGTTTTCGGGCGCAGGCTCAGGGCGCGGTGGCAATGGGTGTGGTAGCGGGCGGTCAGCACGCCCAATTCCCGGAACATGTTGGGGATGCGCAGACGCTGGCACAGGGCGCGCACCAACTCCGCGCCCCGCTGTTCGTGACCGAGATGGCGCGGCCATTGTTCCGACGGCGTGGTTCCCTTGCCAAGATCGTGCACCAGCACCGCAAAGCGGGTGACCACATCGGCTTGCAAGCGGACCGCTTGACCGAGCGCCATCAGCGTATGCACGCCGGTATCGACCTCGGGGTGGTGCGCGGGCGGTTGCGGTACCCCGAACAGGCGGTCGATTTCGGGAAATATTCGCGCCAGCGCGCCGCAAGCGCGCAAGGTTTCGAAAAACCGTTCGGGCTGGGATTCGCCGAGGGCGCGGACGGTTTCCGCCCAAACCCGTTCCGGCACCAGCGCATCCACCTCGCCGCTGGCGACCATTTGGCGCATCAGCTCCAGGGTTTCCGGCGCGACCCGAAAACCCAGCGCGGCGTAGCGGGCGCTGAAGCGGGCCAGGCGCAAAATCCGCACCGGATCTTCGGCGAAGGCCGGCGAGACGTGCCGCAGCCAGCGGGCATCGAGATCGCGGCGGCCGTGATGGGGGTCGATCAAACGGCCCTGGCCGTCGCGGGCCATGGCGTTGATGGTAAGATCGCGCCGCAATAGGTCGTCTTCGAGCGTGACCTCGGTTCCGGCAAGGACATCGAAACCGTGATAGCCGGGCGCGGTCTTGCGCTCGGTGCGGGCGAGGGCGTATTCCTCGCGGGTTTGCGGGTGCAGAAACACCGGAAAGTCCTTGCCGACCGGCTGAAAGCCGCGCGAGAGCAAGTCGTCGGGCGTCGCGCCGACCACCACCCAATCGCGTTCCTTGACCGGCAGGCCGAGCAACTCATCGCGCACCGCGCCGCCGACCAGGTAAATTGTCAAGGAATGTATGTCCATCGGTCCGTTTGCTGAGGGGATGTTCGATGGCCGGTCGATGTTTCGCTCGATCATCGCGCCGGCTGATAAACCTTAGACGGTTTTCGACGGTGCGGCGCGTTTTCTGGGCATTTTTAATACAATCGACGCTCTGCTTGGCGCTGTCGGGCTGCGCCGATCTGCGCTATTACCGGCAAGCGGCGGCCGGCCAGTGGGATTTGCTGCGGGCGCGCCGGCCGGTGGCGGAACTGTTGGCCGATTCCGCGACCGCGCCGGCCTTGCGCCGGCGGTTGGAGACGGCCCAGGCCCTGCGGACCTTCGCCAGCGTCGAACTCGGCTTGCCCGACAACGGCAGTTACCGGGATTACGCCGATCTCGGGCGGCTTCATGCGGTAAAAAACGTGCTGGCCGCGCCCGAACTATCGTTGCAACCGCGCCAGTGGTGTTATTGGACGGTCGGCTGCCTGAGCTATCGGGGCTATTTCGACGCCGCCGCCGCGGGAAGCTTGGCCGAGGAGCTGCGCGCGGCGGGCGATGATGTGTACGTCGCCGATATTCCGGCCTATTCCACCTTGGGCTGGTTCGACGATCCGCTGTTGAACACCTTCATTCATTGGCCGGTCGGCCGCTTGGCGGAGTTGATGTTTCACGAATTGGCGCATCAGCGGTTATATGTCGGAGGCGATACGGCCTTTAACGAATCCTTCGCCACCGCCGTCGGCCGGCTGGGAGCGGAACGGTGGCTGGCGCGCCACGGCGATGCGGAGGATCGGCAAGCCTATGCTCTCGACAGCCGACGGCGCGAACAGTTTTTGCGCGTGGTGGCGGGGGCGCGCGAACAACTGGCGGCCGTTTATGCCTCCGCGCGGTCGGATGCCGAGAAACGGTTGGAAAAACGGCGCATCTTGACGGAACTGCGCGAGCGGTATCAGTCATTGAAGCAATTCTGGGGCGGCTATGCGGGTTACGACCGCTGGTTCGAGCAGGATCTCAACAACGCCAAACTGGCGGGCAATAACACCTACCACCAATGGGTGCCGGCTTTTATGGCTTTGTACCAGCGCGAAGGACGCGATTTAGCGGCCTTCTATCGGGCGGCGGAGGGTATCGCCGCCTGGCCGCCGCCGGAGCGCGCGGCGCGGTTGACCGCGTTATCGGAACCCGCGCCCGTCTTGCTGGGGCAGGTCGAACCGGACGCCCGCCCATTTCCGATAGCCGCGAGGAGCGATGATGGCCGTCGAGCTTTCTGAAAACGTCCCGCTGTTGGACATCCGCGAGTTGTCGGTGTCGTTCGGCGCGCTGCCGGCGGTGAAAAGGGCTTCGTTGGTGCTGGAGCGCGGCGAGACGCTGGCGCTGGTGGGCGAAAGCGGGTCCGGCAAGTCGGTGACCGCGCTGTCGATCCTGCAATTGCTGCCCTACCCGCACGCCCGCCATCCCAGCGGCAGCATCCGCTTGCGGGGTCAGGAACTGGTGGGCGCGCCGCCGGAGCGGATGCGCGAGATTCGCGGCGATCAGATCGCCATGGTGTTTCAGGAACCGATGAGCTCGCTCAATCCGCTGCATTCCATCGAAAAGCAGATCGGCGAGACCCTGGAGTTGCATAAAGGGCTGCGCGGCGGCCGTTTGCGAGCGCGGATTTTGGAGCTGCTGGAGTGGGTGGGTTTGCCCGACGCCGACCGGCGGTTGCAGGCTTTGCCGCACGAGCTGTCCGGCGGCCAGCGCCAGCGGGTGATGATCGCCATGGCGCTGGCCAACGATCCCGACATCCTGATCGCCGACGAACCGACCACGGCGCTCGATGTGACGATTCAGGCGCAGATTTTAAAGCTGCTCAAGGATCTACAAACCAAGCTCGGCATGGCCATCTTGTTCATCACCCACGATCTTGGCATCGTCCGCAAGATCGCGGACCGGGTTTGCGTCATGAAAGCCGGCGAAATCGTCGAATCCGGGGCGGTGGATGCGCTGTTCGCCGAAGCCCGCCATCCCTACACCCGCCAGCTGCTGGCGGCCGAACCCAGGGGCGAACCGCCGCCGGAAACCGAGGGCGCGCCGGAGGTTATCGCCGGCGAGAATTTAAAGGTCTGGTTTCCGCTCAAGCGCGGTCTGTTCGGTCGGGTGGCGGATTATGTGAAAGCCGTCGACGGGGTCAGCGCCAGCGTGCGCGAGGGTCAGACCTTGGGGGTGGTGGGCGAGAGCGGTTCCGGCAAGACCACGCTCGGCTTGGCGCTGTTGCGATTGCTGGCCAGCGAGGGCGCGATCCGCTTCGGCGGCGCCCGTATCGATGGCTTGCCCGGCAAGGTGCTGCGGCCGTTGCGCAAGGGAATGCAGATCGTGTTTCAAGACCCGTTCGGCTCGCTCAGCCCCCGGCTGTCGGTCGGTGAAATCGTCGAGGAGGGGTTGTTGGTGCACGGCTTGGCCGGCGATCGCCCCGCAAGGCGCGAGCGTATCGCGCAAGCCTTGCGGGAAGTGGGCTTGGACCCGGCGACCCAGGATCGCTACCCGCACGAATTTTCCGGCGGCCAGCGCCAGCGCATCGCCATCGCTCGCGCCCTGGCGCTACAGCCTCGGCTGTTGGTTCTAGACGAGCCGACCAGCGCGCTCGATGTGTCGGTGCAGGCGCAAATCGTCGATTTGTTGCGCGAGCTGCAACAGCGCTACCGGCTGGCGTATCTGTTTATCAGTCACGATTTGCGGGTGGTGCGGGCCTTGGCCAATCATTTGGTGGTGATGAAAGGCGGTCGGGTGGTCGAAGCCGGCCCGGCCCGACAAGTGTTCGAAAGGCCCCAGCACCCCTATACTCAAGCGCTGTTGGCCGCCGCGCTCGATCTCGATGCGGTGAACGATGGGGCGATCGCGACCTGACATGGAGCGCGCTGACGAGTGGGTGTGCTTGTTTACCGACGGCGCGTGTTCCGGCAATCCCGGCCCCGGCGGCTGGGGGGCGCTGCTGCGCTATCGCGGCCGTGAAAAGGAATTATCCGGCGGCGAGTCGGAGACCACCAACAACCGGATGGAGCTGCTGGCCGCGATCAACGGTTTGGAAGCCTTAAACCGGCCGGCGCGGGTGCGGATCGTCACCGACAGTCAATACGTGATGAAAGGCGTGACCGAATGGTTGCCGGGCTGGAAACGGCGCGGTTGGAAAACCGCCGACCGCCAGCCGGTCAAAAACATCGATCTCTGGCGACGGCTGGAAGCGGCGCTGGCCCCGCATCAGGTCGAATGGGAATGGGTGCGCGGCCACAGCGGCCACGCCGAGAACGAACGAGTCGATCAACTGGCGCGGCGGGCGATTCCCGCGTCCGGCGCGGTTCCCATCTGAACGGATAATTCTCATGCGCGCGCGTCAAGTCGTCCTCGATACCGAAACCACCGGTCTCGATCCCGCTCAAGGGCATCGCATCATCGAAATCGGCTGTGTCGAACTCGTGAACCGCCGTCCTACCGAGCGGCGGTTTCATGCCTATTTACAGCCGGATCGGCTGATCGACGCGGAAGCGGTGCGGGTGCACGGCATCACCAACGAGCGCTTGGCCGGCCAACCCCGCTTCCCCGATATCGCCGACGCCTTTCTCGATTTCGTTCGAGACGCCGAACTGATCATCCATAACGCGCCGTTCGACATAGGGTTTCTAAATCACGAACTGCGCTCGTGCGGGCGCGGTCAACTCGCAATCGAACAATTATGCGCGGTCGAGGACACCCTGCTGCTGGCCCGCCGCCGCCATCCCGGCCAGCGCAACAGCCTGGACGCGCTGTGCAAGCGCTACAACATCGACAATTCACAACGGACCCTGCACGGCGCGCTGCTGGACGCGGAGATTCTGGCCGATGTCTATCTGGCGATGACCCGGCAACAAAGCTCCATGTTCGAGCGGGAAAGCCACGATGCAACGGCGACGCCGCGCGCCGCCGCGCTTCGGGAAACGCGGGCGATCCGAAACCGCCCGCCGCTGTCGGTGGTGCGCGCCGATCTTGAGGAGACGCGGGAGCACGCCCGCTATTTGGAGCTTTTGGATAACAGCAGTGGCGGGCAATGCGTTTGGAAGCGCCTGGAACCGTCCTAGACCCGGTAATACTCCCGATACCACGCTACAAAGCGCGCCACGCCTTCCTCGATGGGCGTGGCCGGCTGATAGCCGACGTCGCGCACCAGCGCGTCGACGTCGGCATAGGTGTCCGGCACGTCGCCCGCCTGCATCGGCAGCAGGTTCTTGACGGCCTTGCGGCCGAGACAGTCTTCCAGAACTTCGATGTAACGCATCAATTCGACCGGTCGGTTGCTGCCGATGTTATAGAGCCGGTAAGGCGCGTGGCTGGAAGCGGGATCGGGCGCGTCGCCCGACCAGCTGGAATCGGGAGCCGCGACTTGATCCAACACCCGAATCACGCCCTCGACGATGTCGTCGACATAGGTGAAATCCCGCCGGTGATGGCCGTAGTTGAACACGTCGATGGGCTGATCCGCCAAAATCGCGCGCGTGAACAAAAACAGCGCCATGTCCGGTCGGCCCCACGGACCGTAAACGGTAAAAAACCGCAAGCCGGTGGTCGGCAGCTCGTACAAATGGCTGTAGGTGTGCGCCATTAACTCATTGGCTTTCTTGGTCGCCGCATAGAGGCTGACCGGATGATCCACGTTATCGTGCACCGAAAACGGCATCTTGGTGTTGGCGCCGTAAACCGAACTGGTCGAAGCGTACACCAGATGTTCCACGGCGTGATGGCGGCAGGCTTCAAGGATATTGACGAAACCCACGAGATTGGAATCCACGTAAGCATGGGGGTTTTGGATCGAATAGCGGACGCCGGCCTGCGCCGCCAGATTTACCACCCGCTGGGGTCGGTGTCTGGCAAAGGTTTCGTTCAACACCTGGCGATCTTCAAGGCTGGCTCGGACTTCGGTGAAGCCCGCATACGCCTGCAAGCGCGCCAAGCGGGCGCGCTTCAGGTTGACATCGTAATAATCGTTGAGGTTGTCGAGGCCGATGACTTCGTCGCCGCGCGCCAGCAAGCGTTGCGACAATGTCGAACCGATAAACCCCGCGCTGCCTGTAACCAGAATTTTCATGACGCCTCTCTCGGTGCGGTTTTTATAAGCGGCCGTCGACGGCGTCGCTGGGGAAAACATATTTGACGTCAAACAACACCGAATTCGGTTTGCCCAGCGCTCGAATCCGTTCCGTTCCCATTTCCTGAAACTGCTGGTGGGCGACCGCCAGGATAACCGCGTCGTAATGGCCGGCTTCCGGTTCTTGAATCAAGTCGATATCGTATTCGTGCCGGGCTTCGCGGGCGTCGACCCAGGGATCGTAAACATCGACTCGAGCGTTGTAATCGCGAAATTCCTTCACGATATCCACCACGCGCGTGTTGCGAAGATCCGGACAATTTTCCTTGAAGGTAAGCCCCATCACCAACACCTTGGCGTCCATCACCGGAATGCGCCGCTGGTTCATCAGTTTGACCACCCGTTGGACCACATAGGGACCCATGCCGTCGTTGATGCGCCGGCCGGCCAGGATCATCTCCGGGTGATAGCCGATTTCTTGGGCCTTATGGGTCAGATAGTAGGGGTCCACGCCGATGCAGTGACCGCCGACCAGCCCCGGCCGGAACGGGAGAAAGTTCCATTTGGAGCCTGCGGCCAGCAACACCTCCTCGGTGTCGATGCCGAGGCGTTCGAACAGCAGCGCCAGTTCGTTGACCAAGGCGATATTGACGTCGCGCTGGGTGTTTTCGATGACCTTGGCCGCTTCCGCCACTCGAATGCTGGACGCTTTATGCGTGCCGGCCGTGATGATTCGCCGGTACAATGCATCCACGTAGTCGGCGGCTTCCGGGGTGGAGCCGGAGGTGACCTTGCGGATGGTGGTCACCCGGTGGGCCTTGTCGCCCGGATTGATGCGTTCGGGGCTGTAGCCGGCGAAAAAGTCTTGATTGAATCGGAGGCCGGATTCGCGCGCCAGGATGGGAATGCAGACTTCCTCGGTGGCGCCGGGGTAAACGGTCGATTCATAAATCGCGACGTCGCCCGGTTTCAACAGCCGTCCGACCGTGGTGCTGGCGCCGATTAGCGGAGCGAAATCAGGGCGTTTATAATCGTCAACCGGGGTGGGCACCGTCACGATGTAAACATTACATTCCTGCAAGTCCTCAGCGCGGCTGGCGTAGCGTAACTGTTTGGATTGTTTTAATTCTTCAGGCTCGACTTCCAAGGTGCTGTCGGTGCCCGCCAGCAGCTCCCGAATTCGGGTTTCATTGATATCGAAACCCACGGTTGGAAAATGTTTGCCGAGCTCGACAGCCAAGGGAAGTCCCACATAGCCCAAACCGATGATGCCGATTCGCGTTTTGGCAAGATCAAACATTAAAACTGCTCCGTCAAAAAAGTTATCGATAAAGTAAAAGTGTTTTGGTCAATAAAGGCGGGTCAAGAGTTGTTTACAATGGTGAGCTACCTGATTTAAAGAGCGGATTATTCTAAAAGAATATCGAATAATATCAATTTATTAACCGAAATAAGCTCCCGGTTATATCGAGTTCTCAAGATCATGATGCGTCTGTTTA
>DJIW01000096.1 GCA_002433805.1 Competibacteraceae bacterium UBA6584 | reverse complement strand
TCGCGGATTTCGCCGACCATGATGATGTCGGGGTCCTGGCGCAACAGGGTGCGGATGCCGTGGGCGAAGGTGAGTTCGATGCCCGGCTGCACCTGCATCTGGTTCAGTTCCGGGGAGATCATTTCGATGGGGTCTTCGACCGTGCAGACGTTGACCTCCGGCGACGCCAGTTGCTTGAGCGTGGTGTACAGCGTGGTGGTCTTGCCGGAACCGGTCGGCCCCGTCACCAACACGATGCCGTGCGGGCGGGCGATCATCTCCTTCCAGGCCGCCTCCTCGGCGGGGGCGAAACCGAGTTGGCCGAAGCTCTTGGTCACGGTGTCCGGATCGAAAATGCGCAGCACGCATTTTTCGCCGAAGGCGGTCGGCATGGTGGACAGACGCAGCTCGATCTCGCGCCCGGCCGGGGTCCGGGTTTTGATCCGACCGTCTTGGGGCCGGCGCTTTTCGGCTACATCCATCCGGCCCAGAATTTTGATGCGGCTGGTGACGGCGGACATCACCGCCGGCGGCAATTGATAGATCGCGTTCAACACGCCGTCGATGCGAAACCGGATATTGCCTTGCTCGCGGCGCGGCTCCAGATGGATGTCGCTGGCGCGCTGGGAGAAGGCGTATTGCAGCAGCCAATCCACGATCTGGACGATCGGCCGTTCGTCGGCGCTCAATTCGCCGCGGCGGCCCAATTCCAGCAACTGCTCGAAATTGAGAATGCCGGACGCCGGTTCCGCCGTTCCCTTGAGCGCGCCGCGCACCGAGCGCGACACGCCGTAGAATTCCATCTGGTAGCGGTTGACATCCAGCGGATTGGCGATCACCCGCTCGATGTTGCGCCTCAACGTCTGGCCCAACACGGTTTGCCAGTCGCTCAGCCAAGGTTCGGTGGTGGCGAACACCACGCGGGCATCGTCCGCCGCGACCGGCAAAATCTGGTAACGGGCGGCGTATTCGAAGGAAATGAACGGCAACAAGCGTTCGACCGCCGCGATGTCGAGCTTGAGCGGATCGATGCGCAGGTAAGGCAATCCGACCTTGTTCGCCAGCCATTCCGTGAGCGCTTCCAAACTGAGAATTTGATGCGGCGGCTGGAGTTGGTGCAGTTTTTTGTTGGCGATCACCACCAGCGGATGCAGTTCGCCGCGTTCCAGCTTGGAACCGGCCAACGCCAAGTCGGCGTCTGCCTTGGCCACCCAGCCATCGGCGACTAAATCATCCAGTACTTCCTTGACCGTCAAGCGGTGTTCGGGCATGCGCGGCTTCGAGGGCGAACTGGGGCCGGAACCGGCGATCTTGGGAAACGGGCGCACGGTGGGGCTAAGTGGATTAGGCGAACTCATCTGGGAGGTCTTCTATCGTGGAAACAGTTGAATGCTTTTATAAAGAGACGTTAAAACCAGTATTGGCTCTTTAATAAGGGATCAATAACTGTTTCTTATTATCAGACAGCCGCCCAGATATTGCATCAAAATAATTTCATTTGCCGCCGCAAGCGGAGCAACAGCGCTTCAAGATTAGAGCGTTTCCAACTTGGCGTAGGCGAGCACCAACCATTTGGAGCCGCCCGCTTTCGGAAAATCCACCCGCGCCCGCGCGTGATAGCCCGCGCCTTCGACCTCCAGCACCACGCCGTCGCCGAATTGCGGGTGGCGCACGCGCTGCCGGGGTTGCAAGCCGCCCGCCGGACCGGACGGCGCGGCCCGCGGTCGAACCGGCGGCGGCGAACCGAAGGAGCGCTTGGCCCGCGCGCGGACCTCGCTGACCAGCTCGGCGGGAATTTCGCTGATGAAGCGCGAGGGCGACGGATAATTGTCCTGGCCGTACCAGGCGCGCTGTTCCGCATAGCTCAAATACAACTGTTGCCGGGCGCGGGTGACGCCGACGTAGGCCAGACGCCGCTCTTCTTCCAACTGCCGCGCCTCGCCCACCGAACGGCCGTGCGGAAACAGTCCTTCCTCCAGCCCGACCAGAAACACCACCGGAAACTCCAAACCCTTGGCCATGTGCAGCGTCATCAGCTGCACGCAATCATCGCTGGCCGACCCTTGGCCTTGACCGGATTCCAGCGCGGCGTGAGCGAGGAAGGCGTTCAGCCAGTCGGGTTCGGTCGGGTCCGCGCCGACCGTGACCGGATCGGTGTTGGCGATGAAATCGCCGCTGGCGTTGATCAGCTCCTCCAGATTCTCCGCCCGCATTTCGCCCTTATCGGCTTTGGATTGTTCGTACATCGCCAGCAGACCGCTGCCGACGACGGCGCGTTCGACTCGCGCGGGCAGCGGCCAACCGCTGCTTTCACGATCCAAATCCTCGATCAGATTCAAAAAACCGCGCACGGCATTGGCGGCCCGCCCGTTGAATTCATTTTCCGCCAAGCGGTGCAAGGCGGCTTGCCAGAGCGACACGCCGCGCGCGCGCGCCGTTTCCCGCAGCTGATCGAGCGTCCGCTCGCCGATCCCGCGCGGGGGCATGTTGACGGCCCGCTCGAATGAGGGATCGTCGTCGCGGTTGGCGAGCAACCGGAGATAAGCCAGCGCGTCCTTGATCTCGGCGCGCTCGAAAAAGCGTAAGCCGCCGTAAATCCGATACGGGATCGCCATGCCGATCAGGGTTTCCTCGAACAAGCGCGATTGCGCGTTGGAGCGGTATAAAATCGCCGCGTCGCGGCGCTGTCCGCCCCGGTCCACCCACTGGCGGATGCGCTCGATTACGAACCGCGCTTCGTCCACTTCGTTGTGAGCGTTGTAGACCTGAATCGGCTCGCCGTCGCCGTCGGCGGTCCACAGATTCTTGCCCAAGCGCCCGGCGTTATGGGCGATCAAGGCGTTCGCGGCCTTGAGGATGTTGTGGGTGGAGCGGTAGTTTTGCTCCAGTCGCACGGTTTGCGCGCCGGGGAAATCGTCGGCGAAGCGCTGGATGTTTTCGACCTTGGAACCGCGCCACCCGTAGACGCATTGGTCGTCGTCGCCGACGATAAATACGCTGCTCCGACCGCCGCCCAACAACCGCACCCAGTTGTACTGGATAGTGTTGGTGTCCTGAAATTCATCCACCAGCACGTGCTGGAATCGCTCTCGGTAATGCGCCAGCAATTCCGGATCGTCGCGCCAAAGTTCGTACGTTCGCAACAGCAATTCGCCGAAATCCACCAAGCCGCCGCGCTCGCATTCCTGCTGGTAAAGCGTGTAGATGCGTTGGTATTGGCGCTTGACCGGGTCTTGGTCGTCGGCGAGATCGGCGGGGCGCTGGCTTTCGTCCTTGCAGCGGTTGATGAAACCGGCCGCTTGTTGCGGCGGCCATTTCTTTTCATCCAGATTCAAGCCGCGCAGCACCCGTTTCAGCAGCCGGGTTTGATCGTCGCTGTCGAGAATCTGAAAGGCGCGCGGCAAGCGGGCTTCTTGCCAGTGCTGGCGCAACAGGCGGTGGGCGATGCCGTGAAAGGTGCCGATCCACAATCCGCCGATGGGCTGATCCAGCATCGCCTCGACCCGGCCGCGCATTTCGGCGGCGGCCTTGTTGGTGAAGGTCACCGCCAGGATCGACCACGGCGAGGCGTTTTCCACCGTCAGCAACCACGCGATGCGCCGGGTCAGCACGCGGGTCTTACCGCTGCCCGCGCCGGCCAGCACCCGCAAAAATCCCACCGGCGCGGTCACCGCCGCGCGTTGGGGTTCGTTGAGATTGTCGAGAATCCAGGAAACGTCCATGGCGGGCGATTCTACCAGAATCATCTCCGCTGACCGGCCTTCGCCGACAGGCTGTCAGCTCGAAGCGTGGGATAGGCGAAGATCTATTCAGGCGTCGGCGCGCTTTATCCTCGGGAAAAAGCGACCGTCCGCTGCTCCGCATGGCTTTGGCGGGCCAATTCGATGAGGCGGATGGTGTTTTGCGCCTGTTCCGGGGTGACGGTCAACGCCGCTTGTCCGGCGATGGCTTGCTGGATGTTGGCATAGTAAGCCCGATAATCGCCGGCGACGGTCTCCACCTTGCCGCGAACGTGCAAGCCGCCGATTTGGGTGTTCAGGATTCCCCAGTGGGTTTCCGGCTCCGCGCCCCACTCCGCCGCGCCCGGAGAAATCCCGCGCTTGAGGGCGTCTTCTTGCGGGTCGACGCCGTATTTGACGAACGAACCCTCGGTCCCGTGCAAGACGAAGCGCGGTCCCGGCTCCCGCGCCAGCAGAGCGGCTTTCAAAGTGACCTTGAGCGCGTCGTAATGCAGGACCAACTCGAACTGGTCGTCGGCCTTGTCCGCCTGCCGCTGGCTTCGGATATCGGCGGTCAGCCTTTGCGGCAATCCGAACAGAACTTGGGCCTGATCGATCAAATGCGAGCCCAGATCAAACAAAATCCCACTGCCCGGACCGCTCTCTTCCCGCCAAGCCCGTTGCGGGCTGAAGGTGTTTCTAAAGCGGTCAAAATGGCTCTCATACTCCACCAGTCGCCCCAACACACCCTGGCGCACTATTTGAACGACCGTCTGAAAATCGCCGTCCCACCGCCGGTTTTGAAAAACGCTGAGGAGCCGGTTTTGCGTTCGGGCGAGATCGATCAATTGCCGGGCTTGGCCCGAACTGACGGTAAACGGTTTGTCCACCACGACATGTTTGCCGGCTAACAAGGCTTGTTCGGCCAGCTCAAAATGCGAGGCGGTCGGCGTGGCGATCACCATCAGATCGATCTCACCGTCCTCGCACACGGCGGCCGCGTCCTTGACGATTTCGATCCAAGGATAGCGTTCGCGCGCGGTCTCGCCGCGACGTTCGACCACCTTGGTCAGTTGCAAGCCGGGAACGGCCGCGATCACCGGCGCGTGAAACACCCGCCCGGCCATGCCATAACCGATCAACCCTACCTTGATCATGATGGTTAACCGTTCTCCATGAAAGGCAGCCCTCTCGCGCGGACCCGATCAGTATCGCCAGTCCGATGCCGAGGAGGACGTCTTAGTTCTGAATTTTCAGCGTCGCCAGTGTCGCACACAGCCGGAACGAACGCCCCCACGGCCATCAATGTGATAAATTATGCGCCAAATAGCGGGAATCTCTCGACGCTAATCCAGACTGACATCGCGTCATCATCCTTTTATAAAATTTTGGCAATGCCCCATTTCAGTATAGTGAGACTATGAAAATTACGATTTTTGGTTCTGGCTATGTCGGCTTGGTGACCGGCGCCTGCTTTGCCGACGTAGGCAACGATGTATTGTGCGTGGATGTGGACCCGCGCAAGGTCGAAATGCTGCAACGCGGCCAAATTCCGATTCACGAACCCGGCTTGGACGATGTCGTTCAGCGCAACAGCGACAGCGGCCGTTTGCGCTTCACTACCGAGGTGGCCGAGGGCGTCGCCCACGGCCTGTTCCAGTTCATCGCGGTCGGCACCCCGCCCGACGAGGACGGTTCCGCCGATCTGCAACACGTCCGCGCCGTCGCCCGCTCCATCGGCCAACATTTGGAAAGCTATCGGGTGGTGGTCAACAAATCCACCGTGCCGGTGGGCACCGCCGACGTAGTGCGCGACACCATCGCCGCCGCGCTGGCCGAACGCGGCCAGGAAATTCCGTTCTCGGTGGTTTCCAATCCGGAATTTCTCAAGGAAGGCGCGGCGATTCAGGATTTCATGCGGCCCGATCGGATCATCGTCGGCTGCGACGACCATCGAGCCACCTTGCAACTGCGCGCGCTCTACGCCCCGTTCAACCGCAACCGCGACCGCCTGATCGAAATGGACGTGCGTTCGGCGGAGCTGACCAAGTACGCCGCCAACGCCATGCTGGCCACCAAAATCAGCTTCATGAACGAGATCGCCAATCTGGCCGAACGGCTGGGAGCCGACGTTGAAAAAGTCCGGATCGGCATCGGGGCCGACCCGCGCATCGGCTATCACTTCATCTATCCGGGCGCGGGCTACGGAGGAAGCTGTTTTCCCAAGGACGTCAAGGCGCTGGAATACACCGCCCGCTCGATCGACTACGAAGCCGCCCTGCTCCAGGCGGTCGAGACGGTCAACGAGCGTCAAAAGAACGTTTTGTTCGAGAAAATCCAGCGCCATTTCAAAAACGGGCTGCGCGGGCGCACCTTCGCGCTGTGGGGCTTGGCCTTCAAACCCGGCACCGACGACATGCGCGAGGCGCCCAGCCGCAACTTGATGGAAGCCTTGTGGCGGGCAGGCTGCGCGGTGCGGGCGTACGATCCGGCCGCCATGGACGAGGCCCGCCGCCTCTACGGCGAACGGCCCGATTTTCATTTGTGCGCCCAACCGATGGAGACGCTGATCGGAGCCGATGCCCTGATCATCGTCACCGAATGGAGCCTGTTCCGCAGCCCCGATTTCGACGCCATCCGCCGCCAGCTCAAGCAGCCGGTCATTTTCGATGGCCGCAATCTCTACGAACCGGATTATCTGCGCGAGGCGGGCTTTAGCTATTACGCCATCGGCCGGGGAGAACGGGCATGATCGTTCCCGTCATCCTCTCCGGGGGTAGCGGCACGCGGTTGTGGCCGCTCTCGCGCGAGGCCTATCCCAAACAGTTTCTCCCGTTGGTCGACCAGTACACCATGCTGCAAAACACCGCGCTGCGGGTCGGCGCCGCCAAAAACATCGCCGCGCCGTTGGTGGTGTGCAATCAGGAACACCGCTTCATGGTGGCCGAGCAGCTGCGCGCGGTCGGCGTCCAACCGGCGATGGTGATTCTGGAGCCGATGGGCCGCAATACCGCGCCGGCGGTGGCGGTGGCGGCGTTGCACGCCCGGCACCAAGGCGTCGATCCGCTGCTGCTGATCCTGCCGGCCGATCACGTCATCGCCGATGGCGAAGGCTTTCGCGCCGCCGTGGCGCAAGCCGCGCTTCACGCCGAAGCGGGTTGGTTGATCACCTTCGGCATCGTGCCGACCGCGCCGGAAACCGGTTACGGCTACATTAAAGCCGGCGCGCCGCTGGATGAATCCGGGGTGTGCGCGGTGGAGCGCTTCGTCGAGAAACCCGACGCCGCCACCGCGCAAGAGTACTTGCGATCAGGCGCTTATTCCTGGAACAGCGGCATGTTTCTGTTCCGCGCCTCCGCTTTTCTGGCGGAGTTGGAACGCTTCGCGCCGGCGATTCTGGCCGCTAGCCGGCAGGCGTTGGCCTCCGGTCGGAACGAACGGGATTTCCTGTGGCTGGACGGCGAGGGGTTCGCCGCCTGTCCCAAGGATTCCATCGACTATGCGGTGATGGAAAAAACCGATCAAGCGGTGGTCATGCCGCTGACCGTCGGCTGGAACGACGTCGGCTCGTGGTCGGCGCTGTGGGAAGTCGGCGAGCGGGACGGCGAGGGCAACATCACTCGCGGCGACGTCATTTCGGTCGATAGCCGCGACACCTATGTCGACGCCGCGACCCGGCTGGTCGCCACGGTCGGCGTGGAGAATCTGGTGGTGGTCGAAACCGCCGACGCCATCCTGGTCGCCAGCAAGGATCGGGTGCAAGAGGTTAAGGAGGTGGTCGACCGGCTCAAGGCGAGCCAGCGTCCGGAAGGCCGCAGCCACCGCAAGGTCTACCGCCCGTGGGGTTTCTACGATTCCATCGATCTGGACCGCCGCTTTCAAGTCAAGCGGATCTTGATCAAGCCGGGCGCATGCATCTCCTCGCAAATGCACCACCACCGCGCCGAGCATTGGGTGGTGGTCAGCGGCACCGCCCGGGTCAGCCGGGATGAGGAGTCGTTCCTACTGACCGAAAATCAATCGACCTACATCCCGGTCGGCGTGCCGCACCGCCTGACCAACCCAGGTAAAATTCCTTTAGAAATTATTGAAGTACAATCGGGAAGCTATCTGGGTGAGGATGATATTGTCCGCTTCGAGGACATCTACGGGCGCGGCAACGGTGAAACCTGAGCGCGGGCGGCGCGAGGCGAGGCATCAAGCGCGATGAGTTCCGAACTGAGCTGTTTCAAGGCTTACGATATTCGCGGACGGATTCCCGATGAATTGAACGAGGATTTAGCCTACCGCATCGGCCGGGCTTACGCCGCGCTGCTGCACCCGCGCCGGGTGGCGGTCGGGCACGATGTGCGTTCGAGCAGTCCGGCGTTGAGCATGGCGCTGTCCGAGGGGTTGATGGACGGCGGCGCGGGCGTGGTGGATATCGGCTTGTGCGGCACCGAGGAGATTTACTTCGCCGCGTTCTATCACCAACTCGACGGCGGAATCATGGTGACCGCCAGCCACAACCCGATGGATTACAACGGCATGAAGCTGGTGCGCGAACAGGCCAAGCCGGTCAGCGGCGACAGCGGCCTGTTCGCCATTCGCGATCTGGCGGCGCGCAAGGAGTTTCCGGCCTCGAAACGGCGCGGCGCTTTGGTCAGCCGGCCGGATAACACCGACTATATCGCGCACTTGTTGACGTATATCGATCCGGCCATCCTCAAGCCCTTGACCATCGTGGTCAACGCCGGCAACGGCGGGGCCGGCCCCGTTATCGATGCGCTGGAACCGCGCCTGCCGTTCCGCTTCATCAAGATCCACCATCAACCCGACGGGACTTTTCCGCACGGCATTCCCAACCCCTTGCTGCCGGAATGCCGCGACGCCACGGCGCGCGCGGTCCGCGAGCACGGCGCGGATCTGGGACTGGCCTGGGACGGCGATTTCGACCGCTGTTTCTTCTTCGACGCCAGCGGCCGCTTTATCGAAGGCTATTACTTGGTCGGCTTGTTGGCGGAAACTTTGCTGGCGCGGCGGCCGGGCTCGAAAATCATCCACGACCCGCGCCTGACCTGGAACACCGTCGAGCAGGTCACAGCGGCGGGCGGCGTGCCGGTGTTGAGCAAAACCGGCCACGCCTTTATCAAGGAGCGGATGCGCCACGAGGACGCGCTGTACGGCGGCGAGATGAGCGCCCATCATTATTTCCGCGATTTTTCTTACTGCGACAGCGGCATGATCCCGTGGCTGTTGGTGACCGAACACCTCTGCCGCGTCGGCCAGCCGCTGGCGGCGCTGGTGGACGCGCGGATGCGGACGTTCCCGTGCAGCGGTGAAATCAATTTTCGGGTCGCTGACGCGCCGGCCAAAATCCGGCAAATTTTGGCGGCCTACGCCGATCAGGCGCCGGCCCTCGATGAAACCGACGGCCTTAGCCTGGAATTCGCCGACTGGCGCTTCAACTTGCGTTGTTCCAACACCGAGCCGCTGCTGCGGCTTAACGTCGAAACGCGCGGCGATCCAGCCTTGCTGGAACGTCGGACCGATGAAGTGCTCGCCTTGATCGAAAGTTGAGCCGGGACGGAGGCATCGGGCGTTCAATGCCCTCTCTAGCGCGGCTGTGCGTTCAGTTGGCCGCCGTCAGTTGATCCAGCGGCCAGCGCGGCAAGACCTCGATCCCCAAATCCTCGCGCTGCCCGGAAGCCAGCCGCCGCCAGCCCGCATAGGCGATCATCGCCCCGTTATCGGTGCAAAACTCCAGCCGGGGATAGTGGACTTCCCCCCCCCGCTCGGCGGCCAAGTCGCGCAAGCGCGCGCGCAAGCGCTGGTTGGCTCCCACGCCGCCCGCCACCACCAAGCGCTTCAAGCCCGTCGCCTCCAAGGCTCGCCGGCATTTGATCGCCAGCGTGTCCACCACGGCTTCCTCGAAGGCCCGCGCCACGTCGGCCCGGTTTTCCGAGGTCGGCTCCAAGCTCCGCCACATCGTGATCGCGGCGGTTTTCAAGCCGCTGAAACTGAAATCACAGCCGGGGCGATCCGTCATCGGCCGTGGAAACTGGAAGCGGCCGGGATTTCCCCGCTCGGCCAATTTCGCCAGCGCCGGTCCGCCGGGATAAGGTAGGCCCAACAGTTTGGCGGTTTTATCAAACGCCTCGCCGGCGGCGTCGTCCACCGATTCGCCCAAAATTCGATATTGTCCGACGCCTTGCACCTCGACCAACAGGCTGTGACCGCCGGACACCAGCAGAGCCACGAACGGGAAAGCCGGCGGCTCCGGTTCCAGCATCGGCGCGAGCAAATGGCCTTCCATATGATGCACGCCGACGGCCGGCACTCGCCACGCCCAAGCCAGGCTACGGCCGAGGGCCGCGCCCACCAGCAACGCGCCGATCAAGCCCGGCCCTCGGGTGTAAGCCACGCCCTCGATTTCGGTTGACTCCACTCCCGCGCGCCGGCAAATCTCGCGCAGCAGCGGCAGCGTTTTGCGGACGTGATCGCGCGAGGCCAGCTCCGGGACCACTCCGCCGTACTCGGCGTGCAAATCCACCTGACTGTGCAGGGCGTGCGCCAGCAAGCCGCGCTCGCCGCAGTAAAGCGCCAGACCGGTCTCATCGCAGGAGGTTTCGATGCCCAAAATCAACATGTCGGTTCCCTTTTGCATTTAACAACGCGCTTGATTACACTTATTCATTTTCCAATTGTCCAACTCCAACCGATTAACGACTCGATATGAATGAGGTGACGGTTTAATGCCTTCCGTGAAAGTCAAAGAGAATGAGCCGTTTGATGTGGCTCTGCGCCGTTTCAAGCGTTCTTGTGAGAAAGCCGGCGTGCTGTCCGAAGTCCGCCGCCGCGAGTTTTACGAGAAACCGACCCAAGAACGCAAGCGCAAGCGCGCCGCCGCCGTCAAGCGCCATCTGAAAAAGCTTTCCCGCGAAGTCGCCCGCCGCACCCGCATGTATTGAACGCCGCAGTTTGCCCTTTCCTTCCCGCGAGCCTAGCGCCATGTCCCTCAAAGACCGTATTCAGGACGATATGAAAACCGCCATGCGCGCCAAGGATAAGGAACGCCTCGGAGCGATCCGCCTGATTCTGGCCGCCGTCAAGCAGCGCGAGGTGGACGAGCGGATCGAACTCAACGACCAGCAGACGCTCGCCGTGTTGGAAAAAATGATCAAGCAGCGCCGCGAATCGCTCGCGCAATACCAAAGCGCCGGTCGGGACGACCTCGCGGCTCGGGAGAGCTTTGAAATCGAGTTGATTCAATCCTATCTTCCAGCCCCGCTCGACGCCGCCGAAATCGACGCGCTGATCGGCGACGCCATCGCCGCGACCGGCGCGCAATCCGTGCGCGACATGGGCAAGGTGATGGCGCTGATCAAGGATCAGGCGCAAGGCCGGGCCGACATGGCGGCCGTCAGCGCGCGGGTAAAGGCGCATTTTGGCGGCTGACCGTCCGCGCCCGCCCGACGGCCCCATCCCGCGCGCTCGATCCGCCGTTTTATCTTTCATCTCCCCAGCCCGCTGACGGCCGGTCGTTTATCCACTAGGCTTTTGGGCTATGGCCGGTCGCATACCCCAGGAGTTTCTCGATCAATTGCTTGCCCGGGCCGATCTCGTCGAGATCGTCAACGCCCGCGTGCCGTTGCGCCGCGCGGGCCACGAGTTTATGGCCTGTTGTCCGTTTCACGCCGAGAAAACGCCGTCGTTCTCGGTCAGCCCCCGCAAACAGTTCTATCACTGCTTCGGCTGCGGTGCGCACGGCAACGCCATCGGTTTTTTGATGGCCTACGAGCGGCTGGAGTTTCTCGATGCCGTCGAGGAGCTGGCGCGTCCGCTCGGGTTGGAGTTGCCCCAGCATGCCGCCGGCGAGCAAGGCGCTTCGATCAAGCCGCTGTTGCACTGGCTGGCCCAAGCCGAACGCTTCTACCGCCAGCAATTGCGCGAACATCCCCTGCGCCAGCGGGCGGTCGAGTATCTGCGCCAGCGCGGTTTGACCGGCCAGATCGCCGGAGCTTTCGGGATCGGCTACGCGCCGCCGGGTTGGGACGCGCTGGCCCAAACGCTGCGCGAGGCCGGCGCGCCGACCGAGGAACTGCTGGCCGCCGGCCTGATCAGCCGCGACGAGCAAGGCCGCGCGCGCGATCGCTTCCGGGATCGGATCGTCTTTCCGATCCGCGACCGGCGCGGCCGGGTGATCGGCTTCGGCGGACGGGCGCTGGATGGCGAAACCACCCCCAAGTACCTCAATTCTCCAGAAACGCCAGTTTTTCATAAAGGTTCGGAACTCTACGGCCTTTACCAGGCCCGAACCCACGGCGCGGCGCCACAGCGCCTGGTCGTGGTCGAAGGCTACATGGATGTGGTGGCGCTGGCCCAGCACGAGGTCTGGTACGCCGTCGCGACTCTAGGGACCGCGACCACCGCCGAGCATATCGAACGGTTGTTTCGCGCCGTCGGCGACGTGGTGTTTTGCTTCGACGGCGACCGCGCCGGACGCGCGGCGGCGTGGCGCGCCCTGGACTCGACCCTACCCTTCCTGCGCGACGGCCGGGAGGCTCGTTTTCTGTTTTTACCCGAGGGCGAAGATCCGGACAGCTTGATTCGCGCCGAAGGGCGGGAGGCTTTCGAACGGCGGCTGGCGCAAGCCACCCCCCTGGCCGATTATCTATTCTCCGAGTTGGGCGCGCGGACCGACGCCAACACGCTGGCCGGCCGCGCCCGCCTAGCCGAGCTGGCGCGGCCGCTGCTGCAAAAACTGCCTGACGGCCATTTTCGCGAACTGATGGAGGCGCGCTTGCGCCAGGAAGCGCACGTCACTAACACCCGGTTGCGCCCGCCGCCCGCGCATTCGATCAGTCCGGCCGATCACAACCTGCCTTTGACCCGAACGCCGCTTCGCAAGGCCATCGCGCTGCTGTTATACCGGCCGGAATTGGCGCAACTGCCGCCTCAGTTCGAGTTGATCCGCCACGACGATGGCGAGTTGGGAGTCAAGGTGCTGGCGGAATTGATCGCCTTACTGCGGGTCAATCCTAACTTGAATACCGCCGCGTTGCTGGAACGCTATCGAGATACCCGCGAGGGCGCGATCTTGGAACGCCTGGCGGCTTGGCAACCGGAAGTTTCCGAACAGGAGTATCAGTTCGAGCAGGAATTTCGCGACATCATCGCCGCCTTGGAACGACGGGGCGACTTGCGGGAACGGCTGCCGGATATGCTGTTACAACGCGGCTCTCCGCGCGCGCTCAGCCTTGAGGAACGAGAAGCGGTGCGGAACTTGGGAAAAGCACAAAAGGTCTAATTTTATTGATCTCTCAGCATAAGTACAGCATTTTGTGATAGCATTGAAATTTTGGATTTTTCTCCACTTCAGTATGTGAAAGGGTCATGAGCGAGCAGCAACAATCGCAATTGAAGAAGTTGATCGCCCGCGGCAAGGAAAAGGGGTTCCTGACCTACGCCGAGGTGAATGACCATTTGCCCGATGATATCGTCGATCCCGAGCAGATCGAAGACATCATCGCCATGATCAATGACATGGGCATCGAAGTTCACGAATTCGTGCCCGATACCGAAACCCTGCTGCTCAACGAAAACCCGGTCAGCGCCGACGACGACGTGGTCGCCGAGGAAGCCGCCGCCGCGCTGGCGGCGGTGGACAGCGAATTCGGCCGCACCACCGATCCGGTGCGGATGTACATGCGCGAAATGGGCACGGTCGAGCTGCTCACCCGCGAAGGCGAAATCCAGATCGCCAAGCGGATCGAGGAAGGCATGACCCAGGTTCTGTCGGCGTTGGCCAGCTACCCGCTGACCGCCGGCGCGCTGCTGCGGACTTACGATTCGATCAGCGAAAACGGCACCCGGCTCGCCGACGTGATCAGCGGCTTCAAGGATGTCGAGGAAGCCGCCCCGCCGCTGCCGGACGAGGAAGTATTGCTGGCCGCCGACGATCCGGACGCGGTGGTCGGCGAGGATGAGGCGGTGGTCGCTGACGAGGAAGACGAAGAAAACGCCCAAGCCGTGGTGGAAAACGGTCCCGACCCCGAGGAAACCGCCCGGCGCTTCGCGGAATTGCGCGCCCTTTACGAACAAACCCTGGCCAATGTGGACGAACTCGGCCTGCGCGATGCTCAGACTCAAGCCCTGCGCCAGCAGCTTGGTGATCGCTTTCTCCAGTTCCGGCTGGTCCCTAAAACCCTGGACCAATTGATCGTCAACCTCCATGAGATCGCCGAACGCATCCGCGCCCAGGAAAAAGAGGTGATGACGATTTGCGTCACCAAGGCGCAAATGCCGCGCAAGACCTTCATCACCTCGTTTCCGCAAAACGAAACCCGGCTGGACTGGGTGGACGAGCAGATTCAAGCGGGCAAGAAATACTCGCCCTCCCTATCCGACTATCGCGAGGAAGTGCTTGAAGCCCAACGCCGGCTTCAGGCCATCGAGGCGGAAGCGCGGCTGTCGATTCACGAGGTCAAGGACATCAACCGCCACATGTCCATCGGCGAGGCCAAGGCCCGGCGCGCCAAGAAGGAGATGGTGGAAGCCAATCTGCGGCTGGTGATTTCCATCGCCAAAAAGTACACCAACCGGGGCTTGCAGTTCCTGGATTTGATCCAGGAAGGCAACATCGGCTTGATGAAAGCGGTCGATAAATTCGAATACCGGCGCGGTTATAAATTCTCGACCTACGCCACCTGGTGGATCCGGCAAGCGATCACCCGCTCCATCGCCGATCAGGCGCGGACCATCCGCATTCCGGTGCACATGATCGAGACCATCAACAAGCTCAACCGGATTTCCCGGCAAATGTTGCAAGAGATGGGCCGCGAACCGACGCCGGACGAGTTGGCCAAACGCATGGAAATGCCGGAAGACAAGGTCCGCAAGGTCTTGAAAATCGCCAAGGAGCCGATTTCGATGGAAACGCCCATCGGCGACGATGAAGATTCACATTTGGGCGATTTCATCGAAGACTTGAGCGTGCTGTCGCCGGTGGAAGCGGCCACCGTCGAGGGACTGCGCGAGGCGACCCGCGAGGTGCTGTCGACGCTCACCCCGCGCGAGGCCAAGGTGCTGCGGATGCGTTTCGGCATCGACATGTCCACCGATCACACCTTGGAAGAGGTCGGCAAGCAATTCGACGTGACCCGCGAACGCATCCGCCAGATCGAAGCCAAAGCCCTGCGCAAGCTCAGGCATCCGAACCGCTCCGAACAGTTGCGCAGCTTTTTGGATTTGGAGTGACGCTCGCTGGCCAGAGGGCGTCACGGCGGATAAAATTCCGACCCATCCGGGCCCTTAGCTCAACGGTCAGAGCAGGGGACTCATAATCCCTTGGTTGTAGGTTCGAGTCCTACAGGGCCCACCAAAAACGACATGGGGTTAGGTCAAAACCTGACCCCTTTTCTTTTTTGCGGCCTGGCGTGGCCAGGGAGCGCCGTCCACACATCGCGCGCGGGTGCTGGCGCGCCATCCGGCAAGCGAAAGCTCGCTCAGGCCCGCATATCGCGGATGTGATGGGTCAAACGGCTCTTGTGCCGGGCTGCCTTATTACCGTGAATCAAGCCCTTACGAGCCATGCGGTCGATGACCGGCACGGCGGTTTGATATTCGGACTCGGCTTTGCTCTTGTCGCCGGTCTGGATCGCCTTCAGCACCCGCTTGACATAGGTGCGGAACATGGAACGCAGGCTGGCGTTGTGCTGGCGGTGTGTTTCCGCCTGACGGGCGCGCTTTTTCGCTTGAGCGGTATTGGCCAAAATCGAGACTCCTTACACTACAACAGGATAAACGTGAAGCTATTCGGGTTCAAAAAAGGGTGATAATGATGACAGTTCCCACCGTGCTGTCAATCCCCGCGCGGCCTCGCCGCTGACAGCCCCGGCCGATCCCGCTATCATCCGCGCCTTCGAACTTACCGCGCGGGATCGCATCTTCATGAGCAAGTCTCTCCTTAAATCCACCGGCATCGTCAGCGCCATGACCTCGCTGTCGCGGGTTTCCGGCTTCATTCGCGACATGGTGTACGCGCAGATGTTCGGAGCGGGTTCCGGGACCGATGCGTTTTTCGTCGCCTTCCGCATCCCCAATTTTCTGCGCCGCCTATTTGCCGAGGGTGCGTTTTCGCAAGCCTTCGTCCCGGTGTTTTCGGAATATCAGACCCAGCGCTCGCGGGAAGAACTGAAGGAGTTGGTCGATCAAGTCGCCGGCACGCTCGGCGCGATTTTGTTGTTGATCACCGCTGTCGGGGTTTTGGCCGCGCCGGTGTTGATCTTGCTGTTTGCGCCGGGCTTCACCAACGACGCGGGCAAGTATGAGATCACGGTCCAGATGCTGCGGATCACCTTCCCTTATCTGTTGTTCATCTCCTTGACCGCCTTTGCCGGCGGAGTGCTCAACAGTTGCGGCAAGTTTGCGATTCCCGCCGTGACGCCGGTGTTGTTGAACCTGACCATGATCGCCGCCGCCGTGTGGCTCGCGCCGGCCATGGAACAGCCGGTGATGGGTCTGGCCTGGGGGGTGTTTATCGCCGGCGTGGTGCAACTGGGCTTTCAGATTCCTTTTTTGCGGCAAGTGAAGCTGCTGCCGCGCCCGCGCTGGGGTTGGGCTTCGCAGGGCGTGCAGCACGTTTTGAAACTGATGCTGCCGGCGATCTTCGGTTCCTCGGTCGCGCAAGTCAACCTGCTGATCGATACCGTGGTGGCCTCATTTTTGGTGTCCGGCAGCGTCAGCTGGCTTTATTACTCCGACCGGTTGGTGGAATTTCCGCTCGGCATTTTCGGTGTCGCCCTCGGTACGGTCATCCTGCCTAAATTGTCGCGACAGCACGCCGACGCGGAAGCGGAGGGCTTTTCGCAAACCCTGGATTGGGCGTTGCGCTGGGCGTTGCTGATCGGCGTTGCGGCGACCGTCGCGCTGATGCTGCTGTCCGGGCCGATGCTCGCGGCGTTATTCCAATACGGCCAGTTCGACGCCCACGACGTGGCCATGTCCGCCCGCAGCTTGATGGCGTTTGCCTCGGGCTTGGTCGCGTTCATGCTGATCAAGGTGCTGGCCCCCGGTTTCTACGCCCGCAAGGACACCCGCAGTCCGGTCAAATACGGGGTGATCGCCATGGTCGCCAATACGATCATGGTCTTGCTGTTGGTCTGGCCGCTGGCGCACGCCGGGCTGGCGCTCGCCACTTCGCTGGCGGCTTTTCTCAACGCCGGCCTGCTGTTTTACAACCTGCGCAAACGGGGGATTTACCAGCCGCGCGCCGGTTGGCCGAAATTCCTGCTCCAACTGGCCTTGGCTAATGGGGTGATGGGTTTGGTGCTCTGGCTCGGCGTCGGCGATCTGGAAAGCTGGACGCTGGCCAGCGCTAAAGAGCGGTTGTGGCATCTGAGCTGGTTGATCGCGGCCGGTGGGGCCAGCTTTTTGGCGGCGGTTTTAACAGTCGGTATCCGACCCCGCCATCTGTTGCTGCGCTAAGCGTTAAAGCGGCGCTCTGGCTTGAAATTCCGATAGATTTACTCGGAATTCAATTCTCGGCTATAGTGTCGCCTCGCATTCCATTTCGAGGACGATCCATGCGGATTTTGCTCGTCAAACCCCAAGCTCACCTTAAAACCGTGCTCGGGCTCCAGCGCTTTCAATGTCTGGAGCCGCTCGAATTCGGCTACTTGGCCGCCGCGATTCCGCCCGAACACGAGGTCCGGGTGCTCGATTTGCGGTTGTACCGCTTCGCCGAAGCGACGTTCGAGCGCGAATTGGCGCGCTTTAAACCCGACCTCGTGGGCTTTACCGCCTACAGCCACGAATCGGGCCGCATGAAACGACTGGCCGCCACCACGCGGCGGTTGTCGCCGAAAACCCGAATCTTGGTCGGCGGCCATCACGCCACCGTCGCGCCGGCCGATTGCAACATCCCGGATATCGATTACCTCGTGCGCGGCGAAGGCTGCGCGCCGTTTGGCGCGCTGGTGGCGGCGCTGGCCAAGGGCGAGGAACCGGAAGGCATCGCCAACCTGCTGTTCACCGGCGACCGCTTCGACGCCCAAGCCGCCAAGGTCTGGCCGCGCTACCCCGACCCGCGCACCATTCCGATTCCACGCCGCGATCTGTGGGATAGCCGCTCGTATTATTGCGTCTGGGTCTGCGAAAAACCGCGCGACTGGCAGGCGCTGTTCCCGCGCGTGGCGATGGCCCGCACCTCCTACGGCTGCAAGATGACCTGCTCGTTCTGCATCGTGCCGTTTTTAAGCGGCACCACCCACATGCCGCGCCTGGCCGACGTGGTGGCCGAGGATTTATCGCGGATCGAGGTCGATCACGTCTATTTCGCCGACGATGAAAATTTCATCGACGAGCAATACGGCTTCGAACTGGCCGAGGCCATCGAAAAACGCGGGATCAAGAAACGCTATTTCGCCTGGGCGCGCGCCACCACGATCCTGCGTTATCCTGAGCTGATGCGGCGCTGGAAGGAAATCGGGCTGGACGGTGTGTTCGTCGGCTTCGAATTCACCACCAATCAGGAATTAAAGGCGGTGCGCAAGGGCGGCACCGTCTCGCACAACGAGCGCGCCCACGAAACGCTGCGCAGCCTGGGCATCGCCTGTCACGCCGCCTTCATGGTCCGCCCCGAATACGGCCACGCCGAATTCGACCATCTGCGCCATTACGTCAACGCCCTACCGCCGGTGCAGTGCAGCTTCACCGTTTGCACCCCGTCCCCCGGCACCGCCGATTACGACGCCGCCCGACCTTCGTTTTGGGCCGGCGACGCCTACGACTTGCAC
>DJIW01000073.1:21042-21253 GCA_002433805.1 Competibacteraceae bacterium UBA6584 | reverse complement strand
CAAGAACGGCGGTCGGGTAGTCGGAATATGAGGACCAAATTAAGGCGCTTGCTCGAAAAGTCGGTGCAAACCCTGGCGCTAGCCAGCGGCCCGCACAGCGCGTCCGAAATAGCGGCCGACGGATTGACGGCCGAGCCGGTGGAGTGGTTGGGTAATTTGCAACAGGCTGCCGTTCCGGCCACCCTGCTGGCTGCCAGCAGACCGGCGGCGA
>DJIW01000073.1:20552-20811 GCA_002433805.1 Competibacteraceae bacterium UBA6584 | reverse complement strand
CCCCGCCGATCTTCACGACTGGCGGAATCCGCAAAAAACCGCGTTCGCCGGTGCGTCGGAACCGCGAATATTAGGCACTGGAGAACTCTCGGCGCTGATGATCGGACAAGAACGCTTGATTGCGGATCTGCGCAATCAAGTCGTCGTGCTCAGCCGGGAAAAGGAAGTGCTGATCAGCCTATTGCGGGAAAAAAGCGAATCCCTGCGCAAGGACCCGCTGACCGGGGTTTACAACCGCCTGGCCTACGAAGATCAACTG
>DJIW01000073.1:0-20362 GCA_002433805.1 Competibacteraceae bacterium UBA6584 | reverse complement strand
ATGTGTCGTTCTACAGCCTGGCCTACGAAGATCAACTGCAAAGCGAATATCAGCGCTGGAAGCGTTTCCGCAATCCTCTGACGTTTCTGATCTGGGACATCGATCATTTCAAGGGCATCAACGACCAGCACGGTCACGCGGCCGGCGACGAAGTGCTGCGCGGCGTGGCCCAGGAATTGGCCAGCCGGATTCGGAGCACGGATTTTGTCGCCCGCTACGGCGGCGAGGAATTCGTCATGTTGCTGCCGGGCGCGGATCGGACGGCCGCGTTCAACGTGGCGGACAAACTGCGCCGCAACATCGCGGAGGCGACTTTCAGCCACCACGGCGTGACGATTCCGGTGACGATTTCCTGCGGCTTGGCCGCTTTCGAAACCGGCGATTCGACGGAAAGCGTGTTCGAGCGCGCCGATAAAGCGCTTTATCAGGCCAAGCAAGCCGGTCGTAATTGTTGCTGGATGGTCGCCTGAGGCGCGAGCGCGGGAGCGCCCTTCAAGATCAGGCTTTAGCGATGGGTTGGTTGCGGCCGCCGAAGACCTTGCGGCTGTCTTGATCGTAGAGAAAATCCAGCGAATCGCGGCCGCGCAGGATCGCCAGCGTCCGCTCGACATGGTTGCGGCTGGCGGCGATCACCGCGCCGTTGATCTCATTTTGGGCGCGGACCTGTCGGGCGGCGTCTTCCAGCGCCGTCCATAGCGTGTCGATTTCCTGGCGCTCGGCCACCGGCAGGGTTTTAACGAGCGCCGCCAGATCGCCCGCGTCGGCGGCGATTCCCCGCTGCTTCAGATCATCGAGCCGGGCGGCGATCAGCCCGCGCAACCGCTCGGCGCAACTCTGCTTTTCGGCCACGGCGCGCTCCAAGCCGGCCAGATCGCGCGACTTCAAGGCGTCATATTCTTGTCGCAGCGCTTCGCCCAAGCCTTCGAGAGCATTCAATTCGTCCCGCACCCGCATCGCCAGCGTCATCGGGCCGCCTTAGGGAAACAGCGTTGCTTCAAAATCAGACAGCTTTCCGGCGAGCCGACTGGAATCGACCTGATAGCCGCCCTCGGCGATGGCCTTGCGCAAGGACGCGACTTTCGCCTCGTCGATGGGCGGTTCCTGCCGCTCGGTTTGCATCTGGCGCAAGCTCATCGAACCCGGCGTCAGCTGGACCTGATCGACTTCTTTAACCGGCTTGTCCGGCAGCGAGGCCACGTTCGACGGCCCGGCCCGCTCCGGATAGCCGCCCCGGACCGGCGGGGTGTAACCGCCGTTGATGGTGTTGATGGCCATGGTGTTTATCCATCCCATAGTTCAAAAGGTACGTCCAGGTTATCGGCCGCGTCCCGAACGACTTTAGCGGACTTTAGCGGAAATTCCGCTACGGTCCAACCTCCACCTGACGGCTGGCCGTCGCCGTGCCTTCGACCACCCGCTTTGAAGTCTCATTGCGCACCCGCAGCCGCTGGCCCGACTCGGCGTCGCTCAAGGCGACGCCGCTGGAGCGGACTTCCATCCCGCCCTGGCGGATGAGCAGCGTGACGGTTTCGCCCTGGCGGATCAGCGGCAGGGCCTTGACCGCTTGCGGCGAGACGACGGTTCCCGCCGGCAGCGCTTGCCGCAACTGCTTGCCGAGCAGGTTATCGGAAACGGTTTCATAGCCGCCCGCCAGCGTGGTGAGGTCGCGGCGTTCGGCCTTCAGATCGGCGGGGCTCAAAACCGTTCCCTTGGGCAGAGAGCGGCTGGCGACCAGCACCGGCTGGTAAACCCGCACGTTCGCGCTTTGATAGACGGTCCAGGGCCGGGAACCGGGGCAGCGCACGCCGACCGAGGTATTGCCGAAGGCCTTGGCCCCGCTGGGAAAAAACGCTTCCAGGGCCGTCCCGCATTTCGGCAGGCGCAGGCGCGGATCGAGCGGCTTGATCTGGATTTGCGGGGGGTCGGCTGTCGCGCGGTGCTGCTGCGCTAGAAAATCTTGCGCCCGTTGCTGGATGGCGTCCAACGGTTGGATCGCCTCCTCGGCCGAGCGGGCAAAGCCGGCCAGCCCAAGGCAGATCGGCAGCGCCAACCACCAACGGTTCGCGTCCATTTCATCACTCCTGGTTACGAGCCATCACACGGTATCCGACCCGGAGGGCAAGGCGATTCCACAATAGAATAAATGCCACAGTTAATGTTCGATTCTCCGTCGCCAAAAGCCAAAAAAGTCGCCTTTTAATGAAGCGGCATGTCATTTGCTTCCGGTCAAGCAGTATCGCGGACGCGCCGCTTTTTCGACGCGGGCTCCGCTGGATCGCGAACCGCCCGCCGGCGGTCAAGCATTTAGGAGTGACGGAAATGGCCATCAATTTCGAACGCGCCTTGAGCATTCACGGTCAGGCGATGCAGGTGCGCTCCCGGCGCGCCGAGATTTTGGCGTCCAATCTCGCCAATGCCGATACCCCGAATTATCAGGCGCGCGACCTCGATTTCAAAGCGACTCTGGACGGTTTGCAGGGGCGGGAAGGGTCGTTGAAGCTGACGCACGCCGGGCATTTGCAGCCTCGCGGCGATGCCTCGGGCGCATTGCTGTATCGGACTCCGGCGCAAATGGCCATCGACGGCAACACGGTGGAGGAGGAGCAGGAAAAAGCCGCCTTCGCCGATAACGCCTTGCGCTATCAGGCCAGCGTGCAACTCATGGGCAACCGGGTGCGGGGCCTGTTGTCCGCCATCCGTGGAGAATAACGATGTCGCTGTTTCGAGTCTTCGATATTTCCGGATCGGCGTTGCGGGCGCAGACCGCGCGGCTTAACACCACCGCCAGCAACATGGCCAACGCCGACAGCATCAGCAGCAGCACGGGGCAAACCTATCGGGCCCGCCAGCCGGTGTTCGCCGCCCAACTCGACGCCGCCGGGAGCGACGGCGAGTCCGCCGGCGTGGACGTGCTGGGCATCGTCGAAAGTCAAGCGCCGCTGCGGCGCGAGTACCGGCCGGACCATCCGCTCTCCGACCCGCAAGGCTATGTCAATCTGCCGAACGTCAATCCGGTCGAGGAAATGGCCAACATGATCTCCGCGTCGCGCTCCTATCAGAGCAACGTCGAGGTGCTCAATACCTCCAAGCAGATGCTGACGCGCACCTTGAGCTTGGGCGACTGATCGCAATTGAAAGGAATAACGACATGACCGCAACTTCCGGCGTTTCTCTAACTTCCGCCGCTTCCGCTTCTACTTCCGGTTCCTCAACCGCCAAAAAGACGGACAAAAAAGCCAACGACCAGCTCGGTCAAGCCGATTTCCTGCGGCTGCTGACCACCCAGCTCAAGAATCAAGACCCGACCAAGCCGCTCGACGGCCAGCAGTTCATGGCGCAGCTGGCGCAGTTCAGCACCCTCAACGGCATCGTCGAAATGAAGGCGTCACTGGATAAGCTGGTGACGTTGATGGAAGCCGAGATCAAGAAATAACGACCGCGACCGCCGCTGACGATCACGCTGCGGCATTTATCGAAGCATCCGCAAGGAGAAAAATCCATGTCTTTCCGCACCGCCCTGACCGGGCTGAACGCCGCCAGCGCCGATCTCGGCGTGATCAGCAACAACATCGCCAATAACAACACCACCGGCTTCAAGTCATCGAGGGCCGAGTTTGGCGATATCTACTCGCTGAGCGATCTGGGCACCTCCACCCGCCGCAGCATCGGCACCGGCGTCAAGCTCAACGCGGTCAGCCAGCAGTTCAAACAGGGCAATCTGGAAACGACGAGCAACCCCTTGGACTTGGCCATCGACGGCGAGGGCTTTTTCTCCCTGAAAGATACCGACGGCTCGATGGTCTACACCCGCGCCGGGGCTTTCCAGCTCAATAAGGAAGGCTATGTGGTCAACAGCCTCGGTCAGAAGCTACAGGGCTATCAGACCAATCCGACCACGGGCGCGATCGATTTGGGCACCGAAAGCGATTTGCAAACCCAGACCGCGAATATCGATCCCAAGCAGACCACGACCGGCGAGTACGGCATCAATCTCAACGCGGGCAGCGTCGCGCCGACAGCGGCTTTCGATTTCAACGATTCCCGCACTTATAACTTTGCCTCGGCGATGACCGTTTTCGACAGCTTGGGCAACGATCACAGCCTAAACGCCTATTTTGTGCGGGCCAATGCGCTGCCCGCCGCCGCTCCCGCCGGCACCACCGCCGCATGGAACGTTTATTTCAATATCGACGGCTTGCAATTGGATGGCAGTCCGCTGCCGGCTTCTGGAGCCGCAGCGCCTTACGGCACCTTATGTTTCGATGCGTTTGGCGATATCGTCGGTACTTTGAACGCGGCGGGCGCCGCCACCGGCGGCGCCGCGATCAGCCTGACCGGCGCTGGCCTGCCGCCCGGCGGCGGCACCGGCATCGTCCCCACCAACGGTCCCGATCCCATTACCGGCATCGGGATTCCCAACGGCGCTCAGAATCCGATCAACAGCACGGGCACGCCGCCTGGGGTGACGATCAAATTCAACAGCGTCACCCAATACGGCAGCCCCTCCGGCAACAACGAAATCACCCAAGACGGTTACGCCACCGGCCGCGTCGTCGGCGTGGACGTCGGCGAGGACGGCAGCATTTCGGGCCGCTACAGCAACGGTCAAGCCAAGGTGCTGGGTCAAGTCATCTTGGCGAACTTCAGAAACACCCAGGGCCTGAGTCCGATCGGCGATTCCAGTTGGGCGGAAACCGCCGCCTCGGGCCAGCCGGTGAAAGGTCCGCCGGGTACCGCCAGCCTCGGGATCGTGCGCTCGGGCGCGCTGGAACTTTCCAACGTCGAGCTTTCCGAGCAATTGGTCAAGATGATCAGCGCCCAGCGCAATTTCCAGGCGAACGCGCAGGTGATTAGCACCGCCGATCAAATGACCCAAACCTTGTTGCAGATGCGTTAAGGCGAACAGCAGCCGCTTGGGGCGATAAAAAATTTCAACAAAATCCGGCCTAGCCGGTGGAAGGATCACGATCATGGTTATGAGCATCGGTTTGACGGGCCTCAAAGCGGCCAACACGCATCTGCAAGTGGTTTCGCAAAACGTGGCCAACGTCAGCACCACGGGCTTCAAGAGCGGTCGCGCCGAATTCGGCGATCTGGTGGACAGCAATGCGGCAGGCATCCATCCTGGCCTCGGCGTTAGAACGCAAAACATCGATCAGGAGTTTTTGCAAGGCAATCCCGAGATGACCGGAAACGCCTTGGATTTGGCGATCAACGGCAACGGCTTTTTCATCGTTAAGGATCCTTCGGGCACGGCCTACACCCGTGCCGGAAACTTCCATCCCGACAAGGACGGATTCATCGTCAACAACCTCGGCCAGCGCGTGCAGGATAAAACCGGCGCGGCCGACTTGCAGCTCAGCGGCACGGGGCCCTGGACCGATATCAATGTCGATAAAAACGGCAATATCATCGCGTTCGATAGCACCGGCGCGGCGACCACGCCGCTTCAGGTCGGCATGGCCAATTTTCCGAATGTCGACGGCCTCAAGCGGGTGGGCGACACCCAGTGGGCGGCAACGCCCGAGGCGGGAGCAGTGATCAACAGCACGCCGGGCAGCGGAGGAATGGGCTTGGTCAGCAGCGGAATGCTGGAAGCTTCCAACGTCGACATCACCGAGCAACTGGTGGACATGATCGTCGCCCAGCGCGATTTTCAGGCCAATGCCCAGACCATTACCGCCGGCAACAACATGGTTCAAACCATCATCAACATCCGCTGACGCCGGAGAGCACTGAACCATGGACCGCCTGCTGTACGTCTCAATGACCGGCGCTCGGGAAACCCTGCGGGCGCAAGCCCTGGTCAGTCAGAACTTGGCCAACGCCAATACCACCGGGTTCCGGCAGGACGTGGCCGATTTTCGCAGCATGCCGGTGTTCGGCGATCAGGGATTGCCGACTCGCGCGTACGCCATGGCCGAACGTTCGGGCACCGACCTGCGGCTCGGCCACGTGATGACGACCGGCCGCGAACTGGATGTCGCCGTGCAAGGCGAAGGCTGGATCGCGGTGCAAGGCGCGGACGGCAAGGAAGCCTACACCCGAGCCGGCGATTTGCAGGTAAACGCCAACGGGTTGCTGACCACCATGGAAGGCCAGCCGGTATTGGGCAACGGCGGTCCCATCTCCATCCCGCCGGCCGAAAAAATCGAAATCGGCGCGAGCGGCGCGATTTCCATCCGCCCGATCGGCGAAGGCTCGACCAATCTGGCGGAAATCGATCGGATCAAGCTGGTCAAGCCCGCCGCCGGCGCGCTGTACAAGGATGAATCCGGCTTGATGCGGCCCCGCGACGGCCAACCGCTCGCCCCGGACGCCGCGGTTCGCGTGCTGGGCGGCGCGCTGGAAAGCAGCAACGTCAACGCCGCCGAGGCGCTGGTGAACATGATCGAATCCTCCCGCCGTTTTGAAGTACAAATCAAGATGATGAAGGTCGCTGAAGACAACTCCAGCGCCACCAACCAACTGCTGCGTCTGGAATAGGAGCGCACCACCATGACTTCCGCTTTATGGACCGCCAAAACCGGCCTCGACGCCCAACAGACGCGCATGGCGGTGATCACCAACAATCTGGCCAACTCCAGCACCACCGGCTTCAAGCGCGGCCGCGCCCAGTTCGAGGATTTGCTCTACCAAAACGTGCGCCAGGTCGGCAGTCAAAGCTCGCAAAACACCCAACTGCCTTCCGGCTTGATGCTCGGCACCGGAGTACGCGCCGTCTCCACCGCCAAGATTTTTACCCAAGGCAATCTGGTGCAAACCGGTAACAAGCTGGATATGGCGATCAACGGCCGGGGCTTCTTTCAGGTGCAATTACCCGACGGCACGGCGGCCTATACCCGCGACGGTTCTTTTCAAATCAACGCCGACGGCCAGCTCGTTACCTCTAACGGTTATCTATTGCAACCGGAAATCACCGTGCCGGGCAACGCGCAGACCGTCACCATCAGCAGCGACGGCACGATCAGCGCGCAGCTTCCCAACGACCCGAAACCCAATCAGATCGGCACCCTACAACTGGCCGATTTCGTCAATCCCGCCGGCTTGCAAGCCGCCGGCGGCAACCTGTTTTTGGAATCGGCCGCCAGCGGCTCGCCGCAGACCGGCCAGCCGGGCGCGAACGGGGTGGGCACGATTGCCCAGGGGTCGCTGGAAACCTCCAACGTCAACGTGGTGGAGGAATTGGTGGACATGATCGAAACCCAACGCGCCTATGAAATGAACTCGAAGGCCATCGCCACCACCGATCAGATGTTGCAATACGTCAACAACAATCTATAAGCCGCCATGAACAAACCCTCCGCCGCGCTCGCGCTCGTTCTGTTGCTGACAGGATGCAGCGGGCTGGCCCCGCAATACAACTTCAAGCCGGTGACGCCGCAGGTGATGCCGCTGGCCGAGCCCGCCGACCCGAGTTCCCGACAGTCGGGCACGATTTATCAGGCCGGCGCGGACATGCGGCTGTTCGAGGACCGCACCGCGCGGCGGATCGGCGATACCGTGGTCATCCGGCTGGTCGAGCAAACCGCCGCCACCAAATCGGCCACCACCAGCGTCAACAAAAGCAGCGAGATCGACCTCAAAAATCCGGTGCTGCTCGGCGCGCCGTTCAGCGCCGGGGCGCTGCGGCTGAACGCGAGCGTCGGCGGCGAGCGCGAGCTGGGCGGCGAGGGCAGCAGCGATCAAAGCAACAGCCTGACCGGCAATATCTCGGCGGTGGTAACCGGCGTCTATCCCAACGGCAATTTGGCCATTCGCGGCGAAAAAATGTTGACCCTCAACCAAGGCGAGGAAGTGGTGCAGATTTCCGGCATCATCCGCCCCGAGGACATCGCCTCCGACAATTCGATCATCTCCAGCCGGGTGGCCGACGCCAAGATCACCTACGCCGGCAACGGCGCGCTGGCGGACGCCAACACGGTCGGCTGGCTCGGCCGCTTTTTCCTGAGCCCGCTGTGGCCGTTTTGACCGTCCGCTCCGAGGAACCGCCCATGCTCCGCCGTCTTTCGCTGTTTTTGCTGCTGGCCCTGGCGATGCAGTGCGCCGGGGCCGAGCGCATCAAGGATCTGGTCACCATCGCCGGGGTTCGCAACAATCAATTGGTCGGCTACGGCCTGGTGGTCGGGCTCACCGGCACCGGCGATCAAACCACGCAAACGCCGTTTACGGTCAAAAGCCTGAAAAGCATGTTGTCCAATCTGGGCGTCACCATCCCCCCGGAGGTCAACTTGCAATTGAAAAACGTCGCCGCCGTTTCCTTGCAAGCCGAACTGCCGCCCTTTGCCAAGCCCGGCCAAACTATCGACGTCACCGTTTCCTCCATCGGCAACGCCAAGAGCCTGCGCGGGGGCAGCTTGATGATGGCCCCGTTGAAAGGCGTGGATGGCGCGATCTATGCAATAGCACAAGGGAACGTGGTGGTCGGCGGCCTCGGCGCGGAAGCAGGCGAGTCGAAGATCACCATTAACGTGCCCAGCGCCGGCCGCATTCCCAACGGCGCGACGGTGGAGCGTCAGGTTCCCGACACCTTTGGTAAGGAAGGCCCTATCGTGTTGAACTTGCGGCAGGCCGATTTCACCACGGCCGAGCGCATCGTCGAGGCGGTCAACAAGACGCTGGGCGGCGATGTCGCCCAGGCGATCGATGCGACCTCGATTCAGGTGCGCGGGCCGGCCGAGCGCAACCAGCGGGTCAGCTTGATTTCGGTGTTGGAGAATATCGAGGTGGTGCCGGCGCAGACCGCCGCTAAGGTCATCGTCAACTCCCGCACCGGCACGATAGTGATCGGGCAGAATGTGAAAGTCGGACCGGCCGCCGTTTCGCACGGTAACATGACCGTCACCATCGCCGCGGACCCCAAGGTCAGCCAGCCCGCGCCGCTGTCGCGGGGTCAGACTGTGGTGGTGCCGAATGCGACCATCGCGGTCGATCAGGAAAAGAAACCGATGTTTTTGTTCAACCCCGGCATCGCGCTGGACGATATCGTCCGAGCGGTCAACCAGGTGGGCGCGTCGCCCAGCGATTTGGTCGCCATCCTGGAAGCGCTCAAAGCGGCTGGCGCGCTTAAAGCCGAACTGATCGTGATCTAAAAATGCCCATGGCTGCCGTCAACTGGAAAATTCCCTCGCTGCTGGCCGCTACCTTGCTGGCCGCGCTCGGCCTGCAAGCGGTCGCCATCAAACTGATGATGGATTCGAACAGTCCGTCCGCCGAAACCGCCGCCGAGGTGGCCCACTTTCGCGCCGCGCCGATCAAGCCCGCGCTTCCGGCCGCGCCCGCCCATGTCGAGCCGCCGCCGGCGAGCGCCCCTCCGGAACGTGCCGTCGAACCGGTCGCCGCGTCGCCGAAACCCGCCGCCCTCGTGGCCGATCCGCCGCATCTGGCGGGATCGGCGGCGAAACTGGATGCGCCCCACGGCGAGCCGAGTCCCGAAGCACGGCAGCCGTCGGCCGCATCGCCCGCCGCGCCGCCGGCTACCGCGCCAGCGTCCGCGCCGCCGCACTCGCCCGAGGCGGCGCTGCTGGCGGCGGAAGCCAAACCCGCGCCCAGCGTGGAGAAGCCGAGCAGCCCGCCGGTTGCCGCCGCGCCCCCGGCTGAAACCGCTGCTGCTTCCGAACCGGCCGCCGTGAGCGATCTTCAGGATGCAAGCTGGTTAAAGGCCCGCGACCCGAAGCGCTACACCGTGCAGCTTTACAGCGGCAAGAGCCTGGACACGCTCAGAGCGATTGCGGCGGCGACGGGCTCGACCGAACCGCAGGCGTATTACTCGACCGGCAGCCGCTCCGGTCCTTGGTATTCCCTGGTCGCGGGCGATTATTCGGACGTCGCCTCGGCGCAAGCCGCCGCCGGTAAACTGACCGCCAGCGCGCCTTCCATCAAACCCTGGATCCGGCGTTTCGACGAGATTCAGGTCAAGTTGCGTTAGGAAAGCGCGCATGGTCGCGGCGGCGGAATCAGCCTTCATCTACACCGATACGCGGGGTTTGGCCGGCCTGCGCCAGCAAGCCCGGCAGGATTCGCCCGAGGCGACTCGGGAAGCTGCCAAGCAGTTCGAGGCGGTGTTTATCCAGATGATGCTAAAAAGCATGCGGGCCGCCAGTCCGAGCGAGGACGGCGGAATCATGGACAGCGATCAGACCCGGCTCTACCGGGATCTCTACGACCAGCAGATCGCGCTCAGCATGGCCAAGCAAGGCAAGCTCGGCTTGGCCGACACCATCGCCCGGCAACTGGGCGCCGAGGGCGTCAACCCGCCGGCGCGCCCGACCTCGCCAGAAATCGTCGGCGATCCGCTGGCCACCTTGACGCAGGTGGAACGCATCCGCTCCAACGTGGCGATGCCCGCCGCCGCGACGCCGGCAAAACCTACGCCCTTTCAGACCGAGACCCCTCCCCAGCCGATCAGCGACGGGCCGTTCAAACCCGGATCGCCGGTGGCGTTCGTGCGGCGGATGTGGCCGCACGCCCAGGAAGCCGCCCGACGCTTGGGCGTCGCGCCCGAAGTGCTGATCGCCCAGGCCGCGCACGAAACCGCGTGGGGTCGTTCGGTGCCGCGTTTCGCCGACGGCCGCACCAGCCACAATCTGTTCGGCATCAAGGCGAGCCGAGGCTGGGAAGGCGAGCGGGTGGTCAATTCGACCTTCGAATTCGTCAACGGCGTGGCGGTCCGCTTGAAAGACGGATTTCGGGCTTATCCGTCCTATGCCGACAGCTTCAACGATTACGTGCGGTTCTTGCAGGTCAACCCGCGTTATGCCGAGGCCCTGAATTCGGTTAAGGATGGAGGGGCCTATTTGCGCGAGCTGCAACAGGCTGGCTACGCCACCGATCCGCGTTATGCCCGCAAGATTCAGGGCCTGATGAACGGCCCGGCCTTCGATGAAGCTTTGGGAGCCCTAAAGTCGGCGCTGATTCAGCCGATATCCCCGGATAAGGGGTAGCCGCGTCATGACCGGCCGCACTCGCGATTTCAGCGGTCTTGAGGGCCGGAGGAGCTGATTCATGGTCGATATTTTGCGCACGGGTTTGTCGGGGCTGGTCGCCTCCCAGCGCGCCTTGGCTACCACCAGCCACAACATCGCCAACGCCAATACGCCCGGTTATTCCCGCCAGCGGGTGGAGTTGGCCAACAACGCGCCCTTTTTCGCCGGCAGCCCCAAGAATCCGATTTATGTCGGCACCGGCGTCAACGTTCAGTCGATCAGCCGCGCCTACGACGATTTTCTGACCCAACAAGTGCGCGGTCACAACTCGAACGTGGGGCAGTCGGAAACCCTGGATTCCTGGATCAGCCAGTTGGACGGCGTGCTCGGCAACGGCAAAACCGGCTTGGCTCCGGCGCTCGATCAATTTTTCGGCGCGGTGCAGGATGCGGCCAACAGCCCGGCCTCGGTCCCGGCGCGACAGGCGTTGCTCGGTCAGGCCGAAACGCTGGCGTCCCGATTTCGGGAGTTGAACGGCCAAATGACGACCTTGCGTGAAGGCGTCAACCAAACGCTGAGCCAGACCGTCGGCGAAGTCAACGCGCTGGCCGAGGGCATCGCCAAGATCAACGGAGCCATCGCCCAATCGCAAGGCAACGGCGACGCCGCGCCGGATTTGCTGGACCAGCGGGACCGCCTGGTCAACGATCTGTCCCGCAAGCTCCCGGTCAGCACGGTGATACAGGATGACGGGACCATGAACGTGTTCGTCGGCAAGGGACAAGGATTGGTGGTCGGGGTCAAGGCCAGCGCGTTGGAAACGGCTCATTCCACCACCGATCCGGGAAAGCTCGACATCCGCTTTGAAAAAACGGCGTCCAGCGTTGCGGACTTTTTAAACGGCGGGGAAATCGGCGGGATGCTGGATTTTCAAAACAAGGTGCTGGACCCCGCGCAAAACAAACTCGGTTTGATGGCGGTCGGGGTGGCGCAAACCTTTAACGAGCAACATATTCAGGGCCGCGATCTCGACGGCAATCCTGGCGCGCAGTTCTTCGCGCCGCCCGCGCCCAAGGTGGCGGCCAACCCCGCCAACGCCGGCAGCGGCGCTGTGACCGTCACCATCGCCGATCTGGGCGCTTTGCAGCCTTCCGATTACGAATTGAAGTACGACGGCGCCAACTACAACCTGCTGCGGCTGTCGGACAACAAGATGGTTTCGAGCAGCGCGTCGCCGCCCTCGACCGCAGACGGAATGCAGATCACCTTCAGCGGCGCGCCGGTCGCCGGCGACCGGTTTCTGATCCAGCCGACCCGCGATGGCGCGAAGGATTTTAAGGTGGCGATGGCCGATCCGCGCGCGTTCGCCGCCGCCGACGCGACGGGCGGCGTCGGCAACAACGGCAACGCGCTGGCGCTGGCCGGCTTGCAAACCGAACGAAAATTGTTGGACGGGTCGAGCAGCTTTCATGAGGTGCAAGCCCGAATGACGGCGGAGGTCGGCATCCAGGGCAGCAGCACGCGCGCGTCCCTCAAGGCGCAAACGGCGTTGCTCGGACAATCCACCCAAGCGCGCGATAACGTCTCCGGCGTCAATCTCGACGAGGAAGCGGCCAACTTGATGAAGTACCAGCAAGCTTATGAGGCCGCCGCGCGCGTGGTCCAGGTCGGCGATTCCATCATTCAAACCTTGCTGGATGCGGTCAGGAGATAAACCATGTTGCGCATCGCCACCACCCAGATCTACCAACAAGCCGCCAAGGCCATGAACGAGCGGCAGGTGGCGCTGAACAAGGTGCAACAGCAGATGGCGACCGGCCAGCGCCTGCTGTCCAACGCCGACGATCCGGTCGGCAGCGCGCGGCTGTTGAGTTTGAACGAGGAAATCGGCCGCTACGGTCAATACCAGCGCAATATCGATCTCGCCAACGGCCGCCTGAAGCTGGAAGACAGCGTGCTGGGAGATGCGGGCGAGCTGTTGCAACAGACGCGGGAATTGGTGGTTCAAGCCAACAACGACACTTTGAACGACAGCGACCGCAAGGCCATCGGCAAACAAGTCCGCCAGATTCAGGAACAAATGGTCGGTTTGGCCAATACCAAGGACGGCAACGGCGAATATCTATTCGCGGGTTTTAAAAGCCAAACCCAACCGTTCGTCATGGATGCGAACAAGCAGACGAGCTATCACGGCGATCAGGGCCAACGCTTGATCAAGGCCGGACCTTCGCTCGACGTTGCGGTGGGCGATTCGGGAAGCGCGGCGTTTCAGGTCGATGCCGCCGATCCGACCAAAGGCGTGTTTGCCAGCCTGGACAAATTGGCGGCCGCGCTGGAAACGCCGTCCCCGCAGTTTCATGATGTGATGGCCAACGGCCTCACCGAACTGGATCAAGGTCTGGAAAATTTGGTCGGCGTCCGCGCCCAGGTCGGTTCGCGGCTCAACGCGCTGGAGGCTCAGGAATCCGCCAACGGCGATTTCGCCGTCCACCTGCAAGAAACGATCAATTCCATCGACAGCCTCGATTACGCCGAAGCCGCCACCCGACTGAGCCAGGAAGCTTTTACCCTGCAAGCCGCGCAACAATCCTTCGTGCGCATCCAAAATCTCTCTTTGTTCAACTACATGCGCTAAGGAATGGTTCTTAGCTCGGGGACGTGAGCTTAAGCCCCACGATGCCGAGCACGATCAATCCCAAGCTGATCAAGCGCCCGGAATTGGCGGGTTCGTCAAACAGCGCGATGCCCAGCGCCGCGGTGCCGACCGCGCCGACGCCGACCCAGACGGCGTAGGCCGTGCCCACGGGCAGCGATTTCATCGCCTCGCTCAACAGCACGAAGCTGAGCGCCATCGCGGCGACCGTTCCCAAGCTCGGCCACAATTTGCTAAAGCCCTGGGTGTACTTCAAGCCGATTGCCCAGCCCACCTCGAACAGCCCCGCCAACACCAGCAGTATCCACGCCATACTCGCTCCACAAGATGATCGGATCGTCAAACGGCGGGAAGGCCCGTTATCCGACCCTTCGAATCGGTCCCGATTGAACGGAAGCGTTCAGATTGATCCGGCCATTCTGCGCCCATCTTAAAGCCATTATCGCCCCTCGTTGCCCCGCGCCGCGAGATTTTCGGAGGGTGGCGCGGAATTTGCCAAGCTCGTGAAAGGTCTTCGATAAATCTCCATCGTGGGGTGGGTGCGAGCATGAAATATTCGACTTTAGACTTGGGCGATGGCAGCGATGCGCGAATCTGGGAAGCCGGCTGCCAGAAGCTGGGAATGTCGGTCGAACATTCGATGATCGGCGATTCCACGACCGGTGAGCAGTTGACCGGGTTTTTTAGCGGGTGGCCGGATTGGATTTATTTCAGCGGCCACTTTGCGCCGATGACGCTCTACGGAGATTCCACGGCCATCGATTTTAAAGCGGACGGAATCGTCTTGCTTAAAGGGAACGAGCCCAGCAGAGAACTACCCAAGAACGCCGCCGGCTTTCGGCTTCATGAGTTCTGTTCGGTGGTGATATGGGGCGCGTGTAGCGTGCTGCGAGATGATGTGGCGATCATGACGCTCCGGCATTTGTTCGGAAATGCTTTATTGCTTGGCTACGCGGCAAAATGCGGCGTTCAAATCAATCAAGTCATGCTCAATCGGTTTTTCCAGCGCGTGAAACCCGGACAGAACGGTCCGAAAGCAATTTTGGACGCCTGGATGCAGGCCGCTAATTCGTATTACGGCGGCGGGCCAATCGAAGATATGTTTCGCGCCGTGGATATTGCCGGGCAGGAGTGGAAGATCGTCAATGCAAGGATCGTCAAGGGACGAAAATTATGATCTGTGGCGGATGGAAGCACACGATCGCGAGGCCGCTTCCTGCGTTCGAGACTGCCAGGACGCGGTCTTATTGATCGCCGAGCCGGTGACAGCGGCGAGTCTGACCGACAGCGATGTGAATGTCGCTCTGCTTCCAGGGGACAAATTGCTCTCTCGACTATCAAATCGTACGAGAGTTTGAACCGTGCGCTGGTTGAAGGGAAATAAGCCAATACCCACCGATCCATCACACTTTATTTGATCTACAGGAGCGTCGCCAATGACGGTTCGATTCCATCGAAAGCAAATCGTGGTCTCGGTGTTGGCCGCGATACTGGCCGCAGCGTCGTTCTGGATTCCGATCGCGCATAAAACCGCGCCGCTGGATCAAACGGCTGATTTATCCGCCAGCGGCAAGGGTGGAAAACAGACAGCTAAATCCGAGGGTTGAGCTTGGCGATGCGTGGTTTGGGTGGATAGCCGGATTGTTAACCAGAGGCGCGGCTGACGTTTCAGCGGTTGCGGACCGCGTTCAACGCCCAATCGTAATCGAGATAGCGGATCTTGAGGCCGCCTTTGCGGATCGCGCCTTGCGCTTGCGGCGTGTCGCCGAGCGCGTCGGCGTAGCGGGCGAAGGTGGCGTCCAAGGAGTTGAAGCCTTGATGGCCCTTTTCGAAATCGCCTTGGTACCAGTCGAAAATCTTCGAGACCGATAGCGTGCGGCTGGCGGCGTCGAACCGGTTGCGGTCGCGGTCGGCGAGAAAGCGCCGCATGTTGTCTTCCAGTTGTCCGTCCAGCCGATCCGCCGCGAACGCCTCATCGCGCAGCATCGGACAGCCGACCGATGCGCAGTTGACCGCCGCGTGGATGCGCGGTTCGTCGAACGCGCCGGGCGCGCGGATCATGCCGTGCTCCACATCGTCCAGGCTGCGTTCCTGGCCGAGCAGGGTGAAAAATCTGTTTTTCCACGGCGACTGTACCAGCGACCCTAAGTCCTTGATCGATTTGAGATCGGGATAACGGCTTAGGATCAATTCCACGGTAAAAGCATTGTAGGCGTTGATCAAAAAAGCCAGTTGCTGATTTTTGTTCCAGCGTCGATAGTCGGTTTCCGCGACCGCCGACAGGCTGTCGAGATAAGCCTTCAGCGCGGCTCGTTCGGCCTTGAATCCGGCGTAATCGACTTGGGAGGCGTTGCCGTTGCTGATCAGCACAACATGTTTTTTCAGCAGCGCGTCCCACGCCGCGTGGCGGTGATCGAACGCGGCTTGAACCTGAAACGCCGCCAGCAACAGCGCCAAGAGCAAAGAGAATCGAGAAATCAAGCGGTGAGTGCGCATGGCAACGGGTCTCGTCAATGGGTCGGATTCGGGGTCGGATTGTCGCGCGCCGCCTCCACCGGGATCCGGCCGTCCGGCCCGCGCCGCCAGGTGTGGAAGCGCTCCACCCAGGCCAGCAGCGTTGCGGGGGCGTGGGCTTTTTTCCACACCCCGGCGGCGTATTTGTTGGCCTCGGCCAAGGTCGGATAGATGTGGATGGTGGAAAGGATTTTGTTCAGGCCGATGCCGTGGCGCATCGCCATCACGTATTCGGCCAGCAGATCGCCGGCGTGTTCGCCGACGATGGTCGCGCCGAGAATCTTGTCCTTGCCGGGAACGGTCAGCACCTTGACGAAGCCGTGGGCCTCGCCGTCGGCGATGGCGCGGTCCAGATCGTCGATGCCGTACACCGCGACCTCGTAGGGGATGCCGCGCTCTTTCGCGTCCTGTTCGTTCAGGCCGACCCGCGCCACTTCGGGATCGACGAAGGTGGACCAGGGAATCACCGAATAGTCGGCCTTGAAGCGGCGAAACGGCGCGAACAGAGCGTTGACCGCCGCATACCAGGCTTGGTGGGCGGCGGCATGGGTGAACTGATAAGGTCCGGCCACATCGCCCGCCGCGTAGATGTTGGGATAGAGTGTCTGTAGATAGTCGTTGGTCTCCACGGTCCGGCCCGCCGGAATGCCCAGTTCTTCCAGACCGTAACCTTCAGTATTCGCCACCCGTCCCACCGCGACCAGCACCGCGTCGAAGGGAACGCGCACGTCTTGCCCTTCATGTTCGGCGATCAGGATTTTTTCGCCGTTCTCCACCGCAAACCGTTTGGCCTGGTGCCCGGTCAACACCGCGACGCCTTCCTGGCGAAAACGCTCGGCGACCGTTTCCGAGACCTCGGGGTCTTCCCGAATCAGAATGCGCGGCCCCATTTCGACTTGGGTGACTTGACTGCCGAAACGGGCGAAGGTCTGGGTCAGTTCCGAACCGATGGGGCCGCCGCCCAGCACCACCAGCCGTTTCGGCAAGTCGCGCAGGTTCCAAACCGTATCCGAGCTCAGATAGCCGACTTCCTCCAACCCCGGAATTGGCGGTACGAACGGCCGCGCGCCGGCGGCGATGACGATGGCGCGGGTGGTTAGCGTCCGCGTTCCGGTTCCCGTCGCGACCTCTACGGTCCAGGGCGAGGTGATTTTCGCCGTCCCCTCGATCACCTCCACGCCCAGTCCGGTGTAGCGCTCGATGGAATCATGCGGCGCGACCTCTCGAATCACCCGCTGAACCCGCTCCATCACTTCGGCGAAATCGAACTCGGCTTTGGCTTCGCGGATGCCGAATTCCGCCGAACGTTGGATATGCGAGAGCAATTTCGCCGAACGGATCAGCGCCTTGGACGGCACGCAGCCGGTGTTCAGACAATCGCCGCCCATTCGGTGTTTTTCGATCAAGGTCACCTTGGCTTTGACCGCCGCCGCGATGTAGGCCGTCACCAACCCGGCGGAACCTGCGCCGATGACGATCAGATTGCGGTCGAAACGGGCCGGCTTGGGCCATCGGGCGTAGACCCGCCTCGCCTTGACCCACGCCAGAATCTGCTTGGCGATCAGCGGGAACAGGCCGAGCAGGACGAAAGACGCGATCAGGCCCGGCGACAGAATGCCTTTCAGCGAGTCGATCTTGGCCAGTTGGGTGCCGGCGTTCACGTAAACGGCGGTGCCGGCTAACATGCCGAGCTGGCTCACCCAGTAAAACGTCCAGGTGCGGATCGGAGTCAGGCCCATCACCAAGTTGATGACGAAAAAAGGAAACAGCGGAATCAGCCGCAGCGTGAACAGATAAAAGCCGCCTTCCTTGGCGACGCCGGCGTTGATCGCTTTGAGCTTGTCGCCGAACGTGCCCTGCACCCAGTCGCGCAGCACGAAGCGGGCGATCAAGAAGGCCAAGGTCGCGCCGAGGGTCGAGGCGAACGAGACGATGACCGTCCCCCACAGCACGCCGAACAGCGCGCCCGCCACCAGCGTCAGAATCGCCGCGCCCGGAAATGACAGGGCGGTGGACACCGCGTAAACAGCGAAGAACGTGCCCGCCGTCAGCCAGGGGTGCGCGGTTTGATAGGCTTCGATGGCGGCTTGCTGGGATTTGAAATAATCCAGGCTTAAAAACCGCCCCAGATCGAAGGCGAAAAACGCGCCCACCAGCACGGCGAGCGTGGAAACGAGCAAGAGTTTGCGATGGTTCACTAAAAGCGGCTCCAAGGCCCCGCGGGCGGGCGATCAGGCAAAGCATTTATCCTCAATGTTGAGGACTATTACGCAGTTCGACCAAATTTGGATGCGCCAGACGAAAGAGAGCTTATGTTCGAGAGCTTGCGTTGCTGAAAAAATCCGATCTTGCCGGAGGCGCGGCGGTGGCCAGCGTGTAATTCGGTCCGCGCTGGATGCGCTCGAAATACGAGCGATAAGCGGGCGAGCCCGGTGGCCATTCGGCCAGAAACTCCTGTTTCCAGCGCGCGGCGTCGAACGGCAGAGCCAGCGCCTCGATGCGGACCTGTCCCAGCATCCCGCCATACAGCGGCGGATGCGGGCTAGGGGTCAGGCTGATGCGGGTGATGACCCCGAATTGGGAATGGGTGAAATTGGGCATTCCCGCCGCGCCGTTGTTGATGATCCAACGCGCCCCGGCCGCCGTCTCGAAGCGGCGTAGCGCGGGCAAGCAGGTGTGACTGCTGGCGAAGCCATCGACTTGGGCCTGCTGGAAACAGCGTTCGATCCAGGCTCGATGATCGGGGGCGTCCAGCGCGGCGGCATCGAACCCCCAACCGGCCAGCGCCTCGGCGTCGCCGTGGATCACGCCAATTCTTATATCGCCGATTCGGTAGCAGGCGAACATCGGCAAGGATTGGAGTTCGGCCAAAGCGTCAGGTTGATGGCGAGCAGTGAGCTTGAGCCGGTCGTGAATCCGGTTGGAACGTTCCACCACCCCTGCGTCCACTGTTTCCGGATAGGCGCAACCGCAACCCGTTTCCGCATTGTCGGCCAGCAATTCCGCTTCCACGTTGCCGAGGGTAGCCTCGTGACGCAGCACCCGCCGGTTGATCTCGTCGAACGTCGCGGCGCCGACATCGAACCAGTGAAAATCGCCGTTGAAGCACAAGGTCACCGAGCCTGTTTCGACGGCGGCCAGCGCTTCGGCCGCATCCAGCGCCGGCCGGTTGCCGTACAGGCCGCCGATGACATAGAGCGTTTCCGCCCGCCGTTCGGGCACATGCGCCAGCGCCGCCGCGCCGTAGCGGTAACGCAGTGGACAAACTCGCCCCGGCGCTTCGCTCATGCGGGTTCGCCGCGCGGCGAAACGCCCCGCCAGCGTCGGACGGCTTCCGGCAACAGAAAACCCGCCGTGCAGAGCATAAGGCCATAGCAATTAACGCCCAGCAGCAGAGCGTATTTGCCCGTGCCGATGGCCCAAGCGGCGGGAATCCAGCCCACCGCCAACAGAACGCCCAGCAGCAAACCCGGCCAGAAGCTTAAATGGAAGCTCCACGGCGAATAGCCGACCCAGGACTGTAGCAGGAACACCGGAGCCAGCCCCATCACCATGGTCCCGCTGAGGGTGGTGGCGGCGAGAATTTCAGCTCCGGCGATCATCGGTAGATTGCCGAGCACGGCGATGGCGACCATGGCGACGGTTCCATAACGCAGGGCAGCGGCGGGCGGCCGCCGTCCGGCCACGGCGGGCAGTTCCTGGGCCACCGCTTTCGACAGCGAAGCGAAGGTGGAATCCAGGGTCGAACCCGCCGCCGCAATCATCAGCACGGTCATGAGGAACAACGCGCCGATGCCGAGCGCCTTGGCCACCGCCGCCGGGGCGTTATCCCCCACCGTGAGACCGTCGAGCCGGGCGTCGATGCCGATCAAGCTGAACGCGAGAATCGAGAGAAATCCGCCCATGCCGGCCCAGATAAAAGCTTTCAGCATCGCCTTTTCCTCGGTGATGAAGCCGCGATCCGTCAGCACCGGATCGTGAAAGGGATAGCTGAGAACCTGCAACGCGGCGACCAGCAGCAAATCCACCCCCGCCGCCAGCTTGAATTCCCCTACGCCCATCAAAGTGACGATGCCGTGTTTGGGCAAGACCAAGAGCAGCACGGCGGCCAGAAACACCACGAAAATCGCCGCTTGAATCATGTCGGTCACGATGGAGCCGCGCAAGCCGCCTTTCATGCTGTAGAACAAGGTCACCGCCGTAAACAGCAGCGCCGCGCCGATGAATTCCCCGCTGCCGGGCGGGCCGTAATAGCCGCCGACCACCGCCG
>DJIW01000114.1 GCA_002433805.1 Competibacteraceae bacterium UBA6584 | reverse complement strand
CTCAAGTCGATTTGCTGGATGACGCCAGCCGCGCCGTTTTCCCGCATGAAAATTCGTGAGTCTTGAAGCTGACCCAGCAGGGCGTTTTGAGAATCCTTGAACGAAAACGGCGTACTGATATGCCCTAAATAAATAGCGCCTACCCCACGCTGGCCGAGCGCAAGCAGTTGGTCGCGCCCCTCGGCATCCTTGGACCAGATGCGCAAGTTTTGATAGATAGGGTCGTTTTCATCGATCCATTGATTGCCATCGGCATCGTACTCCGCCAGTTCGGCGAATCCCTGACCGGTAGCCGGCCCGAATAATTCCCGACCGTCGTTGATCGCGCCATCGCGGTTGCGATCCAGCGCCAGAAAACCGCTGTTGGCGCCGACGAAAGCGATTTGATCGAAACGTCCGTCCGAATCGATATCGAAACTGAAGCGCCTCGCTGTCAATTCGGCGACGCCGCTAAAATTCAGCGCCAACGGATCTTTTAGCTTGGCATCGCCGGCGTGGATGGAGACGTTCTGCTCGGGTGAATTGCAAGCGATGGGGGATTGGAATTAGGCTATCGTCATGGACTGCCCATTGCTCGCCGGAGCGGGTTGAGCGAACGGCTGTCATATCCCGCGTTGGTCAACCTGTTTGGAGCCCTTCTATGTCCATGATTAAAACCATTCTGTACACGACGGCGTTGAGCACTTACACCCGTCCGGTGTTGCGCTTCACGGTCGACTTGGCCAAGCAGTACAACGCCAAGATCGTTTTGCTGCACGTGGTCGAACCGTTGAGCAGTTCGGTTCGCTTTCTGATGGACAACTACTTATCATCGGAAAAAGTGGAAGAATTGCACCGCGAAGCCACCAGCGGCATCCTGGAAAAATTTCACCGGCGGTTGGAAGCCTTCTGCGCGGAAGAACTCGGGGCGACGCTCGGACAAACCCAGGTCATTTCGGAAATTCGGGTGGTCAGCGGCGTCCCGCATGAGGTGATCTTGCGGGAGGCCAACCGTTGCAGCGCCGATTTGATCACCATGGGCATGCACGCGGGATCCCACACGCTAGGCGGCAGCACCCTGGGCTCAACCACCCGCCGGATCACCTTGATGTCGAAACGGCCAGTGCTGATTGTTCCTTTCACCCAAGGGCCAGATAATGAATGGCCTTCCCAAAGACGGGCCTGAGGTGTTGCGTGACTGACTTGGAGCGCCGCGCGGCCGGCGATCAGTGCGTGAGGCCGCTTTACAGGCTGCTGGCGGCGATATTGACGGTGCTGCCCGGCGGTCTGACGGCGGCCGACGAGGGCGTTTATACTTGGAAGGATGGAGCAGGCCGAGTGCATTACAGCAATCGTCGGCCCGAGGGACATCCGGCTGAAACCGTCGAACTCAACGCCAAGCCGGTCGTGGTGCAGCCCACCGAAACCATTTACACCTGGATCGACGATCAGGGCAAGGCGCACTACGGCGCTAAACCACCCGCCAATTTTCCGGTCAAAAAACTGAAGGAAGAGGACAGTTCGCTCTCGACCGTGCCTTTCAATCCGAACAGCGTGGACCGGCGCGGGGATCAACAGCCCTTGTTGCAGGAATTGCAGCGGCGCGACTGATCGGGACTCACGCACCGCTTTTCAAGCGTTACCAGCAGCGTTCGCCGGATTAACTTTGAGCGCCGCTCCAAGCTTCCGGCCAGCGCCGCCGTAATTCGATCAACCACGACTGCCGCAGCCGTTGCCGGGTGGTGGCCGGCGCGCCGTTCAACACGGCGCGATAGTACTGATAAGATGCCCGAGTCACGGCTCGCTCGCGCTCTGGCAACTTATTGATATCGCCGATAGTCATCATGATGGGCCTCGCTCTACGACGAGAATTCAGGAATGACTTATGGCTAGCAAATACCGTGCCCATGATGGCCCGATCAGGCCAACACGGGTTTAAAAATGCTGTTGATGCGGGCGAACCCGCCGAGGCGATCCATGCTCCGATGAACCCCGATGACTATTGCGACCACTTGGCGGCGCCGCCGGGTTCGGATTTTCGTTACAGCCTGATCGGTTTGCCCTTGGCGCAGCGTCAAGCCCTGGTCGCCGTCGGTGCGTTTTGCCGGGAAACGGCCCAAATCGTCGAAGAATGCCAGGATTTCAGCGTCGCGCGAGCGAAATTGGACTGGTGGCGCGCCGAACTCGGCCGCCTGTATGCGGGCGAGCCGCAACATCCGATCACGCGCGCCCTGCAACCGCGTTTGGCCGCGTTCAATCTGCCCGAGGAATATTTCCGGGAAATCCTGGATGGCGCGGCGATGGATTTGGATTACGACGCTTATCCGAGTTTCGGCGAACTGAGCTTGTACGTCCACCGCCGCGGCAGCGTGCCGGCTTCGTTGGCGGCTGAAATTCTCAATTACCAGGACCGGCGCGCCACGCCTCGCTTCGCGCGCGAAGCGGGGGCGATGCTGCTGCTGTTCGAACTGCTATACGAGGTGCGCCGGCACGCCCGACAGGGCCGTTTGTATTTGCCCGAGGATGAAATGCGGCGTCACGGCGTCCAGCCGGGCGACTTGCTCGCCGCGCAAACCACGGATCGCGCGCGCCAGCTGTTCGCCGCTCAAGCCGAGCGGATTCGCGACGGTCACCGCCGCGCCCTGGAGTATTTGCCGGAGCAAGACCGCCGCGCCCAGGCGCCCTTGCTGATCCGCCTTGAATTGACGGCCGCGCTGCTGGCCGAAATCGCGGAAGGCGGTTACCGGCTGCTGGAACAACGCATTCATTTGACGCCGCTGCGCAAGCTCTGGCTGGCCTGGCGGCTGCGGCGGCGCGAAAAACGCCACGACCGCCCCCTGTCAGCGACAGGATAATCGGTCTCCTTGCTTTCGTCGTGATAAAGGTTTTGTCTATGAAAGATTATCAACCGGCGGCTGATCTGCTTAAAGGCAGAGTCATTCTGGTGACCGGAGCGGGTTCCGGCCTCGGTCGCGCCATCGCGCGGCGGCTGGCCGTTCACGGCGCGACCGTCATCCTGCTCGGACGCACCATCCGCAAACTGGAACAAATTTACGACGAAATCGAACAGGCGGGCGCGCCCAAGCCCGCGATTTATCCGATGAATCTGGAAGGCGCGAGCCCCAAGGATTACGACGATCTGGCGCAGGTGCTGGCTTCCGAGTTCGGCCGGTTGGACGGCGTGCTGCACAATGCCGCCTTGTTCGACGGACTCACGCCGCTGGCGAACTACGACATGGAACTTTGGTATCGGATCCTGCAAGTCAATCTGAACGCGCCGTTTCTGCTGACGCGCGCGCTACTGGGCCTGCTGGGTCGCGCCGGGGACGCCTCGGTGGTGTTCACCGCCGATCGAACCAGCGAGGAAGGCCGGGCCTATTGGGGCGCCTACGCGGTGGCCAAGGGCGGCGCGGAGACGCTGATGAAAATGCTGGCCAGCGAACTGGAAACCAATACGCCGATCCGGGTCAACAGCGTCGATCCCGGCCAAGTTCGCGCCGGTCTGACCCTGCGCGCTTACCCGGCCCGCGCCCCCGAGGGATGGGCCGATCCAGAATCCGTCTTGGCAACCTATCTCTACCTGTTGGGGCCCGATAGCAAGGGTCTCACCGGGCAAATTTTGCGCGCCCAGGATTGAGCGGCCGCTGTGGGCCGGGACCGGTTCCTCGACCACCGCGCGCCGGGCCGCCAGCGGCATTCCAGGGATTGGAGCCCCCCCGCGAGGGCGGCGCGGTCGCCGCGACGCGGCGCGGCTTGGGCGATGCGCCCGCCCGCGATGGATACGGCGGGCGCGGGGCGTCCTCCGCGCGGCGTCGCTCATCACCTCCTCGCCCCGATCTCGCCGCCCGCGCCGGCGGCTGACGGATTTCTGACGCCCGCGTCTTGGAAGCGCCGTAAAACCGACTCGGCTTAGCGCCGCCGGCCTTGAAAGGCCCGCGAGCGCTGGCGGCCGGCGCCTCCTCGGGCGCATCGCCCACCGCCGCCATCAACGCCCGCAGCTGGGCGTCGTCCAATTCGTCCCACCGCCCCGGATGCAAGCCGCGCCGCAACACGATGGGTCCGTAGCGGACCCTGATCAAGCGGCTGACCGTCACCCCTTGCGATTCCCACAACCGGCGCACCTCGCGGTTGCGGCCTTCGCGCAGGATGACGTGATACCAGCGGTTCGCGCCTTCGCCGCCCGCCTCGCGGATTTCATCGAAACGTGCCAAGCCATCGTCGAGCGACACGCCCTGTTGCAAGCGTTTTAAGGTTTCCAACGCCACGCCGCCCAACACCCGAACCGCGTATTCCCGCTCGACTTGCGAGGAAGGATGCATCAGGCGGTTGGCCAGTTCGCCGTCGTTGGTCAGCAGCAACAAGCCTTGGGTGTTGAGATCGAGCCGGCCGACCGCGATCCAGCGCCCGTCGCGCAGCCACGGCAAGCGCTCGAACACCGTGGGTCGACCTTCGGGATCGCGGCGGGTGGTCATTTCGCCGACCGGTTTGTAATAGGCCAACACGCGGCGCGCTGGCCGCTCCGAGCGAGCCGAGACCGGTTTGCCGTCGATCTGGATCCGGTCGGCCTCGCCGACCTGAAGCCCCAACCGCGCGGGCGAACCGTTGACGCTGATCCGGCCTTGGCGGACCCAGTCCTCGATCTGACGGCGGGAACCCAGACCGGCGCGGGCTAAGAATTTCTGCAAGCGTTCAGACATCGGAAGACCCCGGTGAGGACGAGACGCCATCGGCCAACGCCGGCGCGCGGCGCTCCAAATCGACGGCAACGGCGTCCAGATCGCGCGCCGCCGCCAGCGGCGGCAGTTCGCTCAAACTTTTGAGGCTGAAATAATCCAAAAACCCGTCCGTGGTGGCGTACAGCGCCGGACGGCCGGGCACTTCGCGGTGGCCGATTACCTTGATCCACCCGCGTTCCTGCAAGGTCTTCATGATGCCCCCACTCAGGCTAACCCCGCGCACCGCTTCGATTTCGCCGCGGGTGATCGGCTGGCGGTAGGCGATCAGCGCCAAGGTCTCCAATAAAGCGCGGGAATAATGGGCCGTCCGCTCCTCCCACAACCGCGCCACCCACGGCGCGAACGCCTCGGGCACTTGCAAGCGAAATCCGCTGGCCACTTCGACCAACTCGACGCCGCGCCCCTCGCAGGCGGCCGCCAATTCGCTCAAGGCGCGGCGCAGCGTTTCCCGGTCGGGGCGCTGCGCTTCCGGGAACACCCCGAGCAGGCGCTCCAGCGACAGCGGTTCGGCGGCGGCCAGCAACAAAGCTTCCACAATCGCCTTCAATTCTGGCATCGCCCGCCTCACATCCGCTTGCGCAGATGAATCGGCGCGAACGGTTCGGCTTGCGCCAGCTCCAGCAGCGTCTCCCGCAGCAGCTCCAGGATCGCCAGAAAGGTCACCACCACGCCCGCTCGCCCTTGCTCTGGTCGGAACAAGGCGGTCAAGGGCGTAAAGCGGAGCGCGTCCAGGCGTTCCAACACCTGGCTCATCCGCTCGCGCACCGACAAGGATTCACGCTGGATATGATGGTGGTCGTACAGCGCGGCGCGGGCCAAAACCTCGCGCAGGGCCTCCAACAAGTCGGCCAAGGCGACCGGCGGCGGCGGAGGGGCGATCTGACGCTCGACGGGTTCCGCGCTGGCGAGGTAAAGCTCGCGCTCCAAGCGCGGCAGCGCGTCCAACGCTCGGGCGGCCTGTTGGAAACGCTGGTATTCCTGAAGCCGCCGCACCAGTTCGGCGCGGGGGTCTTCCTCCTCCGCGTCGACCGAGGCGGGTTTCGGCAGCAGCAAGCGCGATTTGATTTCGGCCAGCCAGGCCGCCATCACCAGATACTCGGCCGCCAGCTCCAGCCGCAATTCGCGCATCAACGCCAGATAGTCCAAATACTGACGGGTGATGTCGGCGACCGGAATATCGAGAATGTTGAGATTTTGCCGCCTGATCAAATACAGCAGCAGATCCAGCGGCCCTTCGAACGCCTCCAGAAACACTTCCAGCGCATCGGGCGGGATATAAAGATCCCGCGGCAACTGGGTGTAGGGTTCGCCGCCGATCTTGGCCAGCGGCGGCGTTTCGGCGACGGCGTCCATCGCTCAAGCCGCCCGCGCCCGCCGGCGAGAGAACGTCGCGGTCAAGACGGTCCCTACGCGCCCAACGGCCGGATACCGACCGCCCGCCGCAGTTCTTCGAGAAACGGCGCGCTGTGATCGCGGGCGCGCGCCGCCCCGCGCTTGAGGATCCGCTCGATATGGCCGGGCTGCTCTAAAAGTTCGCAATACCGCTGGCGCGGTTCGCTCAAGCGCGCGTTCAGATACTCGAACAGCGTTTGTTTCATTTCGCCCCAGCCGATCCCTTGCGCGTACCGCGCCCGCATCGCCGCCGTCTCCCCGGCGCTGGCGAAGGCTTGGTACAGCTGGAACAAGGTGCAACCTTCCGGTTCCTTGGGCGCTTCCGGCGGCAAGGAGTTGGTTTTGATCCGCATGATCAGCTTGCGCAAGGTTTTTTCCGGTTCGAACAGCGGGATGGCGTTGCCGTAGCTCTTGCTCATCTTGCGCCCGTCCAGTCCGACCAACACCGCCGTTTTCTCGTCGACCACCGCTTCCGGCAGCACAAAATGCTCGCCGTACACATGATTGAAGCGGGCGGCGATGTCGCGGGCCATCTCCAGATGTTGGATCTGGTCCTTGCCGACCGGAATCTTGCTGGCCTTGAACATGAGAATGTCCGCCGCCATCAGGATCGGATAGCAGAACAGCCCCATGGTCACGCCCTTATCCGGATCCTTGTCCGGATCGGCCACATTGTCGGCGACCGCCGCCTTGTAGGCGTGGGCGCGGTTCATCAGCCCCTTGGCGGTGACGCAGGTCAGCATCCAGGTCAGCTCCAGAATTTCCGGAACGTCGGTCTGGGCGTAAAAAATCACATTGTCGACATCCAGGCCCAGCGCCAGCCAGGTCGCGGCCACTTCCAGACGCGAACGGTGGACCAAGGCGGGATCCTGACATTTAACCAGGGCGTGGTAGTCGGCCAGAAAATAAAACGATTGCACGTCCCGCCGCCGGCTGGCTTCGATGGCGGGCAGGATCGCGCCGACGTAATTGCCAAGATGCGGCGTGCCGGTGGTGGTGATGCCGGTAAGGGTAATTTCCATGACAGCGCGGAGGGTTCGGATCGGAAATCAAGAGAAGAACAGCATGAGAATCAGATGCCGGATGCTGCTGACGATAGGCAACAAATTCAAAACGCCGCTGACGAGCAAGAACAACAAAATCATCAGGCCGTAGGGCTCCAGACGCGCCATGGCCTGACCGAACCGGTCCGGCAGCAGGCCCGCCAGCACCCGCGAACCGTCCAGCGGCGGGATCGGCACCAGATTGAGCACCCCGAGCATGACGTTGACGTCGATGCCGGCGAGCCCCATCAGCAACATCGGCTTGCCCAGCCAAGCGACGCTATCTTGCAAGCCGTGGCCGAACAGCGCCACCAGCGCCCAAGCCAAGGCCATCAACAAATTCGACAGCGGTCCGGCCAACGCCACCAGCGCCATATCGCGCTTGGGTTGGCGCAGCCGGCGGTAGTCGACCGGCACCGGTTTGGCCCAACCGAAGATAAAGCCGCCGATCACCGCCAGCAGTCCCGGCACCAGCAAAGTGCCGATCGGGTCGACGTGCCGCAGCGGGTTGAGGCTGAGCCGCCCCTGTGCGTGGGCGGTGGAGTCGCCGAACCGCAGGGCCATCCAGCCGTGCGCCACCTCGTGCAGGGTGATCGCCAACAATAAGGGCGGAGCCAGCACCACCAACAGTTGCACCGTATTCAATTCGTCTTGCATGACGCGATTATACGCACCGCTTCCCGGCGCGGCCTAGAGAAATGGGCGGGCGTCCCCCAAACCTTCCCGGATCAGTTCCGGCGCGTCGCCGGTCAGATCGAGCATCGTGGTCGGCTCGCGCTGGCAGGGACCGCCGTCGATGAGCAGATCCACTTCGTTGTTCAAGCGTTCCCGGATCTCCTCCGGATCGGCCAGCGGCCACTCATCGCCGGGCAGGCTCAGCGTGCAACTCATGATCGGCTCGCCTAATTCGGTCAGCAACGCGCGGGCGATGGCGTTATCCGGCACCCGGATGCCGATGGTTTTGCGGCGGGGGTGCTGCAAGCGGCGCGGCACTTCGTGGGTCGCCTGCAGGATGAAGGTGAACGGCCCCGGTGTGGCGGCCTTGAGCAAGCGGTAGCGGCGGTTGTCGACCTTGGCGTAGGTGGCGATTTCCGACAGATCGCGGCACACCAGGGTGAAATTGTGGTGGCGGTCGGTTTGGCGGATGTGGCGGATCCTCTCCGCCGCCGCCTTGTCTCCCAGCCGGCAACCCAAGGCGTAGCTGGAGTCGGTCGGATAGACGATCACGCCGCCCGCGCCCAGGCATTCGACCGCTTGGCCGATCGAGCGCGGCTGCGGGTTCAGCGGATGAATTTGTAATAAACGGCTCATAGCCTGTACTATTTCCTGATCGTATCTTTGAGGATTGAACCGGCGCGCCCGCGATTTAGGATGGTCGAACGTTCGAAGCGGCCGCCGCGGGGCCGCCTGATCTTGCCGCCCACCCGCCCCCTGCCTTCTAAAAACGGAACCTCGCTGCCGGCATGAGACTGCTGTTTGACTTCCTGCCTATTGTATTGTTCTTCGTCGCCTACAAGCTGGCGGACATTTATGTCGCGACCGGCGTATTGATCGTCGCGACCCTGGCTCAGACCGGCTGGCTGTGGCTGCGCCAGCGCCGGATCGAAACCATGCCGCTGGTCACCGCCGGCCTGGTGTTGGTCTTCGGCGGCGCAACCTTGCTGCTGCACGATCCGATTTTCGTCAAATGGAAGCCCACCGTGGTGAATTGGTTGTTCGCCTCGGCGTTTATCGGCAGCCGCTACATCGGCCAAAAAACGCTGTTGGAGCGGATGATGGGCGCGCAATTGGAACTTCCGCCCGCGCTGTGGATCAAGCTGACGTTCGCCTGGGCGATCTTTTTCTTGGCGATGGGAGCGGTTAACCTGTATGTCGCGTTCGCCTTCGACGAAAACACCTGGGTCAATTTCAAGCTGTTCGGCATTCTGGGCTTGACGGTGGCCTTCATTCTGGCGCAAGCGGTTTACATGAGCCGCTATCTTAAAACCGACGATGGTCCGTCAAAGGAGTCTTGAGTCATGTTGTACGCCATTTTAGGCCGCGACGCGCGCGACAGTCTGGAGCGCCGCTTGGCGGCGCGCCCAGCCCATCTGGAGCGCTTGCAGGCGCTGCTGGCCGAAGGCCGGCTGATCTTGGCCGGACCGTTGCCCGCCATCGACAGCCCCGATCCGGGTCCGGCCGGCTTTCAAGGCAGTCTGATGGTCGTCGACTTTCCGACGCTGGAAGACGCCAAGGCTTGGGCGGAGGCCGATCCCTATGTCGCCGCCGGCGTGTTCGCGGCGGTCGAGGTCTATCCCTTCCGCAAGGTCCTGCCGGCATGAGCGACCGCATCGCCTTGATCGAACAGCGCTTGCGCGCCGCGCTGTCGCCCGAGCAACTGGACATCCAGGACGACAGCGCCGCGCACGCCGGCCACGCCGGGGCGCGCGAAGGCGGCCATTTTACCCTGCGCATCGTCTCGAACGCGTTTAGCGGTCAACCGTTGATCCAGCGCCACCGGCTGGTTCATGCGGCGGTCGCCGATCTCATGCGTCGGGAAATTCACGCCCTGAGTATCAGCAAGGCGCAAACCCCCGACGAAGCCCGTTCCTCACTCACTGGAAAATAGCTCACCGTGAAAATTACTGTTATGAAGACCAACAAGTTGACCTTGCCACTGCTGGCGCTGTCCTCCGCTTTGCTGGTCTCCGGCGCGACGCTGGCCGCCGAAGACAAGAAACCGGAAACCGCCCCGCCGGCGGCGGCTGGCGTAACGGCCGGCCCCGTCGCGCCGCCCGCGCTCACCCCGGCCGCCAAGCCGGTGGAGTTCACCGTTCCCGATCCGGTCGCCGTGGTCAACGGCAAGACGATTCCGAAAGCGGCCTTCGAGCAATACGTCCAGCAGCTGCGCGGCCGGACCAAGGTGGATTCGGTGGAGGCCAGCAAATCGCTGGTCGATCAGCTGGTGTTGGAAGAATTGTTGGTGCAGGAAGCCGACAAGCAGAAATTGGCCGAGGATCCGGAAATCAAGCGCCAGTTAGCCATGGTCCAGCGCAGCTTGCTCGCCAGCAGCGTGATCCGCCGGATGCTGAACGACAATAGCCCCAGCGAAGACGCCGTCAAGAAAGAATACGAAACGGCGACCGCCGCGATGAAGGGCAAGGAATACAAGGCCAGCCACATCCTGGTCGATTCCGAGGACAAGGCCAAGGAGGTGATCGCCGAACTGAAGAAGGGCGGCAACTTCGCCGAGCTGGCCAAGGCCAAATCGAGCGACAGTTCGGCCGGCAACGGCGGCGATTTGGGTTGGTTCTCGCCGAGCATGATGGTGCCGCCGTTCGCTCAAGCCGTCACCAAGATGGAAAAAGGCAAACACAGCGAGGCTCCGGTGCAAACCTCGTTCGGCTGGCACGTGATCCAATTGGAAGATGTTCGCGACGCCACCCCGCCGACGATGGAAGAACTCAAGCCGCAGATCACCCAGATGCTGCAAAGCCGGATGGTCAACGATTATCTGGAAAAATTGAAAGCCGGCGCCAAGGTCGAGGTCAAGGAAATCCAGGTCAGCGAGGCCAAGCCGACGGCCGAGGCCGCGCCCGCCGCCAATGATGAAAAGAAGGAAGATAAAAAGTAAGGCGGACAGATTCTTTATCCGAGCCCCTCCCCCTCAGCGGGAGAGGGCTTGGCCCGCCAACACGCTCAGCAGCCCCGCCTCATCCAGCACCGTCACCCCCAATTCCCGCGCCTTGTCCAATTTGGAACCCGCATCGCGGCCCGCGACCACATAATCGGTTTTTTTGGATACGCTGCCCGCCACCTTGGCCCCCAGCGCCCGCAGTCGCGCGGTCGCTTCATCGCGGCTCAGCGATTCCAAACCGCCCGTCAGCACCACGGTTTTACCGGCGAGCGAGCGATCCGCCGTTCTGGGTTGCGCCGCCTCGGACCAGACGACGCCGGCCGCGCGCAACCTGGCGATGAGCTTTTGATTGAGCGGCTCGCTAAAAAAAGCCTGAATGGCCGCCGCCGCAACGGGTCCGACATCCGGGATTTGCTGAAGGCGCGAGGGCTCCGCGACCATCAGCGCGTCCAACGCGCCAAAGTGCTCCGCCAAGGTCGATGCCGTGGACTCGCCGACGCCGCGGATGCCCAGCGCGTACAGCAATCGCGCCAGGCTGGTGCTCTTAGCCCGCTCCAGGGCGTCGATCAACTTGCTGGCGGATTTCGCACCCATGCGCTCCAGCTCGGCCACCGCCGCCGCGTCGAGCGAGAATAAATCGGCGGGATCGCGCACCCGTTCGCGCTCGACCAGTTGCTCGATCACTTTATCGCCCAAGCCTTCAATATCCAGCGCCCGCCGCGAGGCGAAATGGCGGATGGCTTCCTTGCGCTGGGCGCGGCACTGCCAGCCGCCCGCGCACCGCGCCACCGCCTCGCCTTCCGGACGCGCGATGGGCGATCCGCACACCGGACAGGTTTTCGGCATGGCGAACGGTCGCGCGTCCGGCGGACGCCGTTCCAACACCACCCCGACCACTTCGGGAATCACGTCGCCCGCCCGGCGCACTTGCACGGTATCGCCCACCCGCACGTCCTTGCGGGCGATTTCATCGGCGTTGTGCAGGGTGGCGTTGGTGACGGTCACGCCGCCCACGAACACCGGCTTGAGCCGCGCCACCGGCGTGATCGCGCCGGTGCGGCCGACTTGCACCTCAATCGCCTCGACCACGGTCAATTCTTCCTGAGCGGGATACTTGTGCGCCACCGCCCAGCGCGGCTCGCGGGTGCGAAACCCCAACTGGCGCTGCCAGTCCAAGCGGTTGACCTTGTAGACCACGCCATCGATGTCGAACGGCAAACTATCGCGTTTCGCGGCAATCGCTTGATGAAAAGCGCTCAAGCCTTCCGCGCCGCGCGCCAAGGCGCGCTCGCGCGACACCGGCAACCCCCAATCCACCAGCGCCCGCACCATCTCGGCATGGGTGGCGGGCGCGTCCCAGCCCTTGATTTCACCGACGCCGTAAGCAAAAAACGACAGCGGGCGCGTGGCGGTGACGCTCGGATCGAGCTGGCGGATGCTGCCGGCCGCGCCGTTGCGGGGATTGGTCAACGGCGGCGATCCCGCCGCGCGCTGGCGGGCGTTGTAGCGCTCGAAATCGGCGCGGCTCATGTACACCTCGCCGCGCACTTCCAACACCTCCGGAGCCGCGCCGCGCAGCCGCAACGGGATGGCTCTGATGGTGCGCGCGTTTTGGGTGACGTCCTCGCCGGTCTCGCCGTCGCCGCGAGTGGCGGCTTGGACGAGCCGGCCGCCTTCATAGCGCAGGCTGATCGCCAAGCCGTCGAACTTCAGCTCACCCGCGTATTCCACGGGCGGATCGGCTTCGCCCAAGCCCAGCTCGCGCCGCACTTGAGCGTCGAAGGCGCGCGCGCCGCCCGGACCGATATCGGTCTCGGTGCGGATGGACAACATGGGGACTCGGTGCCGGACCGGCGCAAAGCGATCCAGCGCCTTGCCGCCGACTCGCTGGGTGGGCGACGCGGCGTCGAGCAGTTCGGGATATTGGTGTTCGAGCGCCTGCAAGTCCCGAAACAGCCGGTCGTACTCGGCGTCGGGAACCTCCGGATCGTCCAGCACGTAATAGCGGTAATTATGCCGGTCGATTTCGGCGCGGAGTTCCGCGATCCGGTCGGCGGCGCTGGAAGCCGTCATGGCGCGTCAGGCGGGACGGAAGGCTAACGCGCGGGCAGTTCGAGCCGGCCGACTTTATCGCGCAAGCTCATCAGACCCTGATTGGTCAGCTTGCGGCGGTGTTCGTCGCAAATCACCCCGTTGAGCTTGCGCGCCACCTGATCGACCGACAGCACCAACAGATCCAGAGCCTTCATCCCTTCCAAGGGGCCGGGCAGCGTCATGAACACCAACAAGCCCGGCGTGATCAGCTCCGAAAGGGTTTCGGGTTGAAACGAACCCGGTTTGCGCAGGTGCGCCAGACTGAACACCGGCGTATACATCGAAGTCGCCGATTCAGGGTGGCGCTCGAACAGACCGGCCTCGCTGAGCAGGAAACCCGCTTCCTCGGCCGCCGTCTGAATTTCATGGCCTTTAAACATGCGGTGACGCGGCGCCAGAATGGTCAGGGCGACCGTCATCTTGTTGGAGCGCGAGGACGATTGCGGGTCGGGCTGCGCCTCCTTGGCCAAGTCCGCCGGCTTGGGTCCGGCGGCTTCGTTCGCAATGCGCGGCTTGGCCCCCTCCTCGGCCGCCGCTTTTTTCGACGCCAGCGGCGATTCCCTGGCCGGCGCGCGCCCGGCGCCCTCCGCGCGCGGCAGCGGCCGGACTTCCACCTCCACCAAAATCTTATCGGCCAGATGATGGTCGGGCGTCACTCGGCCCAAGTCGCCGATCTCATGCGCTTCCTCGGCGACTTCTTCCGAAACATTGGGATCGGTTTCTCCCAATCGAGGTTCGCTGGCCGACGTTCGGCGCTGGCGTTTGCGGAGTTCTTCCTTCAAACGGGCGCGGATGCCCCAAAGGTAGATCAGGGCGACGACGACCACCCCGATACCGGCCAGCAACCACTGTAATTGCGTTTTCTCTTCCATAAATAGAAGGCCCCAGATTGCGCCAGCCGCAACCAGTTTTCGCCACGATTGCCTTATGAATGCGGTTGCCCCCAGCGACGCCGCGCCAAGGGTCGGGGACAGTGCCCCACCGCTCGTGCTGTAAAGGATTTACTTTAACAAATGCCGCCGGCCGCCGCATTATCCTATCGGCGCGCCGCGGATAAAACCGTTGGGTCAGGAGGCGGTCTCAGGCGCCATAACTCGCCTCGACCAAGCGCGCCGCCGCCTCGACATCGACCGCCACCAGGCGGGAGACGCCCGGCTCCTGCATGGTCACGCCGGCCAGATGCCGGGCGATTTCCATGGTGGCCTTATTGTGGGTGACAAAAATAAATTGTACCTGCTCGGACAGTTCTTGCACCAAAGCGCCAAACCGGCCGACGTTCGCTTCATCCAACGGCGCGTCTACCTCATCCAACAGACAAAAAGGGGCGGGATTGAGTTGGAAGATGGCGAAAACCAAGGCGATGGCGGTCAAGGCTTTCTCGCCGCCGGACAGCAATCCGATGGAGCCGACCCGCTTGCCGGGCGGCTTGGCCATGACTGTGACGCCGGCTTCCAGCACATTCTCGTCGCTTAAGACCAGCTGCGCCTGCCCCCCGCCGAACAGCCTCGGGAACAATTCGCCCAGCCCGCCGTTGACCCGCTCGAAGGTATCCTGAAAGCGGGCTCGGGTTTCGCGGTCGATCTGGCGGATAGCGTTTTCCAAGGCGGCCAGCGCGGTCGTCAAATCATCGTTTTGGGCGTCCAGATAGCTTTTACGCTCGGTCACTTGCGCGCATTCCTCGATGGCCGCCAAATTGATCGGACCCAAGCGCTGGAGCCGGCGCTCGACCTGAGCCAGCCGTTCCAGACAAGCCGATTCGCTGGCCTCGGGCCGCAAGCCGCCGAGCACGGTTTCCGGTTCGGCGTCCAGTTCGCGCAGTTGCTCGGTTAAATTTTGTTGGCGGACGCGGGTTTCGCTCGATGCGATCCGGCGGTCCTCGATGGTCCGGCGTTGGCCTTCGGCCCGGCGTTCGCAGCCGGCGCGCAGCTGCTCTTGCGCCGTCAGTTCCGCTTCATGCGCCTCCAGCGCTTGTCGTGCCCGCGCCAGTTCGTTTTCAAGTTCGAGCTGGCCGTCCAGATGCCTTGCCAGATCGTCCTCGGCTGCCGCCAGCGCGCCGTCGGCGTCGCCGCCGCCCTCTTGATCCAAACGCCCGGCCCGGAGCCGCAGCTGCTGGCGCTGCGCGTCCAACCGTTCCAAGGCTTGCCGGACCGCCTCCAGTCGGGCGCGCAAGGTTTCGACCGCCGTGGTGTGTCCGGCCGCCTCCCGCCGCGCGGCCTCGGCCCGCGCCCGGCTTTGCCGCAGCGCCTCGCCCGCCCGCTCCCGGTTTTCGGCTAGGTCGGCCTGCTGGGAATGGAGCGTTTTCTGGTCCGCTAGCGTCTCGTCCAACCGCCAGCGCGCCAGTTGGAGTTGTTCCTGATCGTCGCGGTGTTGGATTTCAAGTTCGGCCTGTTCTTCGGCGATCCTGGACTGTTGTTCTCGCGCCTGCCGCCAGCGTTCCCGCAGCGCCTGTAGCTGACCTTGCGCGTGGCCGTGCTCGCGCTGGCGTTCGCCGAGGCGGTGTCGCGCGTCCCGTTGCTGCTGTTCCAAGTCCTCATGCAGCAGGGCGCGCAGCTGTTCCGCCTGCGCCGATTGCTCGGACAGTTCGGCCTCGGCTTCGCGCAATTCCGCTTCCAGCCGGCGGATTTCGCGCTCGCGCCGCAACACGCCGCCATCGTCCTCGGCCTGCCTCAACCGCAGCCAACGCCGCCCGCACCACCCACCTTGCGGCGTAATCAGGCTTTCGTTAGCCGCCAAACCGGCGCGGCGCGCCAGCGCCTCATTCCAATCGGCGGCAATCGCCACGCCGGCCAGCAAGTCGGTCAGCGGATACGAGGAAGTCACTTTAGCCGCCAGTCCGGAGCTCGGTTCGCCCGGCGAGACGGCCGTCGACTCCAGCAAGGTCAACCGGCCCGAACCCAACTCGGCGACCGCCCGCGCCGGCGCGTCGAGTTCATCCACGCACACCGCATCCAGCCAGTCGGCCAGCACTGTTTCAACCGCATCTTCCCAACCGGGTTCCACTTCGAGTTGTTCGGCCAAGCGCGGCGCTCGGTCCAGCCCTTGCGCCCGCAACCAGTCGTTACAGTCGTCTTCGTCGCGGCCCAACGCGGCTTCTTGCAAGGTCTGCAGCGAGCTCAGCCGGCCGCGCCCGGCTTCAATCCGCTCGCGGGCCAACCGAATTTGAAGATCGGCCCGCCGCAAGGCGTCCCGCGTTTCAATCGCTTCCCGTTCGAGCATCACCAGCCGTTCCTGCTCGCGCTGGACGGTTTCGGCGAGCGCGGGTTCCAGGCTCTCCAAGTCGGTCCGTTCGCGGTCCGCCGCCTCCGCCCCCCACTGCTCCCGCTGCTGGCGCAAGCGCTCCAAGCGTTGCTCGCCTTGCAGCAAGCGCTGTTGCAGGTGTTCGATCCGGGTGCGCTCCACCTCGATTTGCCGCTGGCGCTCGCCGGCGCGCTGGCTGAATTCATCCCATGCGGCCCGCTCGCCGCGCAGCGTCTCCTCGGCGGCGGTCAAGGCCGCGTCGGCCGCCGCCTCGGCGATTCGCGCGCCGGTCAGTTCCGGTTCGGCGGCGGCCAGCGCCTCAAGCCAAGCCTGTTGCTGGCCCCGGTCCTGGCTGAGTTGGCCTTCCAGTTGTTCTAGCGCCGCCGCCGTTTGCCGGCGTTCCTCTTCGCGCCGCCGCCGCAAGTCATGTTGATGTTGTAAATACTGTTCGAGCCGGCTGATCCGCGCGCCGGTTTGGTAGTAGCGGCCTTGCGCGTCGTTGTGGGCGTCGCTGAGTTCGATCCGCCGCAGCCGCCCGGTTTCGAGCCGGGTTTCGGCCTGGCGCTGCTCGGCCATGATCGCTTCCAGCGCGGTTTCCTCCCGACGGCGGTTTTGCTCCTGGGCCTGTAGTTCGGCGCGCAGATCGCGCCAGCGCAGGCTCAACAGTTCGGCTTTGAGCCGCCGCTCCTCGGCGCGGTAGTCGCGGTACTGGGCGGCGGCGCGCGCCTGCCGCTGCAGGTGCTGGAGCTGGCGTCCCAGCTCCTCGCGGAGATCGCGCAGCCGTTCGAGGTTGTCGCGGGCATGGCGGATGCGGGTTTCGGTCTCGCGGCGGCGCTCCTTGTATTTGGACACGCCGGCGGCTTCTTCCAAAAAGACGCGCAGTTCCTCGGGCTTGGCTTCGATCACCCGCGAAATCATCCCTTGCTCGATGATGGCGTAACTGCGCGGCCCCAGGCCGGTGCCCAGGAAAATATCGGCGATGTCGCGGCGGCGGCAGCGCGCGCCGTTGAGGAAGTAGCTGGACTGACCGTCGCGGCCGACCAGCCGCTTGATGGCGATCTCGGCGTAGCTGGCCCAGGGGCCGCCCAACCGGCCTCGGTCGTTGTCGAACACCAGTTCGACCGAAGCCTGACCGACCGGCTTGCGGCCGGCCGCGCCGTTGAAGATCACATCGCTCATGGTTTCGCCGCGCAGGCTGCGCGCCGAACTTTCGCCCATCACCCAGCGCACGGCGTCGATCAGATTGGATTTGCCGCAGCCGTTGGGGCCGACGACGCCGATCAGGTTGCCGGGCAGCGGCAATACGGCGGGGTCCACGAACGACTTGAATCCCGCCAGCTTGATTTTGCTCAGCCGCATGCGCGCGCCGGCGAACGTTCTCGCGGCCGGCTCACGCCCGGCGGACCAGGGGCTGCAACACCGCTTCGATGGCTTCCAGATCCGGCACGATCACCGGCTGCTCCTGATAGCGCGCCCAACTCAAAATGCCGGGTAGCTTTAAGTCGGCGTCCTCGACGTTCGGGTTGAGCTTGAGTTCGTCGCGTTGCAGGTTGATGGGGCGCGGGGCCGAGGTGCCCAAAATCCCGAAGTGGGGGAGGCGGGCATCGGCGCTTAAGGTGTTGACGATGATGATTCGCGAATTGAGATCGGACTCGGCCGACACCCGGAAGATCAACCGGCCGAGGCTGATCAGCGGGGTGGTGAGGTTGCGCCACAGCATCGCGCCGACCACCCAGTGCGGCGCGGATTCGATCTTCAGCGGCGTCGCGAACGGCAATACTTCGACGATGACGCTGTTGGGCAAGATGGCTTGACCACCCTGGACCGAAATCAACAAACAGCGGAGATTTTCAGCAGCATCCATAACGGTGTCCATGCGGTGCGCGAAAACCGGCGGCGCGGTCGCCGCCGGGTTCTGGCGGCTCTTAGCTAATCAATTCCAAGGCGCGCTCGCCGAGAATCCGGCGGATCGATTGCATCAACTGCTCTTCCTGATAAGGCTTGGTCAAATAATCGGTCGCGCCCAATTTCATCGCCCGTTCGCGGTGCTTGTCGCCCGAGCGCGAGGTCACCATGATGATCGGCATGGCCCGCAAGCTCGGCTGGTTGCGGACGTGCGCCACGACCTCGAATCCGTCCATGCGCGGCATTTCGATATCGAGGATCGCCAGATCGGGCACTTGGGTTTGCAGCATCGCCACCGCGTCGAGACCGTCCTTGGCGGTGACGACTTCGATGTTGTGGCGTTCCAAAATCCGCGCGGTGACCTTGCGCATGGTGATCGAATCGTCGATCACCATCACGCTGATCTTGTCTGGACGAGTCTCCTGCCGCGCCTGGCGCAGCGCGCGGGTTTCGGCTTGACGCTGGCCGTGCGAGCCGATGTTGCGCACCAGCGCCGCCAGCTCCAGCACCACCACCACCCGGCCGTCGCCGAGCACTGTCGCGCCCGAAATACCGGGTACGCCGTTGAACTGCGGGCTGACCGGCTTGACGATGATTTCCCGGTTGCCCAGCACCGCCTCGACCTGCAAGGCCGCGCTCGCCTCGGCGCTGCGGAACAACAAAGTCGGCGGCCGGCGGTCGGAAACCTCGTCGAAGGACTGGATTTGCTCGCCGCCGATCAACAAGCCGAGGTTGTGGATCGGGTAGTTGCGCTCGCTGTAGCGGTGCTGGAGCGGCTCGCCGGACAGATAAGCCTTGAATTCGCTTTCCTGGAGCCGGGTCACCAACTCGATGCTGAGCAGCGGAATGGCGAAAATCGACTCGCCCGCCCGCACCAGCAGCGCCTGGGTGACCGCCAGCGAGAACGGCAAGCGGATGATGAAGCGGGTGCCCTGACCGGGTTCGGTTTCGATCAGCAGCGCGCCGCGCATGGCGCGGATCGCTTCGTTGACCACATCCATGCCCACCCCGCGCCCGGAAATCTGGGTGACCGAGGTGGCGGTGGAAAAACCGGGGCGCAACAGCAAGGCGATCAATTCTTCCTGGGTCGCCGGCTGATCGGGCAACAACAGGCCCTTTTCCTCGCCCTTGGTCCGGATCGCCTCGAAATTGAGGCCCACGCCGTCGTCGCCGAGTTCCAGCACCAATTCCGCGCCCTCCCGGCGCAGGGTCAGGGTGATGGTGCCGATTTCCGGCTTGTTGTCCTGCCGGCGGCGCTCCGGCGTCTCGATGCCGTGCGCCAGCGAGTTGCGCAGCATGTGCTCCAGCGGCGCGACCATGTTTTCGAGCACGTTGCGGTCGACTTCGGCCTCTTCGCCGCCGACCAGCAGTTCGGCCCGTTTGCCCAACTCCTGAGCCGACTGGCGCACTACCCGCCGCAAGCGGGGCACGATGCTGCCGAACCGGACCATGCCGGTGCGCATCAACCCCTGCTGGATTTCCTTGTTGACCTTGCCTTGCTGGTCCAGCAGCGTGGTGACTTCCCGCGCGTGCTCGCCCATGGCGTTGCCGATGTTGCCCAAGTCGTCGGCGATTTCCATCAGCGAGCGGCTGACCTGTTGCAATTCGGTGAAGCGGTCCAACTCCAGCGGATCGAACTCCACCTCGTGCGCCTTGGCGCTTTGGTCTTGCCGCGATTGGATCCGGGCTTCAGCCTGATTCGCGAGGTGGGTGACCTGGCGGCGCAACCGTATAATGGTTTGCTCCAATTCGCCGAGATTGAAGCTGATCGCGCCCACGCCCTGATCGATCCGGGAGCGGAAGATGCTGCTCTCGCCCATCTGGTTGACCAAGGTGGTCAGCAAAGCGGCGCTGACCCGGATGCTGTCGGCCGAGGTCGCGCCGGGGGCGACGGCTCTTTCGGGGGGACGCGCGGCGGCGGCCGCCGCCGCGGTCAGGGTGGCGCTCACCGCCGGCAACAGCGGCCGCGACCGGGGCTCGGCGCTCTTAACGCCGCTCACGCCTTGCAGCTCCTCGATCAACTCGCGTTGCGCCGGCGGCTGCTCGCCGCCCAAGACGCCCGCCAGCATCTGATGCAGGCGATCCAAGGCGCGCTGGATCAGGTCCATGGTCCGCGCCGACCCTTGCACGGCGCCCTTGCCCAAGCCGTCCAGGATCGACTCGGCGGCGTGCGCCAACTCGCCGACCGTCATGTAGCCGGCCATACGCGAACTGCCCTTGAGCGTGTGCATCTCGCGGCGCAGGTCGTTGAGCAACTCGACGCTGTTGGGAGCCTCGCGCAAGCGGTTGAGGATGGCGTCGCTGGAATCCAGAATCTCGCCGGCCTCGGTCTTGAAAACCTGAATGAGTTCCTGATCCAGTTCGGTGATGGTCTGGACCGCGGGCGGGGCCAGCGTCGGCGTCGGCCGCTGGGCGGCGCTCCGCTCGGTCGCGGGCTCAACAGCCGTCACGGACGCCGGCAGTTCGGTGATCGGCTTGCCCGTGGCGATGGCGTCGCCCAGCCGGTGCAGATCGTGGATCAACGGGGTTGCGGCGGTCGGATCCTCGCCGCTGGACGCAGCCTGCGCCAGCATTCGATTCAGGGAATCCAGAGTGTGTTGCAGGGTTTCGAGCACGATCGGCGAGGCGTGCCCGCCGCCTTTGCCGAGCGCGTCCAGCACCGACTCGGCGGCGTGCGCCAAATCGCCGATGGCCATGAAACCCGACATGCGCGAACCGCCCTTGAGGGTGTGCATGCTCCGGCGCAAGTCGTTCAACAGCGCGGCGTGATCCGCTGCCTCCTCCTCCGCCGCCAGCCGCTGCAAAATCAAATCGCTGGCGTCGAGAATTTCGGCCGCTTCATACTGGAAGACCTGTATCAGCTCCTGATCGGGATCGGACAGCGCGGCCGCTTCCGAAACCGCCGCCGGCTTGAGCTCCACGGTCCGCGCCGGCTTGAGCGGCGCGGGCGGCGGTTGGGTCGGCGCGACCGGAGCGGGCGGGGCCGGAGCGGGCGCCGGCGCGCCTTGCAACAGGGCTTGCGCCCGCGCGACCAGCGCCTGCATGGTCGCCTCGTTGCCCCTGTCCGCGGGCTGTTCGAGAAACCGCTCCAACGCGCCGCCCGCTTCGCCCACCAGATCGGCTGCCGCCGTTGAGGCCGGCAGTCCGCCGCCTAAAACCTGATTCAACAGATTTTCGAATTCCCAGGCGAAGTCGCCGATTTCGGTCGCGCCCACCACGCGGCCGCTGCCCTTGAGCGTGTGAAACGCGCGGCGCAAGGTGGTCACTGCCGGCTGGTCGTCCAAGTTTTGCCGCCAGATGGCATGTTGCTGCTCGATGCGTTGCAATTCCTCGCGGGCTTCCTCCATGAAGACTTCCAGAAACTCCGGATCGATCTGCGTCACCCGGCGACCCGAGCGCGGTTCTTCGACGGGTTCCGGTTTGCTTGAAACCGCTTCGAAGCGCGCCGAGGGCGGGGCGGTAACCGGCTCCAAGGCATCGGCTTGCGCCAAGGCTTGCGCTCGGGCCACCAGCGGCCGCAAGGCGTCGATCTCGCCGCCGCGCAGCGCGGTCGCGCCCACCAGCGGGGCCAGCGCCGAAGCCGCCATGCCGACCGCCTCGCAAATAGCCGGGCTCGGGCTCAGCGCGCCGCTCAACACCTGATTCAGCAGATTTTCGTATTCCCAGGCGAAATCGCCGATGACGGTCGCGCCCACCATGCGGCCGCTGCCCTTGAGCGTGTGAAAGGCCCGACGCAAGGTGGTAGCGAGCTCGCGGTTGTGAGCTTGAGTCCGCCATAGGCCCACGTGATCCTGGATGACCTTAAGCTCCTCGCGCGCTTCCTCCAGAAACACGTCGACGAATTCGGGGTCGGAATCGTCCACGCCGATCAACGCCATCAATTCGGCGCTGGTTTGCTCGGTCGGCGAGGTCGAAACGGATTCCGGTTCAGCAGTTTCGAACTCATTCGTTTCCACCGCTTCAGTCCACCGAAGCCGGCCGTCCGCGCCCGCCAGTTCGGCTTCAGCGGTTTCGGCCTCATCCGCTTCCGCCGGACTCAGGCTCAACCTTCCGAATTCCGGATTGAAATCCTCGACCGGTGGTTGCAAGTCGCTAGCGACCGATGAGTCGTTCGAAAAAGACGGCGCCGACCACTCCTCCAGCGCCGGATCTGGCGTCCGGTCCATCGTGACGTCGCCAGCGGGCTGCGGCTCAAAACGCAGCTCGATCGGCGTCGCGCCGTTCTCCCGTTGTTCGACCACAGTCGCGGCGGATCCGCGCGGCTCCAAATTCAACTCGACCGGCGCGCGCTCATCGCCACCCGCGAGATCGGCCGGATTGACCGCTGGCGGCTCCAGCTCCAGCGCAAGCTCGAGATCGGCTTCCTGAATAGCGTCCACCTTCAAGGGAATCACCGGCGGCGCGGCGTTCGACGCGATCAAGGGTAGCGGCGGCAATCCGAGCAAGGTTTCCAGCTGGTCCAGGTGTTCTTCCATCCCATCCAACACCGTGACGGATGCGGGACGGCTGCTATCCAGCGGCTCCAAATAATGGCCCAGCGCCGCCAAAATCTCCCCGACAATGCCGCTGGCCAAGGATCGGTACGCCTCGGCTCCGCAGCCCAAGGCATCCGCGATCCGCTCCAGCCGGTCGCAACCCCACGCTGGACGGGTCAAATCCTGCTCGGCCAGCAGCCGGCGTAGATTCCTCAGTTCGTCGCGCAACCAGATCCAGGATTTCGGCTGTTCGATCAGACCCTCAAAATCGCTCGCCACGCTTTTTTGCAAGCGTTTGAGCGCATCCAGAATGCCGTAACGGGCGGTGTCGGAGGCGACGATCCGCGCCGCGCCGCCCGTCTTCGCCGCCTCTTGTTGGCGCACGTGACGCAGCATCTCGATCATTCGGGACAGTTCGGGCTCCGCCCGCCGCTGGCCCGGCTCCAGCGAGAAGGTCAGATAATCGGTCAGCTGGACGGCGGCCTCTTGCAGCAACGACGGCTCGCAGTGTTGGAACTTGCCCTTGATCAAACCGAGCGTCAGCACCCGCAGCTCATCGATCAACACCACCGCTTTCCGATGTTCCAGCGCTTGCAGGGGTCCGCGAATTTGCGCGATGGCGTCGATCATCGCTTCCAGCGGAGCGGGATCGGCCGGCTCCTTGCGATAGGCGTCCAAATGGTGCCTGATCCCCTGCACGGCCAACAGCATCGCTTCCTTGATGGCGTCTAGGGGTTTGTCGGCGACACGATGCGAACTCATCACGCTACCTCCGCGCGGATAGCCTAGCCAACCGACCGTTTTCGCTCGAAGCCGGTTTGATCGGGATCGGGCTGAGCGGTCTTCGACCGTCGGATTGCGTCGTCACCGCTATTCCGGGAGCCGGAAATCGGCGACCGCTTGGCGCAGTTCCCGCGCCAGTTGGTTGAGCTTGCCGATGGCGGAAGCGGTCGATACGCTGCTTTCGGCGGTCTGCCCGGTAATCTCGTTGATCGAAATCATCGCGGTCGATACCCGCGAGGCCATTTCCGAGACTTGTCCGGCGGATTTGGAAATTTCGTCGATCAATTCGGCGAGGTTGGCGGAAACTTTCTCGATCTCCTCCAGCGCCTCGCCGGCCTTTTCGGCCAAGCCCGCGCCGCCGACGACCTCGGCGGTGCTCTTTTCCATGGAAATGACCGCTTCGTTGGTGTCGGCCTGAATGGTCTTGACCAGGGTCTCAATCCGCTTGGTGGCGTTGCTGGAGCGTTCGGCCAAGCGTTGCACTTCGTCGGCGACCACGGCGAAGCCGCGGCCGGCGTCGCCCGCCGCCGAGGCTTGGATCGCGGCGTTCAAGGCCAGGATGTTGGTCTGATCGGCGATGTCGTTGATCAGCGCCACGATGTCGCCGATTTCCTGCGAGGACTCGCCCAGGCGCTTGATGCGCTTGGAGGTGTCTTGAATGTGCTCGCGGATGGCGTTCATGCCGTTGATGGTGCGGCGCACCCGGTCGCCGCCCTCGTGGGCGATGCCCACCGACTTTTCGGCCACCTCGGCGGAAGACGCGGTTTTGGAGGAGACGTCGTCCATCGAATGCGCCATCTGGGTCACGGTGGCGCTGGCGTTTTCGATCTGGCGGGCCTGGATTTCGCTGGATTTGGCCAGCCGGTCGGCGATGGCGCTGGTCTCCTGCACCGCGCCGGCCACCAGCCCCGAGGTGTTGTTGATGGTGGACACCAAATCGCGCAGCGCTTCGATGGCGTAGTTGACCGAATCGGCGATGGCGCCGGTAATGTCCTCGGTGACGCTGGCCTGCACGGTCAGATCGCCTTCGGCGAGGTTGCCGAGTTCGTCGAGCAAACGCAGGATCGCGTCTTGGTTGCGGCGGTTTTGTTCCTCGGTTTCTTGCTTGCGCAGCTCGCTGTCGAGCAGCCGTTGCCGGCTTTCGCGATTTTGCAGATAGACCAGCGCCAGCAGCAGAATCAAGGCGAGCACGCCCAGCAAATAAGCGATCTGATAGTTGAGCGGGATGCCGAACAGATGAAACTGGCGGCTGCTGGTGGAGTAGGCTTCGAACAATTTGGTGGTCGCCTCCAACAGCGCGTCGCCTTTCTGGGAGATGTCCTGCGCGGCGCTCTGCACCTTGACCAGTTCCGGCGCGAATTCGGTGATGCGGCCGGTTTCGGCTTCGAGCGAGCCGAAGCGTTCGGTGAGGTCGGCGATTTTGCCCACGCTGTCGGGCAGTCCGACCCGATCGACGCCGAGCCGGCCGTCGCCGTCGCGCAGGCCCTTCAAAATCCGCCCGAATAAATTGACGTTGCGCCCGAACCGGTCGGCGGCGGCGGCGACGCCGGCGCCGCCCTCGCTCAACATCCGTTTCAGATCGCTCTCGATGCGCTGTCCCAGCAGCAATTGATTGGTGGCCAAATAGACTTGCTTGGAATCGGCCCGGTTGTTGGACATATTCTTGGCGATTTCGTCGGAGAGAGTGACGATCTGGGTCAGGGAGCTTTCCAGCAGCGGCACAAAGTTGCTGACCGCCATCACCGAGTCGCGGCCGGCCATCAAGGTATCCAGATCGGCCTTGACCGGCTTCCAGCGGTTTTCCAGTTCCTCCAGCTGCGAGCGGACCGCCGACGGCGCGGGCGACAGCCCCAACGCCGCGCTGCCGCTCTTTTGATCGTTCAGCGCCTGCTCGAAGCGGTCGCGGCCTTCCTTGAGCTTGGCGAACGCCGCCTCCTTGCCGCGCGCGGCCTCCAGCGCCTCGGTGACCAGCGAACGCGAGAGGAAACGCTGCTCGCCCACGAGTTTGAAATAGATTTCATTCTGCCGGTCCTGACGTTCCAGCAGAGTAAAGATGACGCCCATCAGCACGATGAAGAGCACCAGCGCACCCAACAGCGCCAAATAGGTGAAAGACATTCCTTTCAACGCCGAACGATCTTGCAAATCACGCATTTTTCTTTCTCGTTAAGCTTGATCCTGATGACCGCCCCGCCCGCTGGTCCGGCGGGGAAATCGATTCTGAAAACAACGCTAGCCGGCCGCGTTCAAAAATCCGGGCTCCGCCAATAGTTTTCCCGTGTTGAAGACCATCCAGCAAAGGTTGTCGCTCCAGAAAGCCTCCGTGACATAGGGCCGCAACGGTTCCTCGACGGCGTCGAGCGACGGCAAGCGATGCTGGGAGCCAAAATGCCGCATCCCGATGATCTCATCCACCAGCAATCCGTAATCCCACTCTCCGGATCGGAGCACGACCAACTGACTCGCCGGCAGTTGCATCGTGGACCGGCCGGTCAGAAAATCCCGCAAGTCGGAAACCGAGATCACCTTGCCGCGCAGGTTGGCGATGCCGAGCAACCAGCGCTTCACCCCCGGAACCCGCGTGATACTGCGCGGGATGGGGATAATTTCGGCGACGTCATCCATCGAGAATAGCAGGTTCCAGGAACTTAGGCGCGCGGCCAGTTGCCCTCTGATTTCAGACAGCTGCGCGCTGGCCGCCGCCGGCGCGCGCTCGCGGATGCGCCGGTCGAGCTGCAGCAGAACATCGAACGGGTGCGGCGGAGACGACGCCGTGGAGGGAGTTATGACCGCATCTGCCACATCACTGTCCTCAAATCGCGAAACTCTAGAGTCGGACGACCGTCGCGCGACCCGACTGGAAATCGCTGTTATCCTTGAATGTTGGCGTGGAGCACGAGGCCGCGTTTATGGATTAATACCATTGATCGGTTTGTTTTTAACATACTCACGGCGATGATGCCATGTCGGAAACCGTAACAATCGTTCTACTGCTGGCCAATTTTTCGATAACAGGCATATTTCATGCCGAAACAACCGCGCCCGTTAGCGCGCACTCCTCTCCCGCAACCTGGTGGACCCGCTGCCCATGACTGTCAAACTCGGTGTGGTGATGGACCCCATCGCCACCATCAGCGTCAAAAAAGACACGACCCTCGCCATGCTGCTGGCGGCCCAGGCGCGCGGCTGGGATTTGCATTATTTCGAACAGGCCGATTTGTACGCGCGCGGCAACCAAGCGTTCGGCCGGTCGCGCGCGTTGAGGGTCAAGAACGACAAACAAGCCTGGTTCGCGTTCGACGACGAGCGCGAACTGGCGCTGGCGGAACTGGATGTGCTGTTGATGCGCAAGGATCCGCCGTTCGACATGGAGTACATCTACACGACCTATCTGTTGGAGTTGGCCGAAGCCGCCGGGGTGCTGGTGGTCAACAAGCCCGCCAGCCTGCGCGACGCCAACGAAAAGTTTTTCGCCCTGCACTTCCCGCAATGCTGCCCGCCGACGCTGGTCGCCCGCGATCCCGCTCGGTTGAAGACCTTTCTCAACGAACATCACGACATCGTGGTCAAGCCGCTGGACGGGATGGGCGGCGCGTCGGTGTTCCGGCTGCGCCAGAACGATCCCAATCTCAATGTGATCTTGGAAACGCTCACCGGCCACGGACGGCGCTCGACCATGGCGCAGCGCTATATTCCCGAAGTGACCGCCGGCGATAAGCGCATCCTGCTGATCGACGGCGAGCCGGTCCCTTACGCGCTGGCCCGGATCCCGCAAGCGGGCGAGACCCGCGCCAATCTGGCGGCGGGCGGGCGCGGCGAAGGCGTGGCTCTCGGGGAGCGCGACCGCTGGATTTGCGCGCAAGTGGCCCCGAGNNCCACCCCCCCCCCCCGCCCCGCCGCCCCACCCCCAGCGCACCCGCCCCCGCCCCTCGCGCGGGGGCGGGGGGGGCCGGGCGGGCGGGGGGGGGGGGGGGGGGAGCCGGTCCCTTACGCGCTGGCCCGGATCCCGCAAGCGGGCGAGACCCGCGCCAATCTGGCGGCGGGCGGGCGCGGCGAAGGCGTGGCTCTCGGGGAGCGCGACCGCTGGATTTGCGCGCAAGTGGCCCCGAGGTTGCGCGAAATGGGATTGCTGTTCGTGGGCTTGGATGTGATCGGCGAGTATCTGACCGAGATCAACGTCACCAGCCCCACCTGCGCGCGGGAATTGGACGCGCAATTCGGATTGGATATCGGCGGGGACTTGATGGCCGCCATCGAAGGGCGCTTGCGACGTTGAGAGGTGATCGGTGGTCGAGCAACGGGATGATCGCCAGCGCTGAAGACCCCATCAGCCGGCTCGCGCTGGCTTCGCTGCTGGCGCTCGGGCTGCACGCGCTCTTGCTGTTCGCCGGCCCGACCGGCTGGTGGGCGCTGCATTTTCCCAAACCGTTGCGCTTTGATGTGGTGCTATTGGCGCCAGCGGCGCGGCCGCCCCCGCCGGAACCGACGGCTTCAAACACCTCGGCACGCCCGTCCGAGCCCGCGCTTGCGCCGCTTGGCGCTGGCGTCGAAACACCGGTGGTCGCACCGCCTTCCGGACCGGCAACCGTCGCCCCATCGCCCCATCTGCCCGCGTCCGCGCCCGTTCGGCCAGCCGCTCCGAAACCTCGCGCGCCGGCGCGCGCGCCTTCAGCCGGGCCTTCCGTTCCGCCCCCCGCGACGCCAGCGCGCAAACTCTTGCCCAAGCCACCCGCGCTCGCCAAGCCGCCGGTTACGGTCAACACCGCGCGAACGCCGCGCGCCAGCGCGCCACCGAGCGCGCCACCGAGCGCGCCGCCCAAACCCAAACCGCCGCTAAAAGCCGAGCCAAACCTTGCTGGCTCGCCGCCGGTCAAACCGCCCGCCGCGCCGCCACCGGTAAAATCCGCGCCTGCGTCCGCCGTCACAGCGGCCGCTCCCTCCACGGCCGGCGAACCAGGCCGCTTGAACCGAACGGCGGAACGGACGACGAAAGGTGCGGGCAATCCGCCGGCCAGCGCCGGCGCGCGCGGCCGCTCGAACGCCAGCGCGTTATTGAGCCAAGTCGCCACCCTCGAAGCGGAAAACCAACGCCGTGAGAATGCGGGCGTTCGCGACAAGCGGGTCAATCCTAACGACACCCAATCCCTGGAAGGTTTTTATATCGCGGCCTGGACGCGCAAGGTCGAACAGATCGGAGAACTGAATTTTCCCGAAGTCGCCCGCCACTTAAATCTGAGTACCGGCCCGGTTTTGGATGTCTCCATCCGCGCTGACGGCTCCTTGCAAGAGGTTCGCATCATCCGTTCCTCCGGCAATGCGGAACTGGACCGAGCGGCGCAACGGATCGTCAGGCTCGGCGCGCCCTACGCCCCTTTCTCGGCGTCGCTGCGCCAGCGTTACGAGGTCCTGCATATCGCCAGGCCCTGGCGCTTCGAACCGAGCGGCCGGTTGCGAACCCGCTGACCCACTGCTAAATCTTCACCAAAAGGGCCAAGAACTGTCATGTCCGCTGACGCTTGTCCGTTTTGCTCGTTGCCGCCGGAGCGCATCGTCGGCCAGACCGCGCGCGTTTTGGCCGTCCGCGATGCCTTTCCGGTGTCGGCGGGGCATACCCTGCTGGTTCCCCGCCGGCATGTGGTTTCGCTGTTCGACTTGAATATGGTGGAATGGGTCGAGCTGGGGCAACTGCTCACCGAGATCCGGGCGGCGTTGCTGGCGGACCACCGACCCGACGGCTTCAATATCGGCGTCAACGAAGGCGCGGCGGCCGGTCAGACGGTGCCGCACCTGCACCTGCACTTGATCCCGCGCTACCTCGGCGACCAGCCGGACCCGCGCGGCGGCGTGCGCTGGATTTTTCCCGACAAGGCGCGTTATAGACCGTAAGGGCGGGACAGCGCCCGGTTCGCAAGCCTCATGCGGCATTGGACCGACGGGGCCAATCTGGCATCCGCAAGCGCCACGACGCCCGGCTTGTCAAGAACCTGGCGAATTCCGATACTATCCCCATGATCGAAACCACCTATCTGACCAATCAGTTTCTGATCGCCATGCCCGCTCTGGCCGACCCCAATTTTTTTCAGACGGTAACCTACATCAGCGAACACAACGCCAGCGGCGCGCTGGGTCTTATCATCAACCGGCCGCTGGGCCTGTCGCTCGGCCAGTTGCTGGAGCACCTGCAAATCCGCACCGACCGATCCGACCTCGCCGCCTTGCCGGTCTATCAAGGCGGTCCGGTCCAACCGGAACAAGGTTTCGTCATCCACAGCCCGATCGGTCAGTGGGGCGCGACGCTGCACGTGACCGAGCAGATCGGCATCACCACATCCCGCGACATCCTGCAGGCGGTGGCGCGCGGAGAAGGGCCAGAACGCTGGCTGCTCACCCTCGGCTACGCCGGCTGGGGGCCGGGTCAGTTGGAACGGGAGCTGGCGGAGAATGCCTGGCTATCGACCCCGGCCGATCCCGATATTCTATTTTACAAACCCAGCGAGCAACGCTGGGCCGCCGCCGCCGCCTTGTTAGGCGTCGATCTGAACTTGCTGTCTTCCAATGCCGGTCACGCCTGATCGCGGACCGGCCGCGACGGTTCGACCGGGGCACGCCGCGCTGGGCTTCGATTTCGGCCTGGCCCGCATCGGCGTCGCGACCGGCGAAGCCATTACCGGTTCCGCCCGCCCCTTGTGCGTGCTGCCAGGTCGGGATCGGGGCATCGATTGGAAAGCCATCGGCCGATTGATCGCCGAATGGCGGCCGGATGTGCTGGTGGTCGGCGCGCCGCGCCACGCCGACGGCAGCGCCAATGCCGTGACCGAGGCGGCGTTGCGGTTCGGCCGTCAGTTGCACGGCCGCTTCGGCCTGCCGGTCGCCACTATCGACGAGCGGCTATCGTCCTGGGAAGCCGAACGGCGGTCGTTCGAATCGCCGGGCGGCCGCGCGCGCCGGCGGGATCCCGGCTCGGACGCCGGGGCCGCGGCGGTCATTTTGGAAAGCTGGTTCAACCAACAACGGAATCCCTGCTCATGCGCGACGCCGAATTCTTGATCGAGGCGATGGCGGTGCAACTGCGGGAGCTGCTGGCCCGGCGCGGGATCGGCGAGCCGGCGCTGGTCGGCATCCACACCGGCGGCGTCTGGGTCGCCGACCGCTTGCGCCAGCGGCTCGAGGTTGCCGCGCCGCTCGGCAAGCTCGATATTTCCTTTTACCGCGACGATTTCAGCCGGATCGGCGTCAATCCCCAGGTCAAACCCTCGGAACTGCCGTTCGACGTGGACGGCCGCCATTTGGTGTTGGTCGATGACGTGCTCTACACCGGCCGCACCATCCGCGCCGCGTTGAACGAGCTGTTCGACTACGGCCGGCCGGCGTCGGTGCTGCTGGCGGTGCTGGTGGATCGCGGCGGCCGCGAGTTGCCAATCGAGGCGCACGTCGCCGGTTCGCGCTTGGAGCTGCCCGCCGGCAGCCACATCCAACTGACCGGACCCGAACCCTTGCAACTGTTGCTGCAAAACACACCATGAGCGCTTCCGACGTGCAACTGGACCGCCAAGGCCGCTTGCGACACTTTCTGACCGTCGAAGGCTTGAGCCGCCGGCATCTGATCGAGATACTCGATACCGCCGAATCGCTGCACGGGGTCGCCGAGCGCCGGGTCAAGAAACTGCCCACCCTGCACGGCAAAACGGTGGTCAATCTGTTTTTTGAGGCCAGCACCCGCACCCGCACCACTTTCGAACTGGCCGCCAAGCGCCTGTCCGCCGATGTGATCACCCTCAATATCGCGCAATCGTCGGCGGTCAAGGGCGAGTCGCTGCTGGATACCTTGCGCAACATCGAGGCGATGCAGTGCGATATGTTCGTGGTGCGCCACCAGCAAAGCGGCGCGGCGGAATTCATCGCCCGACACGTCAAACCGCACATCGCGGTGTTGAACGCCGGCGACGGCCGCCACGCCCATCCCACGCAGGGAATGCTGGACGCCTTTACCATCCGCCGCCACAAACCGGATTTCGCCAAGCTCCAAGTCGCCATCGTCGGCGACATCCTGCACTCGCGGGTGGCGCGTTCGCTGATCCACGCGCTCAACATTCTCGGCGTCGCCGAGATTCGGGTCGTCGCGCCCCGCACCCTGTTGCCGTTCGCCGTCGAAAGCCTGGGAGTGCGGGTGTTTCTCGACCCGCGCGAGGGCTTGAAGGATGTGGATGTGGTGGTGATGTTGCGCTTGCAGAAGGAGCGGATGGAAGGCGCGCTGCTGCCGAGCGAACCGGAATTTTTCGAGCGTTACGGCCTGACCGAGGAGCGGCTGGCGCTGGCCAAGCCCGACGCCATCGTCATGCATCCCGGCCCGATCAACCGAGGCGTGGAAATCGATTCACGGGTGGCCGACGGGCCGCGATCAGTCATTTTGGAACAAGTTACTAACGGCATCGCCGTGCGGATGGCGATCATGTCGATCACCTTGGGCAACCACGCTCACCCGGCCGGGGAGAATCTCTGATGCGCACCGTGATTCGCGGCGGCCGGGTGATCGATCCGGCCCATCAGATCGACATGGTGACCGATGTTTTCATCGCGGACGGCCGGATCGCCGGCATCGGTCGGCCGCCGGACGGTTTCAGCGTCGAGCGGCTGATCGACGCCCGCGAGCGCGTGGTCTGCCCCGGCCTGATCGACCTCTGCGCCCGGCTGCGCGAACCCGGACACGAACACAAGGCGACCATCGCCAGCGAAGCCCGCGCCGCCGCCGCCGCCGGCATCACCACGCTGGTCTGTCCGCCCGACACCGACCCGGTCATCGACGAACCGGCGGTGGTGGAATGGATCCGCCGCCGCGCCGAGGCGGCCGGTCAGGCGCGGGTGCTGACGCTGGGCGCGCTGACCCACGGTTTGCGCGGCGAGCGGCTGGCGGAGATGGCCGCCCTCAAGGAGGCCGGTTGCGTCGGCGTCGGCGACGGCGGCCGTCCGATCGCCAATACCCGGGTGTTGCGGCGGGCGCTGGAATATGCCGCCACCTTCGATCTGACCGTGTTTTTGACGCCGCTCGATCCTTGGTTGGGTCAGGGATTGGCTCACGAGGGCCGCGTCGCGACCCGGATGGGTTTGTCCGGCGTGCCGGCGGCGGCGGAAACCGGCGTGCTCGCCCGCGATCTGGAACTGATCCGCGATCTGGGGGTGCGGGTGCATTTTTGCCGGCTCTCCAGCGCCCGCTCGGTGGAGCTGGTGGCGCGGGCGCGGGCTGAAGGGTTGCCGGTGACCGCCGATGTCGCCATCCATCACCTGCATCTGAGCGAAATCGATCTGGCCGGCTTCGACAGCCGCTGTCACGTTTGCCCGCCGCTGCGGGGCGAACGCGACCGGGACGCCCTGCGCGCCGGTTTGGCCAGCGGAGCGTTGGACGCGCTGTGCTCGGACCATCAACCCCACGATCCCGACGCCAAGCAAGCCCCCTTCGGCGACACCGAACCCGGCATCTCCGGCCTGGACACCTTGTTGAGTTTGAGCCTGCACCTGACCCGGACCGACGCGCTGGCGCTGCCGGCGGCGTTGGAGCGGCTGACTTGGGGACCGGCTCGCATCCTGGGCTTGGATCGGGGCCATCTGGGGATCGGCGCGCCGGCCGATGTTTGCGTCTTCGACCCGGTCCGGGAGTGGCGGGTGACGGCCGACCACTTGCGCAGCCGGGGTCAGAACAGCCCGTTCCTGGGCTGGGACTTGCCCGGCCGGGTTACCCAGGTGTTGCTGGAAGGTCGGGTGATTTATGAAGGTGGCCAGGATTAAATCCTGATCGACCAAGCATGAACGAAACCCTGGCAAAAACCGACCTCGTGCTGTCCCACCAAACCTATCCTGGCGGTTATGCCCTGTTGCGGGTCAGCACCCGCTTGGCGGCCGCCCTGCAACCCGGCCATTTTTTGGGAATCGACGGGACGGCTTGGGCGGTGCTACAGCCATCTCCCCACCAGGGCTGGGCCGATTGCCTGCAACGCGGCGCCTCGATGCCGGCCACGGCGCGCGAAGCCGCTGTCGGCGGACCGTTCGGCGAGCCGTTCGATGCCGCCGCCGCCACACCCCGCGCCGTGCTGTTAGCCGATGGCGAGGGTATTGCGCCCATCGTGTTCCTGGCGCGAGTCCTACGCGCCCGGCAACCGCGCACCAAACCCTTCGCTCTGTTCGAACTGGCGTCGCCGCTACCCTTTCGACCGCAGCCCTCCAGGATCATGACGCCCGGCCTGCCGGCCGGCGCCATCGCCGCCTTACCCTTGTTGGAAGACTGGTCCATCCCCAGCCGGCTCGCGTGCCCCGCCGGCGATGCGCCCGGCTGCTTTGAAGGCGAGGTCTTGGAACTCGCGCGCAGCTGGCTCGACATCGCGCAAGGCGTGGCTGACGTCACGGTGTTCGCGTGCGGCGGCCGCGCGCTGCTGGCCGGCGCGCGCGAATTGGCCGGCGATTATCGGCTGGCTTATCAGACCCGCGAACCCGTCAAAAGCCTGTAAACCATCAGCCTCGGCGCGGGTGTCGGCGGGAACTCCGGCCGGCCGCCCGACAAACCATCGTTCTAGCCTGGCGGTGCCGCCGATCCCGCGTTATCCCTGACGGAACGATGCCTTATTCTGAGCGTAGGTGATGGCCTCGTCGCGGTTGACCAGACCCCTCTTGATCAGCTCCAGCAAATGCTGGTCGAGCGTCTGCATGCCGTAAGCCGCGCCGGTCTGAATGGAGGAATACATCTGCGCGACCTTGTCCTCGCGGATCAAGTTGCGGATGGCCGGCACGCCGACCATGATTTCCCAAGCGGCGGTGCGCCCGCCGCCCTTTTTCTTGAGCAGCGCCTGCGAAATGACCGCCCGCAACGATTCGGACAGCATCGAGCGCACCATCGGTTTTTCGCCGGCCGGAAAAACGTCGATGATCCGGTCGATGGTCTTGGGCGCGGAGCTGGTGTGCAAGGTGCCGAACACCAAATGGCCGGTTTCGGAAGCGGTCAGCGCCAGGCGGATGGTTTCCTGATCGCGCATTTCACCGACCAGAATGATGTCGGGATCTTCGCGCAGCGCCGAGCGCAGCGCTTCGTTGAAGCCGAGCGTGTCGCGATGCACCTCGCGCTGGTTGAGCAGGCAGCGCTGGCTTTGATGCACGAATTCGATCGGATCCTCGATGGTCAGGATATGGCCGTATTCGTTTTTGTTGATGTGGTCGATCATCGCCGCCAGGGTGGTGGATTTTCCTGAACCGGTCGGGCCGGTGACCAGAATCAGCCCGCGCGGGGCGGAGATCAAATCCCGGAACACCGGCGGGCAACCCAAATCTTCCAGGCTCTTGATCAGGGTCGGAATGGTGCGGAACACGCCGGCCGCGCCGCGATCCTGGTTGAAGGCGTTGACCCGGAACCGCGCCAGTTTGGGGATTTCAAACGAAAAGTCGCATTCCAGGAATTCGTCGTAATCCTTGCGCTGCTTGTCGTTCATGATGTCGTAAATCAAACCGTGCACGACTTTGTGTTCGAGCGGCGGAACATTGATGCGGCGCACGTCGCCATCCACCCGGATCATCGGCGGCAGTCCGGCTGATAAATGGAGGTCCGAGGCATTGTTGCTGACGGAAAAACTCAATAATTCGTCGAGGGTCACGGCGGTTGCTCCTGCAAGGACATGTTGGCGTAGCCCGCTGGCGGGCGGTTTTCAAAAGCCGATTTCGAATAGTATATAGCGCAACCTCCCGTCACACCGCGCGGCATTCCAGCCGGAGCCTCGAATATGAACACTGAGTTGGCCGAGCGCCTGCACGCGGTGCTGGCCCGCATCCGCGACGCCGAACGCCGCTTCCAGCGCCCGCCCGGATCGGTCCGGCTGCTGGCGGTCGGTAAAACCCGGCCGGCGGCGGCCATCGCCGCCTTGGCCGCCGCCGGCCAGCGCTGCTTCGGCGAGAACTATCTTCAGGAAGCCTTGACTAAAATGGCCGAGCTGGCGGCGCTCGATCTGGAATGGCATTTCATCGGCCCGATTCAAGCCAACAAAACCCGCGCCATCGCCGAGAGTTTCAGCTGGGCGCACAGCGTGGATCGGTTGAAAATCGCCGAGCGCTTGAGCGCGCAACGGCCCGCCCGACCGCCGCCGCTCAACATCTGCCTTCAGATCAATATCAGTCGGGAATCCAGCAAGCACGGCCTGGATCCAGCGGAGCTCCCCGCCGTCGCTCGGGCCGTCTCGGCGCTGCCACGCCTGCGGCTGCGCGGTCTGATGGCGATCCCCGCGCCCTCGACGGACCTGGCGGCCCAGCGCGAACCGTTCGCCCGCTTGCGGGCGCTTCAGGAGCGATTGATTGCGGAGGGTCTGCTGCTTGATACCTTATCCATGGGCATGACCGACGATCTGGAAGCGGCGGTCGCGGAAGGCAGCACCCTGGCGCGGATCGGAACCGCCCTGTTCGGCCCCCGCGCCTGAACGAGCCATTTACAGTATGCTAGTGGGTTCATAACATAAATTAGCTTCAAACGACTGGCAAAAAACGTTTTATCGTCCTGGAAACCGAGCGATGTCGTCACCCGTCCCGATTCGAAAACTGTCTCTAGCCGCCTGGCTGATCGCCACGGCGACGCTGCCCGCGCCGCTGCTCGCCGCCGATGACTATTATTTGCGCGAGATCGAAGAAGACGCCAAGCACCAGGCAGCGGTTTTGATCACCGTCCAGACCCATCCCGCTCCGTTCGCATCCGCCGCGGCGAACGCGGAGTCCGAACGATTGCTGGCGCCGGGATTGGACCGCGCGGCGTTCGACAACGCCCTGCGCGAGGGCTTACCCAAGGAAGACTACGCCGCGTTTCAGCGCCTTAGCAACGGCGACCAGCAACGGATTTACACGCTCTATCAAAGCGACAATCGCATTGTCAGTATCGGCGAGCAGATCAACCGGCTGGCGGCTGGCAAACCCTGAAGCTCTACGGTACTAGGGCGCGGCGCTCGGGCCGACTCGCAATCCTGCCAACCCACACCCTGAGGTGGTGATGAAAGCACTCCCTATCGCCTTTATCGGCGGCGGCAACATGGCGCGTAGCTTGATCGGCGGGGTAATCGCCGGCGGTCACGACCCCAGCCGGATCTGGGTCGCCGAACCGGACGCCTCCCAGCGCGAATTTCTGCGCGGCCGCCACGGCGTTCATACCGACCCCGATAATTTAACCGCCATCGCCGCCGCCGACATTGTGGTCCTGGCGGTCAAGCCGCAAATCTTGCGCGGCGTCGCCGAACAATTGGCGCCCGCGCTCCAAGCCCGCGCCCCGCTGGTGATTTCCGTCGCCGCCGGCGTGCGCGAGCGGGATTTGCGCCGTTGGCTGGGCGGGGGAAGGCTGGCGCTGGTGCGGACCATGCCCAACACGCCGGCTTTGGTCGGCAGCGCCGCCAGCGCTCTGTTCGCTAACGAATTTGTCACCGAGGACCACCGCCAGCTGGCGGAATCGCTGCTGCGGGCGGTCGGCGTGACGGTTTGGGTGGATGACGAAACGCTGCTGGATACGGTCACCGCCCTGTCCGGCAGCGGTCCCGCTTATTTTTTTCTGGTCATGGAAGCGCTGGAACAGACGGCGCTCGCCTTGGGTCTGGACGAGGACAAGGCTCGGCTACTGACCCTGCAGACCGCCTTCGGCGCGGCCAAGATGGCGTTGGAAAGCGCGGAAAGTCCCGCCACCTTGCGCGTCCGGGTCACCTCGCCGGGCGGCACCACCGAGCGCGCGCTGGGAGTGCTTCGCGAGGGCGGTCTGGAAGCGCTGCTGGCCAAGGCGCTGGAAGCGGCCCGGCAACGGTCTCGCGAACTGGGTGATTTACTAGGGGACTCACCGTGACGGCTACGATTTTTCTGATTCAGACGCTCTTTGGCTTTTATATCCTGGCGGTGATGCTGCGCTTTTTGTTGCAGTGCGTCCGCGCGGATTTCTATAACCCGCTGGTGCAATTTCTGGTGCGGATCACCAATCCGCTGTTGTTGCCGTTGCGCCGGATCGTGCCGGGCTACAAGGGGCTGGACGTGGCGTCGCTGGTGCTCGCCTTCGTCTTGCAGTTCCTTGAGGTGCTGCTGGTCACCTTGCTCGTCGGTCGCGATGCCGGAATCGGCGGCTTGATCCTCATCGCGGCGGGCGAACTGTTCAAGCTGCTGATCAATATTTACTTGTGGGGGCTGATCATTCAGGCCATCCTGAGCTGGGTCAACCCAGATCCCTACCATCCGGCGGCGCGCTTGCTGGCCCAACTGACCGCGCCCTTGCTGCAGCCGGCCCGACGCTTGCTCCCGCCGATCGCGGGAGTGGATTTATCGCCCATGCTGGCGATCGTGGCGCTGATTTTCATCAGCTTGCTGCTCCAGGATTTACTCGGCTTGTGGGTCGGAGCGCGCTGAAACCATGGCGCTCGACAGCTACCGCTGGGAGGGCGCGGATTTGATTTTGAACGTTCGGCTCCAACCGCGCGCCGGCCGCGATCAATGGCTGGAGCCGCGCGGCGACCGAATCGGGGTCCGCATCGCCGCCCCGCCGGTGGATGGCAAAGCCAACGCCCGGCTGCGGGAATTTCTGGCGGATTTGTTCGGCGTGGGCCAAAGTCAGGTCACCTTGCTGGCCGGCCAGACCAGCCGCGACAAGCGGCTGCGGGTCACCGGCCCGCGCCGGCTGCCGCCAGGGATCGAGCCCGCCGCGTCGCCTTAGCATCCCACTATTCCAACGCTATGAAAATTTTATGGATTTAATCCTGCCTTAAGCCGTTGCCGTCAGTCCCGGCGCCGATTAGACTGGCATCCCCGTCTTCGCGCCATCCCTCAAGGCTCAACCCCCGTTCAGAAGCACGATGCCGAACACTTTTCCTCCGGATTCGGTCGGGCTGGTCAGCCCGCAGACCGCGCGTTTCGTCGAACCGCTGGCGCTCGATTGCGGCCGCTCGCTGGCGGAATACGAAATCGTCTATGAAACTTACGGCGCGCTCAATCCCGACGCCAGCAACGCCGTGTTGATCTGCCACGCGCTGTCGGGCGACCACCACGTCGCCGGCTACCACGCCGATGGCGATCCGAGCAAACCGGGCTGGTGGGACAACTGCATCGGACCGGGCAAGCCGATCGACACCAACGCCTTTTTCGTGGTCTGCTGCAATAACTTAGGCGGTTGCAAGGGCTCCACCGGCCCCACCGCCATCAATCCGGACACCCGCAAACCCTACGGACCGGATTTTCCCATCGTCACCGTCAAGGACTGGGTGCGCAGCCAAGCCCGGCTGGCCGACCGGCTCGGCGTCCGACAATGGGCGGCGGTGATCGGCGGCAGCCTCGGCGGGATGCAGGCGATGCAATGGGCCATCACCTTTCCCGAGCGGGTGCGATATTCGTTGGTGATCGCCGCCGCGCCGCGCCTCTCGGCGCAAAACATCGCCTTTAACGAAGTGGCGCGCCAGGCGATTTTGTCCGATCCCGATTTTCATCACGGCCACTACTACGAATTCGGCGTGGTGCCTCGGCGGGGCTTAATGATCGCCCGGATGCTGGGGCACATCACCTATTTATCCGATGAAGGGATGCGCGCCAAATTCGGCCGCGAGCTGCGCGAGGCCACCCCGAATTTCCATTTCAATTTCGACACCGAGTTTCAGGTGGAGAGCTATCTGCGCCATCAGGGCCGAGCCTTCGTGGATCGCTTCGACGCCAATACTTATCTCTTGATCACCAAAACCCTGGATTACTTCGATCCGGCGGCCGATTTCGATCAGGATCTGGCGGCCGCCTTCCACCGCGCCCTGGCGGGTTTTCTGGTGATCTCCTTTACCAGCGACTGGCGGTTCGCCCCGGCCCGCTCGCGCGAGATCGTGCGGGCGCTGGTGCGCGCCGGGCGCGAGGTCAGTTACGTCGAGGTGCCCTCCGAATACGGCCACGACGCTTTTTTAATGCCGATCCCGCTCTACTATGAAACCTTGCGCTCCTATCTGGTCAGAGTGGCCAGGGAGGTGAACGGCGATGCGTCCTGAACTGGAACTGATCAGCGACTGGATTCGCCCCGGCGCGCGGGTGTTGGATTTGGGTTGCGGCGACGGAGCGCTGCTCGCTTACTTGCGCGACCGCCGCCAAGTCAGCGGTTACGGCTTGGAAATCGACACCGCCAACATCATCAAGTGCGTCCAAGCCGGCGTCAACGTGATTCACGCCGATCTGGAGGCGGGCCTGGCCGATTTCAGCGACGGCGGCTTCGACTACGTCATCATGACCCAGACCTTGCAGGCGGTACGCCATACCGAAGCCTTGCTGGATGAAATGCTCAGAGTCGGCCGTCAAGGCATCGTCACCTTCCCCAATTTCGGCTTCTGGCGCTGCCGGGCGCAAGTCGCCCTGCAAGGCTTGATGCCGGTGGTCAAAACCTTACCCTATCAGTGGTACGATACGCCTAACGTTCATCTGTTCACTATCCGCGATTTCGAAGCGCTGTGCCGACGCAAGCGCATCGACATCCTCGAACGCACGGTGCTGGATCACGCCCACCGCGCGTGGCTTGGCTCGCGGCTGTGGCCCAATCTGTTGAGCGAAATCGCCTTGTACCGGTTGAGCCGCGCCTGAGCGGCTGACGCCGCCGAGCCCCAACCGCCTCACGGCCGGATTCTGGAGATTCGTGATGTTGTCTAGCCTTGTTAAAGCCCGCCGCCGCCGAAACCGCTTCGCATCGCGCCAGCGCGGCTTCACCTTGATCGAGGTCATGGTGGTGGTGGTCATTTTGAGCATCTTGGCGGCGGTGGTGGTGCCGCGCATCATGGACAATCCCGACAAGGCGCGGGTGGTCAAGGCCAAACAGGATATCCGGGTGATCAAAAATCAGTTGGATTTGTACCGCCTGCACAACTTCCGCTATCCGACCACCGAACAGGGATTGGAGGCGCTGGTGCAGAAACCGGCCGACGCGCAGCGCTGGCAAGAAGGCGGTTATCTGGATAGGTTGCCGAAAGATCCCTGGAATAAACCCTATCAGTATCTCAATCCCGGCCAGCACGCCCAAATCGACATTTACTCGCTGGGCGCGGATGGCCAAGCGGGCGGCGAAGGCGTGGACGCCGACATCGGCAACTGGAATCTGGACGATTAGCGAACCGGCGCGGAGGGTCGCAATGGTCGCGCCGGCGCGGGGCTTCACCCTGCTGGAAATCATGGTGGTGATGGTGCTGGTCGGCATCCTGTCCAGCTTCGCCCTGCTTTCGGTGGGCGGCGGGCCGCGCGACCGGCTGGTGGAAGAAGCCCAACGGCTGACGGCGCTGATCGAGTTGCACCAGCAGGAAGCGATTCTGAGCGGCGAACTTCGCGGCATCCGCTTCGCCCGCAACGGCTACGCCATCTTGCGTCAAGGCGAAAAAGGCCAATGGCAAGCACCCGCCGCCGACGGCGCGCTGATCGAACATCGATTGCCTGAGGCCATGGCCTTGTCGCTCTGGGTCGAAGGTCGACCGGCGGCGCTGACCAAGCCGGACGGGCGCGCCAAAGCCGTCCCGCAGGTGCTGTTGCTAGCCAGCGGCGAAGCCACCGAGTTCGTCGCCGTTTTCGGGCTCGCCGACGAGCAAGAGCCGGACGCCCCCCGCTACCGCGTGGCCGGCGACGCGATGGGGCGGCTGACCCGCGCCTCGGTGACCCGATGAAACGCCCGGCCGGTTTTACCTTACTGGAAGTCTTGGTGGCGCTGGCGGTGCTGGCCATCACCATGGGCGCGATCATCAGCATCGCCACCCAAAGCATCAACACCTTCGGCTATCTGCGCGACCAAACCTTCGCCAGCTGGGTCGGCCTCAATAAAATCAACGAACTGCTGCTGGATTCCGAGCCGTGGCCGCAAGAGGGAGGGCGCAAGGGCAACGCCGAACTGGCCAATCGGAGCTGGTTTTGGGAAACGCGGTTTCGTAAAACCACCGACCCCGATCTGACCGAACTGGAGGTCACGATCCGCGACCAGGAAGGCGGCGCGGTGTTGAGCAAACAATCGGCTTTCCGCGGCCGCCCGCCTGAGGACGAATCCACGCCCGACGATCCCGCCGCCCCCGCTCCAACCCCGCAACCGACTTCGGACAAGCCCTTGCATCCCGGCGCCGCCAGATCGGGGACCCAGCCGCCATGAAGGGCGCGGCGCGCGGTTTTACCCTGCTGGAGCTGCTGGTCGCCCTTGCGGTGTTCGCGATCATGGCGACCGCCGCCTACAGCGGCTTGAGCAATGTGCTGGCCACGCGCGCCGCCCTGGAGACGCAAGGTCGCCGGCTGGCGTCGGTGCAGCTGGCGGTGTTTCGGTTGGAGCAGGACATCGAACAGGCCGCGCCGCGCGCCGTCCGCGACGAATACGGCGATTTTCAGAACGCGCTGCTCGGCGGCGAACTGGCGGCCGACCGGTTAATCCTGACGCGCGCCGGATGGGACAACCCGCTCGGCCAGCCGCGCGCCACCTTGCAGCGAGTGGCGTATCGCTTGCGGGACGGGCGTTTGTGGCGGCTGTACTGGGAGGTGTTGGATCGCGGCGGTTTGAGCGAACCGCGCGAAACCTTGTTGCTGGAGCGGGTTCGCGAATTCAGAGTCCGGTTCTTGCAAACCAAGGAATGGCTGAAAGAATGGCCGCCGCTCGCCTCCGACGAAGACCACGCCCGCAAAATTCGCGAAGCGCTGCCGCGGGCGATCGAAATCAGTCTGACGCTGGAGGATTGGGGTGAAATCACCCGGCTGCTGCTTCTGCCCGGCTGACGCGGCGCGCGGCGGCGTTCGGGCGGCGAACTCGCGTTCCGGCCTCCAGCGCCAGCGCGGGGTCGCGCTGATCACGGTCTTGTTGATCGTCTTTCTCGCCAGCGTCACCGCCGCCGGCCTCGCCGCCTTGCAACAGACCGCCATCCGCCGCAGCACGGTCCTCCAACACCAACAACAAGCCCGTCTCTACACCCTCGGCGTGGAACAATGGGCCTTGCTGGCGCTGGCGCGCGACGGCAAACAAAACGAAACCGACCATCCCGAGGAGGCGTGGGCCAAGGCATCGGTGCTATTGCCGGTCAAGGAAGCGACGATTTCGGGTCGTATCCGCGACCTGCAAGGCTGCTTCAACCTCAACAGCCTCTGGCAAACATCAGCCAAGCCGCAATCCCCCAACTCCGAAAACGACGCTCGGGACAATCCAACCGGCGACAACCCACCTCCGGATGGCCCGAAGCAAGATCGACCGAAGCAATCGGACGGAAAGGATTCCGCTCAAGATCAAGCTAAAAAGCCCCCGCCGACCGAGCCGCAAGCCCAAAATTCCGATGAGGCCGAGCCGGGCAAGGGCCGCTTGAACGAAGCTCAGTTTCAGGTGCTGCAACGCTTGTTGGCCCGGCTCGAACTCAAGCCGGAACTGGCGCAAGCCATCGTCGATTGGATCGATCCCGATCAGGACCCGATTTTTCCCGACGGCGCGGAGGACAGCGACTACAACGTCCTGACGCCGCCTTATCTGGCCGCCAACCGCCCGATGCTGAGCGTGTCGGAACTGCGGCAGATCAAGGGCGTGGATCAAGACTCGTACGACAAATTATCCCCGCTGGTGTGCGCGTTGCCTCCCGACGCGCCGCTCAACGTCAACACCGCGCCGGCGCTGGTATTAGCCGCCCTGGCGGAGGGCAAGGATCCCAAAGACATCGAACAAGTGCTTGAAAATCGGCCCACCGACGGATACAAGAACGTGGATGAATTTCTAAACGCGGCCGATTTGAGCTTGGAAGCGCGCTTGAAAAACCAGATCGGCGTCGCCAGCCAACATTTTTTGCTGCAAGTCGAGGCGCGGGTGGGCGACGGGCGCGCGATGTTATACAGTACCTTATATCGTGATAAAAACGGCGTCCGCGTCCTGCGGCGCGCCTTCGGCAACCCGGATTGATAACAACGTGCCCGCCCAACTGATTTTTTTCCGTTTGCTCGCTCCAGATCGCGTTGAATGGCGTCATGCCGACGGCCACATCCGGCGCGGCGCGCTAGCGGAATGGGCGGCGGAAACCGTCGGCGCGCGGCAAATTCTGGTCGCGCCCGGTGAAGCGCTGATCCTCAATCCGGTCGCCATGCCCAGCCGCAATCGGGGTACCTGGGCCAAGGCGGTCCCTTACGCCCTCGAGGATCAACTGGTTGAGGACATCGAAGCCTTGCACTTCGCCCTCGGCAACGCGCCGCAAGGCGAGCGCTTGCCGGTGGCGGTGATCGGCCACGCGGCGCTGCGCGCGTGGTTGGATGCTTGCGGCCAGCACGGCCTGACGCCGGCCGCCGTCATTCCGGAACCCTTGCTGCTGCCCTGGCGAGAAGGCGAATGGAGCCTGCTGTTGGAAGAGCGTCGCGCCGTGGCGCGAACCGGACTCTGGCAAGGCTTCTCGACCGAACGGAATCTGCTGGGTTTGCTGCTGGATCGGATCATGACGGAAGCGGGTGAAGCCAAACCCGCCCGCTTGCGCATTTGGGGGCGGGACGCCGACCGCTTTTCCGATCCGGCGCTGGCCGATTGCGAATGCCAGATCGAAACCGAACCGGTCGAACCCTTGGCGCTGTTCGCGTCGGGCCACCAGCCCGGCGCAACCCTCAATCTGCTGCAAGGCCCCTACGGCCGCCAGACGCAGTGGGGCCGCTGGTTGAAGCCTTGGCGGGCCGCCGCCGCGCTGGCCGGGGCCTGCCTGCTGGTCCAAGGGTTCACCACGCTTTACGAGCACCGGCGGTTGCAACAGGAAGCCCTCGCGCTCGGCGTCGAGATGGAGCGGGTCTACAAGGAGGCTTTGCCGGATTCGACCCGCATCGTCAATCCCAAAGCGCAGTTGGAAGCCCACCTTCGGGAATTACGCCCGAACGGCGGGGAAGAAGGGGTTTTTCTCGAACTGTTGAATCGCGGCGCGCAAGCCTTGACCTCAGCTTCCGAAGTGGTTTTGCGCGGTTTCAGCTACCGCGACGGCCTGTTGGATTTATCGCTCCAAGGCGGCAATCCGGCGGCTTTGGATCAACTTCGCCAACAGTTGAACCAGCAGCCCGGATTGCAAGCTGAAATGCGCACCACCCAACGGGAAGGCCAAATGGAAAGCAAGGTCACCCTGAAGAAGGCGGCTTCATGAAGGCGTGGTGGGACGGGATCAGCAACCGGGAACGCGCTTTGGTCGCGGGCGGCGCGCTGTCAATGCTGCTGTTGCTGTTTTACCTTGCGATCTGGCAGCCTTTTCAGGCCAACCACCGCCGGTTGCGACAAAATGTCGCCGAACAGCGCGCGGATTTGGCCTGGATGCGACAAGCGGCGGCAGAGGTCAAGCGCTTGAACGCCGCCGCCGCCCGACCCGCCGACAATCGTTCCCTGCTCACCCTGGTGGATCAAACCGCGCGGGCCGCCGGCCTGGGAGCCGCCCTCAAGCGGGTCGCCCCGCAAGGGGACGACAAGCTCAGCGCCCAACTGGACGCCGTCGAATTCGACAAACTCGTGCCGTGGCTCGGCGTTCTGGAGCACGACCATCGCGTGAGCCTGGTCAGCTTCAGCGCGGATCGCACCGAGACGCCGGGCTTGGTCAACGCGCGCATCGTCCTGGGCGGCCGGCCATGAAACCTGTTGTCGGCTACGTCCTGCTGGGGCTGGCCTCGTTTTTGATCTTTCTGGCGCTGTTAGCGCCCGCCACCTTGCTCGCCGATCAGTTCGGCCAGCGCCTGAGCGGTTTTAGCGCCCAGGCTGTTGAAGGCTCCGCCGCGCGGGGCTCCATGTCAGGCGTGCATTGGCACGGCCTTCGCATCGACCGACTCAGTTGGCGTTGGCGGCCGTTGGCCCTGCTGGCGGGACGTCTGGAATTCAGCCTGCGCTCCGACGATCCCGAGCTGATGTTGACCGGCGATGCGGCGTTCGGCTTCAATCGGCGGTTGCAGTTCCGCCAGCTCGTCGGCCAACTGCCGGTGGGTCGCCTGGGCCAGCTCGCCGCCTCGAACAAACTTCCCGTGGACGGAGTTGTGGCCTTCGATCTACCCGCGCTCGAACTGAATGCGTCTGGATGGCCGTTGGCGGCGCAAGGCGCCGTGCAGCTTTTGAACCTTCGCGCCTTGCTCGGCCAGCCCCTGAATCTCGGCGACTTCCGCCTTCAAGTGGAGCCGGCGGGCGCGGATGGGATCCGCGGCCAGATCAAGGATGCCAACGCGCCGCTGGCCTTGGATGGAACCTTGAACCTGACGCCGGACGGGCGCTATCGTTTGAACGGCCAAGTCGCGCTTCGCGAAACCGGCAACGCCGCGTTGCGCCAGGCTCTAAGTCTGTTGGGTCCGCCGGGCGGCGACGGCCGCTGGACCTTGAATTTTTCAGGTGCGCTAGCGCCGTAACCCCGGCCGCTCCCGCGCTCTTTTAGTGTATTCAATCGTTATGATTTCCATTGATTGCGACGAGATCATCAGGGAGAAACCGTCGATGCGACCCACAATGCGCGGATTGCTGATTTTGTTGACGACGCTGGTGTTGGCCTCCTGCGCCACCGAACCGGAACCGCCGAGCGTCAAACTTTCGTCAACGCCCTCGCCGGTGGACGGCACGCTGCCCACACTGCCGGAGTTGCAGCCGCAAATCGCCTTCTGGCGCAAAGTCTATAGCACCTGGAAGGGCAATCAGGTGGCGCTGCACGACGACCGTTATCTGGACATCGTCTACGGTGTTCTCACGCTGTCCGATTCCGGCTATGACAGCCAAACCGCCGAACAGAAAGCGTTCGTCAAGGGGCACTACGAAAACCTCAAGTCTCTGCTCGAGCAAGTCGCGCTCAAGAGCGCGTCGAACCTCCCGCTGACCTCCGCCGAACAAGCGCTGGCCAACCACATCAAGAACAGCAGCGGCGGCGCCGCCGCCCTATTCGGCGCCAGCGAGCGCTTGCGAACCCAACGCGGCCTGCGCGAACGCTTCAAGCGCGGACTGGAAATCAGCGGCCGTTACGACGCCACCTTCCGCAGGATCTTCTATGAAGCCGGCCTGCCCGAAGACCTCGCCTGCTTGCCTCACGTCGAATCGTCCTTTCAATACAATGCGGCCTCCTCGGCCGGCGCGGTCGGGTTCTGGCAGTTCATGCCCGGCACCGCCCGTCAATTTGGCATGTTGAACGACGCGGTGGACGAACGGCGCGATCCGGTCGCCGCAGCGCACGGCGCGGCCCGCTATCTGCGCGACGCCTATGATAAATTAGGCAGTTGGCCGATGGCGCTGACCTCCTATAACCACGGCGTGGGCGGCATGCGACGGGCGCAGGACGCGCTGGGCAACGATTTTGCCGCCATCGTGCGCGGGTATTCAGGCCCCGGTTTCGGCTTTGCCTCGCGCAACTTCTATGCGGAATTTCTGGCGGCGCGCGAGATCGCCCGAAACCCGCAACGGTTTTTCCCGGAAGGGGTGCGCTTCGAGCCGCCGTTGAATTTGGACCGGGTGCGGTTGCGGCAATCGGTCGATGTCGCGACCTTGTCCACTTACTACGACGTCAACTCTTGGGAACTTGCCAGCCTCAATCAGGCCTGGAAACCGGCCGCCCAGCAAGGTCGGATCGCGTTGCCGGCCGGCTCCATGGTCTGGCTGCCCGCCGGCACGATTACCCGCTTGGCGCAGCGGGGGGTCGCCAATCAAGATTTAGTTTTGGCGGATACGCTCACCACCGCCCGCCTGCGTTAAGGCGAGCCGCCACAAAAAAACCCCTCTTAGGAGGGGTTTTTATTGTTCAAAACCAACCGTTCAACCGATTTTCTTCAGCAAGTCCGTGGCGCGTTGTTTCTGCGAAGGATCGCCTTCCGCCAGAACTTCCTCCAACAAACCGCGCGCGCCGGGTTGATCGCCCATATCCAGATAGGCGGTGGCCAGATCGAGCTTGGTTTCGATGTAATCGGTCGTATCGCCGCGCCCGCGCCGCGACGGCGTATCTGATGTCGAAAGCCCGATGGATGGGTTGCCGAAGTCGGGCAAGCTTTTCTCGTCCAAGCGCAGCGAGATAGGCTCCTGCAGCTTCCCGACTTCCTGCGTCACATCGGAAAAATCGAAACGATGGTCGGGCGCATCGGGCTTTGGAGCGGTGGGGATCGTCGGAATCGTTTGTCGGTCCGCCAGCGCCTGCGCCGATAACATCGAGGAGAACGAAGTGCTGGAGGCCGGTTCGGTCGCGGGCTCATGCCCGTCGATTACCGACGGCAACGCCGCCTTTCCAGATCCATCACGCTTCAACTCCAACGGTGGCAACTCGGCCGAGTGCGATCCGGTCTGCTGAGTGCTCAAATCACTGAATTCGAAATCGAAACCATCCAGCCGCAGTTCGGAAGGCAACTCCGTCTGCGGAGACGACGGCCGGTTGGCCTCCCGCTCCGCAAATTGCTCCGTCACTCGTCCGGTGGGCCTGCGGGTGGCGGAAGCGGTGACCGGCTCGGCATCCGGCAAGCGCGCGTCGAGGCTTAGAGTCGATGACGCGGGCTCGGCAAAGGTCGGCCCGGTTTGCTCGAGGCCAAAATCGATGTCCCTGAGCAGTTCGGTGACCGACGGAGGTTGCGCCGGATGAGGCGGCTGGTGAGTGGCGATTGAGGGAGGCGAGGCCGCGGCCGCAACCGCGGCTGGAACAGCGGCCACCGCCGCGCCCGTTTTCGCCAATTCAACCGACTTGATCGGCTCCGCGCCGCCGACTACGATGGGTCGGGTCAAATCCGGTTCGCGCGGCGGCGTTTGCACTCGCGTCTGGGTTATCGGCTCTCTTGCCACGGTCGGGGTGGACGCAGGCTCCAGAGAACGTCTGGAGGAGGGTTCGATAGGCTGGGCCACCGACGTTTCGCGCTCGGACCGCCGCAACAGCGGCAACAGTAACACCGACGCGATAGCCAAACCGATCAATGCCAAGGCCAGCCACAACATCGGATTGTCCATCCAGCTCGATTCGGCCACCGGTTGCACCGGCGCCGGCGGTTTAACCGCTGGAGGCGGCGCGACGGCCGGCCGTTCCGGCGCGGTGGCAGCCGCTGGAGCAGTCGCCGTGCTGTTCGGCGCGGTGGCGACAGGCGGCGCGACGCTGGCGGCGGCCGGGGTTTCGGGTTGGGGAATGCTGGCTTGAGGCACGATCTCTCGCGGCTGTTCGGCTGGCGACAGCGCTGGAGGCTGGACGTTCGAAGCAGGACCGCCCGACGATCCAGGCCCCACCGCGGGTGGCGCGACCGCCACTGGCGGTGAAGTCATCGCCGGTGGCGGCGTCACCGGCGATAACGCCGCCGGTGTTTGAGGCGCGGTTTCCAGCGGAGCGGTCGTCAGCGGCGGAGCGACCGCCGCCGGCTCGAAGGTGGAGGCTGGCGCGCTCGCGGCGGCCACGGCGGGCGGCGGGCCCCCTTGAACACCCAAAGCCTGAGCGGTCGGCACCTTAAGCGTGGCGCCGCGCCGCAGCGTGTTAGGATTGCCGTTGGCGAACGCCCCCAGATTGCCCGCCAGTAAAATCGACATCATCTGGCGCCGGTCGATGTTGCCCGAAGGACGGACCCGGTTGGCGATGCTGGAGAGCGTTTCGCCCGGTTGCACCGGCCCGTAGCTCGTCGCCCCTTCAAAGCTGACCGGCGGCGGCGGCGGCAACGCCAAACCTGGGCGCGGCGCGGCCGGCGCGGCCGGCGCGGCGGCAACCGGCTTCGGCAGTACCGGCGGCGGCAACGGCGGCGGCGGCGGTTGGCGGTTGGCGTACAGCTCCGGATCGACCTGAACCGTAAATTCTCGAATTATCCGGCCGCGCGACCAAATCACCTCTAACAGCAGATTGAAATTCGGCTCGCGAATCGGCTCATAAGAGCGGACCCTGATGACGTTGGGTCCCCCGGAAGGCGTCTCGACGGAAAAACGCAGTTTCGAAAACATCGCCAAGCGTTCGATGCCCGCCCGGTCGAACTCTTGCTGTCGGGGAACCTGGACGGTGATTCCGTTCAATTCGCCAGGATTGTTGGCGATCAGCGGGATATCGGCCTCAAAATTCTGATTGAGCGCCGAGCGCACGGCGAGAGGACCGATACCCAAGGCGAAAGCGCACAGCGGCGCTGCCAGCCCGGCTAAGAGGGTTAGTCGGAGTAATGTCCTGGTCGGCATGGACCTGTCTCCATTCCACCGCCGAACGGTCGAGGTCCTGGCGGGATAGGCTTGGATGTTGCCGCCACGGCCACGCGGGGCCGGCGGCTTTCCCACTTCAAACCAACGGCGAGGCGCGTTGGTTTGAAGCTTCCCCTAAAGATACTCCTCGGCAAGGAGTTTTTCAGCGCGAGCAGCGGCTTCGGTCATGATGGAAACGCGACCGCCGCTTGAGGTGGGCCCGCGGGGCAGCGAGCTTTCCGCGCAAGACGCCGGAGAATTCCACCCTCGCTCGTCGCGTTCTGATAATAGCGCCATTTTTACATTAATACATCTTTTCGTTACGCGCGCCGCCAACAACATTACAATTTTATCGCTGGCGGACGCCAGACCTTGCTATCCAATCGATACACCGATGCTCATTAAGATTTTATTGGTCGAAGACGAACCGTCCATCGCCGAAATCGTCCAGTTCGCGCTGGCCAGCGAAGGCTTTCAAACGACGTGGCGGGCGTCGGCCGCCGAGGCTGAAACCGCGCTGACGGCCCAGGCTTACAATCTGGTCGTACTCGACCTCGGCCTGCCCGACGGTTCCGGCCTGGAAGTGCTGAAACGGCTGCGGCGCGTCTCGGAGGTGCCGGTCATCATTCTTTCCGCGCGCGACGCCGAGCTCGACCGGGTGCTCGGACTGGAACTGGGCGCGGATGATTTCATCGGCAAACCCTTCAGCCCGCGCGAGCTGGCGGCGCGGGTCAAGGCCATCCTCAAGCGCGCTAACCGATCCTCCGCCGCAATCGAAGCCGCAACGGCGGACCACCCGAACCTCAATCGTTGGTTCGAACTCGACGAGTCGCGCGCCAGCATTTCTTTTCGCGGCCGGTCGCTGGCGTTGACCCGCTACGAGTATTTACTGCTCAAAACGCTGTTGGCTCAGCCGGAACGGGTGTTTTCCCGAGCGCAACTGATGGACGGCGCTTGGCCCGATCCCGCCGCCAGCTTCGAGCGCAGCGTGGACACCCACATCAAGACCTTGCGGGCCAAACTGCGGGAGATCGATCCTTCCGTCGATCCGATCCGCACCCATCGCGGCTTGGGTTATTCGCTGCGAACCGGCGATGCGGCGTGATCGCCGGTCACTGGGCCTTTCCTTGGAGCATTCCTGGACGACCGGTTGATCGCCGGCCTCGGCCCAGTGGTTTCGCGACCCTGGCGTGCCCGCCCGATGGATTTCAGCCGCTTCCCAAGCGTTATCGGCCGCTGTTTCTGCTTTTAATTTCAACTTCACGAAATCCCCATCATTCCCTCATCAGCCGCACATCATCGCGCCAACCAGGGTGATTAAGCTGGCCTCATTCAACCTCAAGGAGTCCAGTCATGCGCTACGGTTTGTTCGCTAAAATCACCATGATCTTCTTCATCACGGTTTTCCTAGGCATCGGCCTGACCCGGATCAGCTACTTGATCGACGAACGCGCCGCGCGGCGCAACGAAGTCGTGTTGGGCATCGCCGCCGCCACCGCCCGCGAGCAAACCCTGATCGGGCCGGTGCTGGTGGTGCCGTATACCCGCATCGTCAAGACTCAAAGACTCAGCACTCAGGAAGCTAAACCGGCCGAAGTCGAAAACTCTGCTTCAGGATGGCGCTTGAACGCCGATCCGCAAAAACCAGCCGAAGCCAAACTGGTTGAGTTTGAAAACCGATTCTCCGACACGCTCTACCTGCTGCCGGCCGAATTGGAAGTCCAAAACCAGATGAATACTGAGCAGATCCAACGCAGTTTGTATCACGCCGTCGTGTTCACCGCCGGGATTAGCATCAAGGGCCGTTTCGCGAGCGAGGGCGGCCTGCTCAAGCCGCAGGCCAACGAACAGATCATCTTCGGCGATCCCCGCTTGATCGTGGGCATTACCGATCCGCGCGGCATCTTGCGCGCGCCGGTGCTGGCGTGGGCCGAGCAGCGGCTCGATTTTCTGCCCGGCACCGCCGAACCCAAGATGCCCAACGGCATTCAAGCCCACCCGCGCGGCCTGGATTTACAGACGGCCTGGTCGGCCAACTTCTCGTTTTCGCTCGATTTGCGCGGCACTCAAGCCTTCGAACTCGCGCCGGTGGGCGACGCCACCCGGATCGGCGTGCGCGGCAATTGGCCCCATCCCAGCTTCTACGGCCAATTTCTACCCGAAACCCGCGAGGTGACCGACGCCGGTTTCTCGGGCGCTTGGTCCACTACCCGGCTGGCCACGAATATGCCGCATCAATTGTTCGAGCATCTGCGCAACGACCGGCCGCTCGACACTTTGATCGGGGTGCGGTTCATGGACCCCGCCGACAGTTACGTGCAAACCGATCGCGCGATCAAATACGGATTGTTGTTCGTGGGCTTAACCTTCGCGGCGTTCTTCTTGTTTGAAATCCTCAAGCGGCTGTCGATTCACCCCTTTCAGTACGGTTTGACCGGCGCGGCGCTGGTGCTGTTTTACCTGCTGCTGCTGGCGTTGTCCGAACATCTGGCTTTCGCGCTGTCCTACGCCATCGCCACGCTCGGCTGCGTAGCGCTTTTGACGTACTACCTCGCGCATATCCTGGGCAGCCCGCGCTGGGGCTTGGCGTTCGGCGCGCTGATCGGCGCGGTGTTCGGGCTGCTGTACGTGCTGATCAGCCTGGAGGATCACGCCTTGCTGGCGGGGTCGATCAGCTTGTTCGGCGGTCTGGCGCTGGCGATGGTGATCACCCGCAAGGTGGATTGGTACCAACTGGGCGAAACCCTGGGCGGGCGCTACGCCAGGACGGCCGAGGTCAAACCGGCTCCGGCCGGACCCGCCGGCGCTTGATCGCGCGGCTGTCAGCATCTTTCGCGCCAACGCAAAAGGCGGCTCGCGAGCCGCCTTTTTCACATCGTCCGCCAGTCTAAGTCAAATACCCCAAGGCAAAGGGAATGATCTCGCCCAAGAGCTTTTGCACCGCCGCGTTAGCCGCCCGCGCCGCGCCGTAAGCATCCTCGCTGGGCGTCGGTTCCAGCGCTTCAAAGACGTGCGCGCCGAGCACTTGGCCGTTATGAGTGTCGATGACCTTGAGCCGGACCGTCAACCGGACTTGGCTGGGCTGGGCCATCAGTTCCTGCTGCAAGCGAATGAGGTCCACATCCACCCGCAAGTCCGCCACCGCCGAGGCCGGCGGCGACACCACCGCCTTGAAAGCGCCCGTGCCCTCGAACGCCCGCACCAGGACGGGCAGCAACATCTTGGCTGGCGTGTCGCTCCAAACGCTGTTGTTGTAGTAGTCCAGCTTGAGCGGCTGCCGGGTATAAGCGATCTGGTTGCTATCGAAGCCGGGCGCGGCCCTGGGAACCGTCACCAGCAGTGTTTTGCCGGTTGGACGCCGCGCCGGCGGCGACTCGAAAGCGCCGACTTCCAACAGAAAAGCTTGCGGCGGCTCGGATTTGTCCACCGGCAGCGAACACCCCGCCAGCAACGCGCCCAGCAGCATCCCACTCATCCCGCGACGAATGGCCTTGGATCGCTCCGTAACCACACCCTTCATTCTCGTTCTCTCCGCTGTCAACTGAGGGGCATTAACCCGGCGTTTTCCGCCTCGGAATCCCGATGGACGCCATCGCGGTTTTCCAGCAACCGCTTATTTTTCGCCCGGACCTGGCCGGCCGTTGGGCTTGCCCAACAGCAGGGCGCGGGGGTTTTGTTCCAATAGATCGGACACCCGCCGCAAGCTTTCCACCAGCTCGCTGACCTGCGACAGCAAGGTGTTGAGTTCCGGCAGGGTGGTTTGGCCCAAGCGGCGCAACTCTTGTTGTCCGCTTGCGGCCGCGCCGCTCAAATCCCGGCTGGTCTGATTGAAGGCTTCCGCCGTCTTGCGCACCGCCTGGGCGCTGGCGCGAAAATCATCCAAGGTGCCTTGCATTTGCGCGCTCAGGTCGCCCGATTTTTCCAAACCGGCGGCCAATTGGTCCAGCGACTTGCCCAGCCGTTGCGAGGGCTTCGCCAATTCGCTGGTAAAGGTTTCGACGTTGGCCAGAGACTTGTCGATGCTGGCGCGCCGCTCGGCCACCGCTTCGGTGATGGTGCGCGCGTTGCGGAGAATCTCGGTCAGCGCGAGCTGATTCTCGTCGCCCAGCAGCCGCTCCAATCGGCCGGAAAGATTGTTGACGTTGGTGAGAATGTTGTTAAACGCATCGTCCAACCGCGCCACCAGCGACGGTCCGGCTTGAATTACCGGAAGATCCTGATCCGGGTTTTTCTCCAACAGCGGCGACTGTTCGCGGCCGCTGCTCAATTCCACCGAAGCGACCCCGGTCAGACCCCGAGTGGATAGGGTGGCGATGGTGTCGCGCCGGATCGGGGTGCCGCGTTCGATATCCAGCACCACATCGACCTGATCGGGATTTTTGGCGTCCAGTTGGATAGACTCCACCTGCCCCACTTGCACGCCGCGATAGCGAACCGTCGCCTTGGGGTTCAGACCGGCCACCGATTCCTGAAAATACACGCGGTAACGGTCGTAGACTTTGTTCTCGCCCCCCACCGTCAGCCAAAACACCACGCCCAGCAGCGCTGCCCCCAACAGCAGCACGAACAACCCGACCAGCGCGTAATTGACTTTACTCAGCACGCCTGTTCTCCGCCGCGCGGCCGCGCGGACCCTCGAAGTAAGCTTTTATCAACGGATGGTTGGATTGGGTCAACTCCCGCATCGGCGCGTAGCCGATCACCCGTTTTTCACCGAGAAACGCCACCCGGTCGGTGGCCTGCCACAAGGTATCCAGATCGTGGGTGATCATCACCACCGTCAGCCCCAGCGACTCCTTGAGCTGCACCACCAATTCATCGAAAGCCCCGGCGCTGACCGGATCGAGTCCGGCGGTCGGCTCGTCCAGAAACAGCAGCGCCGGGTCCAGCGCCAAGGCCCGCGCCAGCGCCGCCCGCTTCAACATCCCGCCGCTCAACTCGCGCGGCAGCTTGCCGCCGGCGTCGGCGGGCAGGCCCGCCAAGGCGATCTTGAGATCGGCGATTTCGGCGATGTCGCGGGCGGAAAGCGCGGTATGCTCGCGCAGCGGCACCCCGACATTTTCCCGCACCGTCAGCGAGCTGAACAGCGCGCCTTGCTGGAACAGCATCCCGAACCGACGCCGCAACTGAAACGCCGCGCGTTCGCCGATGCCGATCACTTCCTGACCGAACAACTTGATCGAGCCGGCAATCGGCCGCAACAACATGATGATCGACCGCAACAGCGTGGTCTTGCCCGAGCCGCTGCCGCCGACCAGGGCCACGATCTCGCCTTGGCGGATGTCGAGATCCAGCCGATCGTGGATGATCACCGGACCGAATCCGGTCCGCAAATCCCGAATCACGATCACTGAAGCCTTGGGATCGACCGGCTCTTTCACAAGCCGACCCCGCCCAACACCACCGAAAACAGGGCGTCGGCGGCGATCACCAGAAAAATCGACTGCACCACGCTGACCGTGGTCTGCCGGCCGACGCTGTCGGCCCCGCCGCGCACGTGAAAGCCCTGATAGCAGCCGACCAAGGCGATAATGGCGGCGAATACCGGCGCTTTGCCGACGCCCAGCAAGAATGAGGTCAAGCTCACCACCTGCGGCACCCGGTCCAGAAAATCGCTGAAACTGACTTCCAACAAGGTTTGGGCCATCACCATGCCGCCAAACACGCTGAGCGCGTCGGCGAACACCGTCAACAGCGGCAGCGCGATCACCAGCGCCAACAATTTGGGCAGCACCAGCAATTCCATGGGCGGGATGCCGATGGTGCGCAGCGCGTCCACCTCCTCGGTGATCTGCATGGTGCCGATCTGGGCGGTGTAGGCCGACCCGGTGCGGCCGGCGACGATGATGGCGGTGATCAACGGCGCCAGCTCGCGCAGCATGGTCAGCGTGATCAATTCCACGATGAAAATATTAGCGCCGTACGCCTTGAGCTGCTGGCCGCCTTGATAGGCGATCACGACGCCCATCATAAACGCCAGCAGCGCGACGATGGGCAGCGCGTTGACCCCGGCGTCCTCAATGTTGCCGAACAAGGCGCGCCAGCGAAACCGGCGGGGCCGCAGCAGCAATCGAAGCAACGCCACCGCCGCCTCGCCGATGAAGCTCAAGAACGACTGAACCGAGATCAGATGAAAAACGACTCGTCGGCCCAGCCGTTCCAAAAATCCGACCGATGCGCTGGCTCCAGCCGCTCCAGCGCTGGCGCGGCGCTCCCGCACCAACTCCAGCAGCGCCTGTTGCGATTCACGCAAGCCGCTCAGGCGAATCGCGCGCCCGCTCTGCTCCAGTTCGGCGATCAGATTCAAAAGCCGCAGCGCGCCGGTGGTGTCGATGGCGCGGATGCCGGCGGCCTCCAGCTCCAGCGCGCCGGCCGGCCACCGCGCGCTTTTGATTTGGTCATCGAGGCGCTCGATGCCGTCCAGGGTCCAGTCTCCGCCCAGCCGGCAGCGGTTGGCCTCGCAGCGCAGGGTGGCGGGACTGATGTAAGCCGATGAAGCCGCGGCGCTCATACTGGAATCACCGTTCGAAAATGCTCAGCGCGGATTGAGCCGCCGCCAAGTCGCCGGGTCCTGTTGCCCGCCCGGCTTCGCCCAGATGCCGCGCCGGGTTTGCTTGGCCTCGGACTGGGCCTGACGGTAGTCCGGCGAATGATTGTATTGTTCGTAAACCACCGCTTGTCCCAGCCGGACCATTTCCAAGCCCAGATCGCGCTCGCTCGTCACCACCTGAGCGACGGTCCGGCCGTAGCGGTCGTGATCCATCACCCGGAGGGTGATCGAACCGAAACGAGGCAGCAACCCGCGCAGCGCCTCGCGCGACCGGTCGCCCCACGGCTCCTGCTTCATTTCCGGCGCGTCGATGCCAAAGACGCGCACCTTGACTTCGCCGGCTGGACAGCCAGCGACGAGCGTATCGCCGTCATGGACAGCCTGGACGGTGCAAACCAATTCCGCTCCATTCGCCGTGGCCGAAGGCGGAGCCTTGGGCTGATGCAAAGCGTAACTGATCGCCATCACCGCCGCCGTCAACCCGCCCACTAGCCACGGCGAACGGTTTTTGCGGCGGCGGGTCCGGCTCAGCTCGCCGCGCAGGGTTTTTTGCAGCAGCTTGAGCAGTTCCTGATTCAACGGAGCTTGGCGGCGTGGTAAGCGAGATGTTCACCGATGAAGGTGGCGATGAAATGGTAGCTGTGATCGTATCCGTCTTGCCAGCGCAGCGTGAGCGGAAACTGGCGCGCGGCGCAGACCCGCTCCAGCGACATCGGATGGAGCTGCTGGGCCAAAAACTCGTCGTCGGCGCCCTGATCGATCAACAAGGGAATCGCCGGCGCGCCTTCCTCGATCAGCCGGACGGCATCGTAAGCCACCCACGTCTCCCGGTCGTTGCCGAGATAGGCCTTGAAGCAGCCCTGCCCCCAGCCGCAGGCCATCGGATGGCAGATCGGCGCGAAGGCGGAGACCGACCGATACAGCCCCGGCTCCTTGAGCGCGCAGATCAACGCGCCGTGGCCGCCCATCGAATGCCCGGTGATGGATCGGGCGGCGGTCAGCGGCAACGCCGACTCGACCAGCGTCGGCAGCTCGCGGGTCACGTACTCGTACATTTGATAATGCCGCGCCCACGGCGCTTGGGTGGCGTTGACGTAAAAGCCCGCCCCCTGGCCGAGATCGTAGCGTTCCGGCACATCCGGCACCTCCGCGCCGCGCGGGCTGGTATCGGGGATGACCAGCGCCAGCCCCAGTTCCGCCGCGTAGCGCTGCGCGCCGGCCTTGACCCGGAAATTGTCGTCGGTGCAGGTCAGGCCGGACAGCCAGTAGACGGCCGGGACTTTCTGCTTTTCGGCCGCCGGCGGCAGATACACCGAAAAAGTCATGTCGCAGTCGCAGGCTTGCGAGCGGTGGCGGTAACGGTTCAGCCAGCCGCCGAACTCCTTGATGGCTTCAATTTTTTCCATGCCGCCGCTCCTAAAACAGAATCACCGAACGGATGCTTTTACCTTCGTGCATCAGCTCGAAGGCGGTGTTGATATCCTCCAGCGGCAGGGTGTGCGTCACCATCCGATCCAGCTCGATCTTGCCCTGGAGATAATGCTCGACGTAACCGGGCAACTGGCTGCGGCCCTTAACCCCGCCGAAGGCGGTGCCTTTCCAGGTGCGGCCGGTGACCAGTTGAAACGGCCGGGTGCGGATTTCCTGGCCGGCTCCGGCCACGCCGATGATGGTCGAGACCCCCCAGCCCATGTGGCAACACTCCAAGGCTTGGCGCATGACATTGACGTTGCCGATGCACTCAAACGAGTAATCGACCCCACCATGGGTCATCTCCTTGATCGCCTCGACCACATCGATGCCGCTCTCCTTGGGATTGAGGGTATCGGTCGCGCCCAAGGCGGTCGCCATGGCGAATTTGTCGGAGTTGAGGTCGACGGCGATGATCCGCCCGGCCTGGGCCATCACCGCGCCCTGAATCACCGACAGGCCGATGCCGCCGAGGCCGAACACCGCCACCGTCGAACCCGGCTCGACCTTGGCGGTGTTCAGCACCGCGCCGATGCCGGTGGTCACGCCGCAGCCGAGCAGGCAGACCTTATCCAGCGGCGCGGCGGGATTGATCTTGGCCAGCGCGATTTCCGGCACCACGGTGTATTCGGCGAAGGTCGAGCACCCCATGTAGTGAAACAGCGGCTGCCCCTTGCAGGAAAAGCGGCGGCTGTGATCGGGCATGTAGCCGGTCCACACCGTGGCGGCGATGGACTGACACAGATTGGATTTAGTGGAGCGGCAATAGTCGCATTCGCCGCACTCCGGGATATACAGCGGGATGACGTGATCGCCGGGCTTCAGGCCCTTGACGCCGGGACCGCATTCGACCACCTCGCAGCCGCCTTCGTGGCCCAGAATGCACGGAAACGCGCCTTCGGGGTCGTCGCCGGATAAGGTAAACGCATCGGTGTGGCAAACGCCGGTCGCCACCACCTTCAATAGAACCTCGCCGTCCTTGGGGCCTTCGACTTCAACCTGCTCGATGACCAAGGGTTTTTGGGGCTCCCAAGCCACGGCGGCGCGCGCTTTCATCAGTTCGGTTCCTCGTGCGGGTTAAGGGTCGGGCGCGGTTACTTGGCCGCCGCCAGGGCTTGTTCCAGGTCGGCGAGAATATCGTCGATGTGTTCGATGCCGATCGACAGCCGCACCAGATCCTCGCTGACCCCGGCGCGCGCCAGCTCGGCGGGCGACAGTTGGCGATGGGTGGTGGTGGCCGGATGGCAAGCCAGCGACTTGGCGTCGCCGATATTGACCAGGCGGACGATGAGTTGCAGGGCGTCGATGAACTTAGCCCCCGCCTCGCGCCCGCCCTTGATGCCGAAGCTTAAGATGCTGGAGCCGCGTCCGCCCATGTATTTGTCCACCAGCGGCTTGGCGGGGCTATCGGCCAGGGCGGGATAGTTGACCCATTCCACTTGCGGGTGATCGCGCAAATACTCGGCGGCCGTAAGCGCGTTTTCGCAATGGCGGTCCATCCGCACCGGCAGGGTCTCGATGCCTTGCAGGATCAAAAAGCTGTTGAACGGCGAGATCGCCGCGCCGGTATTGCGCAGCGGCACCACCCGCGCCCGGCCGATGAACGCCGCCGGCCCCAGCGCTTCGACATACACCACGCCGTGATAGGACGGGTCGGGTTCGTTCAGGCGGACGAAGCGCGCCTTGTGCTGGTCCCACGGGAAGCGGCCGGAATCGACGATGACGCCGCCGATGCTGGTGCCGTGGCCGCCCATGTATTTGGTCAGGGCGTGGACCACGATGTCGGCGCCGTGCTCGAACGGCCGGCACAGGTACGGCGTCGGCACGGTGTTGTCCACGATCAGCGGCACCCCTTGAGCGTGGGCGACGGCGGCTAGCGCGCCGAAATCCACCACGTTGGCTGCCGGATTGCCGATCGATTCGCAAAATACCGCCTTGGTCTTGCCGTCGATCAGCCGGCCCATCGCCTCGGTATCCCGATAGTCGGCGAAGCGCACCTCGATGCCGTAGCGCGGCAAGGTGTGGGCGAACAGATTGTAGGTGCCGCCGTACAGCGTCGAAGTGGTGACGATGTTGTCGCCGGCCTCGGCGATGGTCATGATGCTGTAGGTGATCGCCGCCATGCCGGAGGCCACGCCCAGCGCGCCGACCCCGCCCTCCATCGCCGCCACCCGCTGCTCCAGCACGGCGGTGGTCGGATTCATGATCCGGGTGTAGATGTTGCCCGGCACCTTCAAATCGAACAGATCCGCCCCGTGCTGGGTGTCGTCGAAGGCGTAGGACGTGGTCTGATAAATGGGAACAGCGACGGCTTTGGTGGTCGACTCGGGCGTGTAGCCGCCGTGGATGGCGATGGTTTCGATTTTCATGAGTTCGGTGTTCCGTCGATAACTGGAAATGACCCATCAAGTCTGGACGCGAGATATGGGTAATGTCCAGTCACCCCGCCCCGCAATCGTTGTCGGCCCGCCTCCGCCGCCGCATCCCAACCGTCGGCCGCTCCGCGCTGGCGGCGAGGGGCGTCCCTTACCGGAAATGATCGTAGCCCAACCGCTCCAGCAGAAAGTCGGAACCGTCCGCGCGGACCAGCCGCAAGCCGGACTTTGCGGTAATGACGCCGATGCGGGTGCAGCGACAGTCCCAAGCCGCCGCCGCGCGCTCCAGTTGCGAAACCCGCTCCGGCGGCACGGTGAAGCACAGTTCGTAATCGTCGCCGCTGGCCAAGGCGAGCGCGGCCGCCGCGTCGCGGTCGAGACTGGCGAGCAGCGCCGGCGACAGCGGCAGCCGGTCCACCTCCAGCACCGCTCCGACGCCGCTGCGCTGGAGAATGTGGCCGAGGTCCTGGGCCAGACCGTCGGAAACATCGATGGCGGCGCTGGCGATGCCGCGCAAGCTCAGGCCCGGCGCGATGCGCGGTTCCGGCCGCTCCAAGCAGGTCCGAACCGCCGCTTCATGACCGGGCGCGATCTGAACCTTGCCGAAGGCCGCCGCCAAGGCCAAACCGGCGTCGCCCGGCGTGCCGGTGACGTAAACCCCATCGCCCGGCGTCGCGCCATCGCGGCGCAGCGCCGATCCGGGCGGGACGAAGCCGTGCGCCTGGAGCGCGATGACCGTGACCGGTCCGTGCGTGGTGTCGCCGCCCACCAGTTGGATGTCGTACCGCCGCGCCAGCGCGAACAGACCTTGGCAGAACCGCGCCAGCCACGCCTCATCGGCCTCGGGCAACACCAGCGCCAGCGTGGCCCAAGCCGGCGTCGCCCCCATCGCCGCCAAATCGCTCAAATTCACCGCCAGCGCCTTGTGCCCGATGGCCTCGGGATCGGCGGCGGCGAAAAAATGCACCTCCGCCACCAAGGTATCCAGCGTCACCACCAATTGCTGGCCGGCGGGCGGCGACAGCAGCGCGCCGTCATCGCCGATGCCCAACACCACGTCGGCGCGCTCCAGCCGCTGAGCGGCCAAATAACGCTCGATCAGCGAAAACTCGGACGCGGCCATCAGCGCGACGCTAGGCCGACCGGCGTCAATGTCATCAATCGGTTCATTCCGGGCGCTGCCAATCGCGCCGGGATGAGGAAATCGTGACGGTGAAACCGGCGATCACATCGCTGACGGCCATCAGCACGATCAGGAAGAAGGTCATGTTGGCCATGCGCGGCATCACCAACAACTCGATCAAGGCGATGATGAACACCACCAGCGACAAGACGTGATTGAGGATCGCGCCTCTGGAGCTGCTGGTGGCGCGATAGACCTCGACGCACAACAGAATCAGCCCGAGCACCAGCAACAGATCGCCGCCTTGAAACCGCAGCGTCGCGCCCGACAGCAACGGCATCTCAAACTGCACCGCCGTCAGCCAACCGGGCGCGATCATGGCAAACAGGGAATACAACACGACGACGACCGCAAGCAAGGGGAAACTGGCCATGGCGGCTCCTCCGAAGAAATGACAAGGCCGCCTGCGCCGGCGGCCCGCGTTCAGCCAGACGCGCCTAGTTTGCCAAGCGCTGGAACACCAGGGTGGCGTTGGTGCCGCCGAAGCCGAAGCTGTTCGACATCACCACCTTGAGGTCGGCGTCATCGACCCGCTGCCGGACGATGGGAAAGCCTTCCGCCGCCGGGTCCAGGGTTTCGATGTTGGCCGAGGCCGCGATGAAGCGGTTGTCCATCATCAGCAGGCAATAGATGGCTTCGTGCACGCCCGCCGCGCCCAGCGCGTGTCCGGTCAGCGGCTTGGTGGAACTGATCGGCGGCACCCGCTCGCCGAACATCTCGCGCAGCGCTTCCAGTTCGCGAATATCGCCCACCGGGGTGCTGGTGCCGTGCGTGTTGACGTAATCGACCGGTTGGTCGAACCCTTCCAGGGCTTGTTTCATGCAGCGCAACGCACCCTCGCCGGAGGGCTGGACCATATCGTAACCGTCCGAAGTCGCGCCGTAACCGACCAATTCGGCGTAAATCCGCGCCCCGCGCCGGCGAGCGTGTTCCAGCTCCTCCAGCACCACGATCCCGCCGCCGCCGGAAATCACGAAGCCGTCGCGGTTGGCGTCATAGGTGCGGGAGGCGGTTTGCGGGGTGGCGTTGTACTTGGTGGACAGCGCGCCCATGGCGTCGAACAGATGGGTCAGGCTCCAGTGAACTTCCTCGCCGCCGCCGGCAAAGACGATGTCCTGCTTGTTCCACTGGATCAATTCCGCGCCGTGGCCGATGCAGTGCGCGCCGGTGGCGCAGGCGGAACCGATACTGTAGTTGACGCCCTTGATTTTAAACGGGGTCGCCAAGCAGGCGGTGGTAGTGCTGCTCATGGTGCGCGGCACCATGTAGGGGCCCACCCGCTTCAAGCCCTTGTTGCGCAGCAGGTCGGCCGCCTCGACCATATTCTGCGGGCTGCCGCCGCCGGTGCCGGTGATCAAGCCGGCGCGCGGGTTGGACACCTGATCCTCCGACAAGCGAGCGTCCTCGATGGCCTCGCGCAAGGCGATGTAGTTGAAAGCGGCGGCATCGCCCATGAACCGCAAGATCTTGCGGTCGATTTGCGCCGCCAGATCGAGCCGGATCGGTCCGCGCACGTGCGAGCGCAACCCCATCGCTTTATAATCTTCCGCATACTCCAAGCCGCCGCGGCCTTGGCGCAGCGATTCCAACACTTCCCAGCGGTCGTTGCCGATGCTGGATACGATACCGATACCGGTAATCACCACCCGTCTCATCGTCGCTATCCTCAAAAGCCGTCGGTCGAGGTGAACAAGCCGACCCGCAAGTCTTTGCCGGTGTAAATAGTCCGGCCGTCGACCTCCAGGCTCGCGTCGGCGATACCCATAACCAGTTTGCGCAGAATGACCCGCTTCATCTGAATGTGATAGGTCAACTTTCGAGCTTCGGGGCGAACCTGGCCGGTAAACTTCACTTCACCGCAACCGAGCGCCCGTCCCCGTCCCTGGCCCCCCATCCAGCCCAGAAAAAACCCGACCAGCTGCCACATCGCGTCCAAACCCAGGCAGCCCGGCATCACCGGATCGCCGATAAAGTGACAGCCGAAAAACCACAGATCGGGATGAATATCCAGTTCCGCAACGATTTCACCCTTGCCGTACTGCCCGCCCTCCGCGCCGATATGGACGATCCGATCCACCATCAACATGTTCGGCAACGGCAACTGCGCGTTACCAGGACCGAATAATTCGCCTCGGGCGCAGGCGAGCAAGTCATCGCGACTGTAGCTGGATTGTCTGTTCACGACCAGGAATACCCTTTATATATTATTGAATTCTAAAAATCGGGATAAGCTCAAAATCTCAATCGATAAGATTATACGGTTTTCTCGGCTTCGACGAATCGCCGGCCTAAGGTTGCGCGCGGCCAACCGCCGTCAACCGCCCGGCCGTTCGGTTCCGATCTTGCCTTCGGTGCCGGCCAGGAGTTGGCGGATGTTGGAGCGGTGCCGCCAGACCAGCAGGCCGACCATCCCCAGGATGACGCCCAGTTCGACGCCCGGCAACCCGAACCAGCCCGCGAACAGCGGCGTCAGCGCCGCCGCCGTCAGGGCCGACAGCGAGGAAATGCGCACCACGAAGGCCATGAACAACCAGGCGGCCAGCGCCGCCAGCGCCACCGGCCAGGACAGGCCAAGAATGGCGCCAAACGCGGTCGCCACGCCCTTGCCCCCCTCGAACCCGAAAAATACCGGGTACAGGTGGCCGAGAAACGCCGCCAGCGCGGTCAGCGCCAGACCGGTCTCCTCCAAGCCCGCCAGCCGCGCCAACAGCACCGGCAACAATCCCTTGAGAAAATCGCCGGCCAAGGTGACGGCGGCGGCTTTCTTGCCGCCGAAGCGCAACACGTTGGTCGCGCCGGGATTGCGCGAACCCTCGGTGCGGGGATCGGGCAAGCCCATGATCCGGCAGACGATGATGGCGGTGGAAACGGAACCCGCCCCATAACCCAAGATGACAAACAGGATGATGGCCAACATAGCAACCGCCGCTAATCGATCCAGCGCCGTCAAAAAAACCGCCGGCTTCGGATGAAACCGGGCCGGGACGATGGGTTTAGGCTAAGATAAATCACTCTGTGGAACCCCACCTATGGATACCATTTTTATTCGCGAGTTGCATGTTCAAGCCCTCATCGGCGTTTATCCCAAGGAGCGTGAATCCCGGCAAACGCTGGTGCTCGATTTGGAACTGGGCGCGAACATCGGACCCGCCGCCGCCTGTGATCGGCTGGATGATACGCTGGATTACGCAACCGTGGCGCGCCGGATCGACCAATTCGCCGCCGCCAGCGATTTTCAATTGGTGGAAACGCTGGCCGAGCGGATCGCCGAACTGCTGCTGCGGGAATTTAACGTTCCCTGGCTGCGCCTGAGGCTGTGCAAGCCCGGCGCGA
>DJIW01000115.1:2243-15239 GCA_002433805.1 Competibacteraceae bacterium UBA6584 | reverse complement strand
GGCGCGCGGGCGCCCGCGCGCCGTTGGACGCCGTGGCCAAGGTGCGGCGCGGCCGCGACGATCCGCGCCAATTCGCCAGCACCGACGGCCGACCGGGCGTACTGCTGTCGGTCAACAAAATCGGCTACACCAACACCCTGGAATTGGTGGGCCGGATTCGCGACTACATCGAGCGCAAAAACGCGGTGCTGGCGGGCAGCGGCTTGAAGCTGACCCTGAGCGACGATCAGACCGTGATGACCCGCGAGGCCTTGGGCATCATGGAAAGCAACGCCATCCTCGGCTTGTTGCTGGTGTTGGGCACCTGCTGGCTGTTTCTCGGCTCGCGCATTTCCGTCCTCGTTTCCTTAGGCGTGGTGTTCTCGGTCGCCGGCGCTTTCGCGCTGCTGGATGCGGTCGGCTTCACGCTCAACGTCTCGGTGCTGCTCGGCATCGTCATCGTGCTCGGCATGCTGGTGGATGACGCGGTGGTGCTGGTGGAAGCCATCTACTTCCGCATGGAACGCGGCATGACGGCCTTCGACGCGGCTTTGGAAGCCATTGAGGAAGTCGGCTGGCCGGTGCTCGCGTCGGTCGCCACCACCATCGCCGCGTTCCTGCCGCTGATGCTGCTGCCGGGCATCATCGGCAAATTCATGTTCGTCATCCCTTTCGTGGTGACGGTCGGGCTGGTCGTCAGCCTGATCGAAGCCTTCTGGATGCTGCCCACGCATGTCGTGTCGCTGGGAACCCGCGCCATCAGCCGTTCGCGCACCCAGGCGCTGCGCGAAAAATGGACCCATTTACTGCGGGTCAAATACACCCGGATGCTGATTCACGGGATGCGTTACGCCGCTGTTTACCTCCCGATTAGCTTTATCCTGTTTCTCGGCGCGGCGGCGGCGTTGGGGATGGGCTTGGTCAAATTCCAGTTTTTCGCCTTCGATCCGATACGCTTGTACTACGTCAACGTGGACATGCCGCCGGATGCGCCGCTCGACGAAACCCTGCGCCAAACCCTGGCGGTGGAACAGCGGGTGCGCGCTCATTTGAAAGAAGGCGAGGCGCGTTCGGTGACCTCGCTAGCGGGCATCAAATTCACCGAGACCGAGCCGGTTTACGGCGATCGATACGGCCAAATCGCGGTATCGCTCAATCCGGCCGCGCCGGGTTCGCGCGGCTTGGATGAACTCATCGAGGAAATGCGCGGGCCGGTCATCCAAACACCGGGTCGGTCAACCATCTCGTTCCTCAAACTCTCCGGCGGCCCGCCGACCGCCAAGCCGATCAGCGTCAAGGTCCGCGCCGACGACCGCGAGGAACTGCGCGCCGCCGCCGACGCGGTGAAAGCGATCGCGGCCAAGATTCCCGGCGCGCGCGATGTGGTGGACAACGACACGCCCGGCCGCGACGAATTGAGCTTGCGGGTGGATGTGAACGCCGCCCGTAACGCCGGTCTCGATCCGGGGCTGGTCGCCCGGCTGGTGCGGCTGCACGTGGAAGGCGAAGTGGTGGCCGATTTGCGCGACCGAGGCGAGAAAGTGGAACTGCGGGTGCGGGCCGCGCCGCGCGCCGTCACCCGGATTCAGGATGTGTTGGACGATCCCATCGCCTTGCCCGGCGGCGGGACCACCACGCTGGGCGCGCTCTTGCTGGTGGAGGAACGCAAAAGCCTCGGCTTGATCCGGCACTGGAACCTGCGCCGCGCCATCACCGTCGAGGCCGATCTGGATAAAGAGCAAACCGACACCCTGGCCGCCAACAATCAATTGCGGGCGGAATGGGAAAAAATCCGCGAGCGCTATCCCGCAACCGATCTCGATTTTTCCGGCGAACTGGACGACATCAACGAGTCGCTGGAGGCGATGGGTCCGTTGTTCTTGCTCGGCGTGGGGCTGATCTATCTGATTCTGGCGGCGCAATTTCGCAGCTATTTCCAGCCGCTGCTGATCCTGGTGACGGTGCCGCTGGCCTTTACCGGCGTCACGCTGGGGCTGCTGGTGTCCGGCAATCCGCTGTCGCTGTATACCCTCTACGGCGTCATCGCGCTGACCGGCATCGCGGTCAATTCGGCCATCGTGCTGATCGACGCCGCCAACACCCGCCGCGCCGCCGGGATGAGCACTTTGCACGCCGCGCTGTACGCGGCGCGCCGGCGGATCATCGCCATTCTGATGACCACCGGCACCACCATCGCCGGCCTGTTTTCGCTGGCCTTCGGACTGGCCGGCAAGTCCTTGCTGTGGGGTCCGGTCGCGGCCAGCATCGTGTGGGGGTTGGCCTTTTCCACCGTGCTGACGCTGTTCGTGATTCCGGTGCTGTATCGCTTGTTCATGCGCCAGCGGCGGCCGGGCGGGCGGCGGTGGCCGTGGCGGCGCAAGCACGCCGTCCCGCCACCGACCGCGATTTCGGGCTGATCCGAAACTACCGACCGACCAGCCGCCGCCACGCCGCGCCCAGCGCGCGGGGCGGATAGGCCAACAGCGCCGGCAGCGGATCGTCGCGCCGCCAGAAACCGTCCACCACCGGCGCAGCGGCCGGCGGCCAGCGCCCGATGTCCGGTTGGGCGCGAGCGGCGGCGGCGTCGGCCAACCAGTCGCGCCGCCAGAGGGTGCAAGGCCGGACTTGCGGCGGCGGCGGCTCCTCGCCGATCAGCCAGCGATAGGCGGCCAGCACCAGGTTGACGCCGTTGAGCGCGGCAATTTCTCCGAGCATCTCCGGACGGCCCGCCGATGGCTCGATCATCACGAACTGGCCGGTGAGCGCATCCCGTTTGTATTCCATGGCCGCCCAGCCCTCCAGTTGGCAATTCTGAAAAAACCGCGCCGTCAGCGGTTCCAGCCGCGCGGCCATCTCCGGGGCTGGACCGCAGCGGGCCGCGACCCCAATGCAGGCCGGCCACGAACGCACCTTACGACCGGTAAACGACAGCGGCGGGCGGCCGCCGCCCGGATGGTACTGGAGCACGAAATAAATCGCGTCATCCCCACCCTCGATCCACTGTTGCACCAGCAAATCAGGCATGACCGGCAGAATCCGCCGGCACAATGCCTGAGCCTCCGCCGCCGATTCGACCCGGTACGCCTTGGCGAACTGGCGGTCGTAATCCACGTTGCGCTCGCCGGGCTTGAGGGCGCAGGGATAGGGCAAATCCGCCAGCTTCGGCAAATCGGCCTCTCGGGTAACATGGAGGCCGGGCGGGATCGGAAAACCGCCTTCGCCGGCCAACGCTTGAAATCCGGCCTTGGTGTTCAAGGCGCTGGTGATGTCCGCCGGCGGCAACTGAAACCGATAATGCGCCGCCAAGATTTCACGATGCGCCGAAACGGTCGCGACCGTTTCATCGCGGGTGACGAACAACGCCGGACGGTGATCCAAGCTTCGCGCCAGCGCGAGCAGATCGTCCACCAGTTCGACACCCGCCAAGGCGCGCAGCTTGACTTTACGGCCGTGGCGGGTGCGCATGGCGGGCTGGCGCGTATCCACATCGGCGGCGATCAGCGGCACCCGATCCGACGCCAGACTGCGCAAGACGCCCAAACCGTTGATCTCGACTCCGACGACCACGGCGGCGGGGCGAGCGGCCGCCCTCACCTGGACTCCAGCCGGTCAAACAGCGCGAGATAGCGCTCCACCACCGCCGCCAGCGTGAAATCCTGAGCGCGCTGGCGCAAGCGCTCGCGATCGGGCGTTGCGTTCAGCGTTTCCAATAGGGCGCGAGCCAAAGCATCCGCATCGCCCACCGGCGCCAACCGACCGTACGCCCCGCGTTCCAGAATCTCGGCGGGGCCGGTGGGGCAATCGGTGCTGACCACCGGTGTCCCGCAGGCCAGCGCCTCGACCAGCGTCAAGCCGAAACCCTCGAATCGGGAGCTGACCACCAGCGCGGCGGCGCGGGCGAACAGCGGCAAAGGATCCTCATAAAAACCGGGAAACTCCACCGCCTCATCCAAGCCCAGCCGGGCGCGCAACGCGAGCAAGGCATCCCGTTCTGGACCTTCGCCGATCACCAGCAACCGGGCGGGCGCGCGGCGGCGGACCTGGGCGAGCGCCTGTAACAGCGTGGGAAAATCCTTGAGCGGCACCAACCGCCCGGCGGCGACAAAAACCGGCGGCCCGCCGTCCGCCAGCCACGGGTGCGGGCTGGGCGCGGCGATCCGTTGCGGGTAATCCGGCGTCACCACCGGATTGGGAATCACCTCCATGCGCTCGCGCGACAAGCCGGTATAGCGGGCCAGATCGTCGGCCGCGCCGGCGGAAACCACCACGATGGCCGCGGCATGCGGATAGGCCCAGCGGCACAGCGGAGCCAGGATCCGATACTGCCAGCCCGCCTGCGACGCGGCCTGAGCGGAGAGCACGGTATGTTCGGAAACGACGATGCGGGTGGGCGCGCCTGACAGCTTCCCCGCCCAGGCCGCAATCAGGTTATTATGGGTGATGGCCGATAGCAGCACGTCGGGTCGGCGCTGCCGCAACCACCCGCGCAATTTGGGCAGCGCCGCCAGGGTCCGCCCGGCGTTTAAGCAGTCCAAATTGAAGCCGCTGGCGCGCACCGTCTCCAGCAACCCGCCTTCGAGGCGATCCACCACCCAGCCCACGGCGCACCCGCGTTCCTTAAAACCGGTCGCCAGCCGCAGAAAAGTCCGCTCCGCGCCGCCAGCGGCAAGATTGGGTAGGTAAAAGGCAACGCTTTTCATCGATCCTCTGTCACAATAAAGTCAGGAAAAATCCTTAAAATCATCCTAAAATGATGCACTAAGACCAAGGATGATAATAAATCAATGAAAACAAAAGGCAATATGACAGAACCGATCCCCATCGACCCGGCCGCCGGCCGGAGCGTCTGGCGGCGCGCGGCGGTGGCGCTGGGCGCGGACCGTTGGGCGCGGCGGCTTTGGGGCGGACGCGGCGCGATTCTGATGCTGCACGGCCTCAAGGAAGACGGCGCGGCCGACTGGCAGGGCAATCCGGGTCTGGGCACCACCATCGGCCGACTGACGGCGGTGATCGAGACGCTGCGCGCCGAAGGCTACGAGCTGGTCAGCCTCGATACCGCCTTGGAACGCTTCGCTTCCCCAAAGCTTGGCGCGCGCTTTGCTTGTCTGACCTTCGATGACGGCTACCGAGATAATTACGAGTTGCTCTATCCCTTGTTGCGCCGGCTGTCGGTACCCGCCACGATTTACGTCACCACCGGTTTCACCGATGGCTGGGCTCCTGCTTGGTGGCACGGCATCGAAGCCGCGCTCTCGCAACACCCGACGCTGGATGTAGAGTTGTCCAGGCGCACACACTCATTCGCCGCCACCGATCCGGCGGCGCGCGACTCCTCCTTCCATCAGGCCAGCGCTTTGCTGCGAAATGCTAAGCCCTTCACGCGGGCGCGCGCCTTGACGCAAATAGAACGGGAATACAACATTGATTTTTCGGCGATCAGTCAAGAAAAAATGCTGACTTGGGAGATGATGCGGGAAATGGCCGCCAGCGGCCTGGTCGAATTCGGCGCGCACACCGTCACCCACCCGGTCTTGCGCGGCCTGCCGCAAGCCGATGCGCGGCGGGAAATGCTCTGGAGCCGGCAACGGCTGGAAACCATGCTGGGCCGGCCGGCCCGGCATTTTGCTTATCCTTACGGCGATCCGGCGGCGGTGGACGCCGAGGTCGTGGCGCTGGCGCGCGACTGCGGTTTCGCCAGCGCCGCGCTGGCCTACGGCGGCCCGTTGCGCTCGGGCGCATCGCTTCATGCACTACCCCGAATCCCCTTCGGCGGCGACGATTCGACGGACGATTTACGGGTTCGTTTGAGTGGCCTCAAGACCGCGTTCTCGACGCCCCCCCTGGTTTATCACTAATGTCGCAGGATCGCGCCATGCCGACCGCCTCAACCGCTCCCGCGCCGCGTCCCAACGACCGGCGCGGGCTCGACAGCCTGTTTTTCAACGCCGCCGAAACCAAGCGGCTGTTCAGCTTGATGAATCCGGTCTTCGTCCCAGGCGAGGGCTTGGTGGTTGAATTCATCAGCGCCAACCCCGGCGAGGGCGTCTCCACCCTGGCGCGGGATTTCGCGATGATGGCCTCCCAATACGTGGACGGCGACGTGCTGCTGATCGACTTTGACTGGCGTCGCAGCGACCACCATGCGTTTTTTCAGGCCATGGCCCAAGACGATCCGAGCATCGCGCCCGGCCCGCCGCTGACGCTGGCGGTCGATTTCAACCGCCTGCTGCGATCCTCGCATCGCAGCGAAGCCGAGGAACCGCGCAAGCCGCCGCTGACCTTTCACCGTCTGGGCGATACCGCCTTGATCGTCACCCGGCCGACGCCAGGGCTGACCGATACCCCGCGCTTGGTCAACCAACCGGATTTCTGGGCCGACTTGCGCCGTTCGGTGATGCTGACGGTGGTGGACGCGCCGCCGGCCGCGTATTCCTTCGACGGCATCGTCATCTGCGGCGCGATGGACGCCGTGATCCTGGTGCTGGCGGCGGAAACCAGCCGGGTGCCGGTCATCGTGGAACTGCACGAAAAGCTGATGGCCCAAGGCGCGCCGGTGGTCGGGGCCATCTTGAACAAGCGCCGTTTCTACATCCCGAAATGGGTCTACAGTTTCCTCAGCCGGGTATGAGCCCTACCCTTCGCCGCTTTCGGCTTTGGCTTCAAGCGAGCGCCCTGCTGGCCGGCGGCCTGCTCGGCGCGGCAGTTCCGGCGCTGGGCCAGATCGCGGACAAGTTCATCGAGGACGTGCCTACCTACCAGAACGTCCCGCACAACCTGCCGCGCGAGCCCTTGAACGTGCACGAGGACGTGCGCGGCGAACTCAGTCCCGACCCGCCCCGCCGCTCCCACTCCTTCGTCGGCCGGGACGACCAGCAAGACCCCTCGCCGCCCTTCGTCTATCTGGTCGGACGGGAAATCGGCCGCGATCTGGCGTCTCCCACCCGCTCCTTCGTCGGCGACGGCATCCCCGACACCTGGCTGCGGATGAACGCTCGCAATCTGGGGTTTTACATCGGTCGAGGCGGCGGCTTTTACATCACGGCGATGATCCTGCAAGCCAAGGGCCAGCCGTTCCGGCGTTGGGACACCCTGCCCAACAGCTCTTATCCGCTGTTGCAAGTGATTCACAACGGCCGGCGGATCAACCGGGCCGACGGCAATATCGCCGGTTTCAACCCTCCACGCCATGAAGTCGTCGATCTCTACATCGGCGACGACGGCTCGCTCGCCGCCCGCCACACTCCAATGGAACTGACCGTGGTGACCCTGGACGGCGCCTACCGAATGGAGGTGGGCTTGTTCAATATGTGGGACAACAAGATCGACTGAAGTCGGTTTCAGCCGCCGTTGCCGTTCGCTCGGGCGCGATAGAGCAGCTGGAACCCGCTGCGCCGAGAAGCGGCGATGGGATGCGCCTCAAGCGGCTCCCGCGCCTGGCCGACGGCCGCAGCGCTCGGCTCGCCGGACCCTTTGCGTTGCTGCGCGATGGCGGCCGCGCCGGTCAACATCGCCACCAGAACCGCCAAGCTTTGGGTCTTGGTGGCCAGGGAATTGCTGCCGGACGCGAGGATCAAGAACAATAAAGCCCCCAACTTGAGCGGCGTCGATCCCGCCCGCGACAGACTCCATAAGGTCGCCAACAGCGAACCGGCCAAGAAAACAAAGGGGACGATCCCCACCTGCAGCATCAATAAAATCCAAAAATTCTCGATGTCGTTTAGGGTCGTGGAGCTTTTGAGATGATCGAGCGCCCAGTCGATCCGCGACGGCCCCATCCCCCATAACAGCTCGTCCACATTCGGAAAGCGGAAGATTTGAAACGCGAGCAGGCGCGATTGGGCGCTGTCGTCCCAATAAAATTCCTGAAACACCCGCTCGCCCAAACCCAAACCCAAAGCCATCGCCGCGACCGCCGCCGGCAACACCAACACGGCCAGCGGAATGCCCAGCGCGAGGCGGGGATCGAAATGCCGGGAGACGATGCCGCGCATGAAGGCCACCACGCCCCAAGCGAACAGCAGCATCAGCGTGCTCGCCAGCGCCGAGCGGCTGCCGAAGGCCAGCAGCGACACCGCGAACAGCGGGACTAACAGCAAGCGGGAACGGACCGGCAACACCAACACCACGAAAATCAGCACCGCCGTGCGCAGGGCATTGGTCAGCGGATGCCCCCCCAGGGCGGTGGCGCGAAAGAATTCCTCGACCAGCAGCTTGTCGCCGGCCATGTACGGCACCAGCCGGTTGCCCGCAGCGGCCTCGCCGATGCCGATCAAGGCGTTCGCCACCGACAGCCACAGCACGATCCAGAACACCACCGGCCGCCGGCCCATCGGCGCTTGCAACACGATCAACCCCAACAGCGCCGGAGCCAGCCAGGTATCGACAAAAAATCCGGCCCCGGACGCGCCAAACTGGGCGAGCGCGTAGAACATGATCGCGGTCGTGACCAGCGCCAGCGCGGTCAGAGGCGGCGACAGCCGAAACAACCGCACCAGCCGCTGCCAGGGATTGCCGCGCAACAGCAGGAGAAAACCCAGCGCGATGCAATAACTGCCCGGATGGATCTTGAAGGGAAACGCGCCGCGCGGCACGTTGTAGGGAATGCCGAGAGTGACCAGCAAATTGTCGGACAGCAGCAAATACAGGATCAAACCGAGACAGCCCAGCGCCAGAGGCCACCGCCAGCGATCATCGCTCCGCTGTTCGGCGACGACCGACGCCGGCGCGGCCGGGCGCAACAGGAACGCGGAGCGCCAAGGCCCTGGCGTCGGCCGGAGCGCCGCCATCAACCCGCGCCCCGCCCGGAAGCGCGGACCGGCAGCCAACGCCGCGCCCCGGACACGTTCAGCAGCAAGGCCGCTGCCGCATACACCGCTATCCCCAGCACCACGACTCCCAGCAAACCGAACCACGTCGGTGGCCAGGGAATCGCCGCCAGCGCCAACCACATCAGCCCGCAGGCGCTCAGCCCCTTCAACAAGTCAGGCAACGCCAGCGGAATCGGGAACCGCTTGCGCATCAGCAACAGGCGCGCGGCCAGCCCGACGGCATAGGCGACAATCGTGGCGGCGATGGCCCCATCCAGGCCCCAGATCGGAATCAGCGACAGGTTGAGCGCGACATTGACCGCCGCCGCCAGCACCGTGGTCAGCAATAACGCGCGGGTGCGGCGGACGATTAGAAAGGCATGGGCGGCGTAATGCACCATCGCGCCGTTCAACACCCCCGCCAGCGCGATCCAGGGCACGATATGCTTGGTGGTCGCCCGAAAGTCGGGCCCCACCAACACCGCCGCCAGCTGCGGAGCGGCGGCGGCCAGCCCGACGGCGGCGGGCAGCGCCAGCAATATCAGATTTCTGACCGCATCGCCCATCACCCGACGGGCCGCGTCTTCCCCGCCGCTCGCCAGCGCGGAAAACGCCAGCGGCACCGTGGCCATCCCCACCCAGTTAAACAGGATGCTCAATGTCCGGTCGGACAGTGCGTAGGCCACGGCGTAAACGCCGACCGCGCTTTCGTCCATCAGCCAAGCGATGAAGAAACGGTCGGAACCGGCCACCACCAAACTGAACAGATAAGACAAAGTCAACGGCAGACCGTAACCGGCCAGCAGCCGCGCATCTTCCCAAGAACCGACCCATCCGTCCGCCTGGCGCGCCAGATAAGGCAAATCCGCCAGTAAAACGATCAGATTGCCCAAGGCCAGCCCCAGCAACGGGGCTATCGCGCCCCAGTCGAAACCGACGGCGAACGCGATGCCCAGCAACAAGCTGAATACGTACTGAAGACCTTCCAGCCAAGCAAAGCGGCGCACCCGATGCGCGGCGCGATGCAAATCCAGCCCGATGGCGAACAGCGCGCGGGTCAGCAACGCCGCCAATCCCGCCAGAATGAGCCCTCGATAGTCGCTGAACTCGGCGATCAGCCATCCGAACCCCGCTGTTAGCAGGATGATGGGGACGGCGGCGGCGTAGACGGTCGTCAACATTCGGGGTAAATGGCCGGCGTCGCGGGCAGTGTCGTGAAAGCGGCCGATGCCGGTTTGCAACCAATAGAACATCAGCGTTTGCAACCAGAGCATCAGCGTCACGGCCAAGGCGTAATGACCGTACTCCGCCGGCGTCAGCAGCCGGCTGAACACCATCACCGCCCCCAGGGTGACGACGGCTTGCAACAGATTGATGGGCAAATAGCCCGCCAGCAGGCGCTGGAGTTGGGGCGGGGCCATGAGTCGCGTCGGTTCAGGCGTGGGCCGGCCTCGTTGGCGCGGCTTTCAGCGGCACCGCCACCAGCACCGGCAAGCCCAACACCCGCTCGGTATCCTCCGGCGAGACCAGCACCTCGCGGAAAAAATCCTTCAAAAACGCCAGCGCCAAGGCCGCGACCAATCCGCCCACCAAGGACAGCCCCAGCACCATCCAGCGCAACGATTTGCCCTCGCGCGGGATTTGCGCCTGCTCGATCACCCGCACGTTGGCGGTTTTTTGCCGGTCCAGTTCTTCCTGAATCAAGGCTTCCTCGGCCTTCTGGGCGTAAATCTGCAAGTTTTTCTCCAGCAAAGTCCGCTGCAGCATCAGGGTGTTGAAATCGCGCTCCAGCCGGTCGAACGACCCCAGCCGTTCGGTGATGCGCGCCAGCTGGCCATCCAGCGACTTCTGGCGGGCGCGCAGCGCGGCGGCTTCGTTCTCGCGGCGGACCTGTTCGGTGCTCAATTCGTCATACAGCGGGTTGCGGCCGCTGCGGCGGTTGACCGATTCCTTGGGCAGGGTCGCGCTGATGATGGCGCGCAGCTTGGCGATCTGCTGGTCCAGATCGGTGATAAACCGGCTGGTCTCGCTGAATTTGGTCAGCAGCTCGTTGCGGCGGGCTTCGAGCGTCACCAGCGTGGCGCGGGCGGTGTCGCGGGCGTCTTGCTGGCCGCTTTCCGCGTACAGTTCGATATCTTTCGGCACCGTATTGAGCTGCTCGCGAATGGCGGCGAGCCGCCCCTCGATTTCCCGCAAGCGCGTGCCGGTATCCAGCTTGTCGTTCTGGATTTCCGCTTGCTGGCGCAACACCATCGTTTTCTGATCGGCGAAGGCGCTGAAATCGTGTTGCAGCTTGAAGGCTTCCAAGTCTTGCTCGGCCTTGCCGAGGCGCTGGGCGAAATTGTCGCGCTGCTGGTTGAAGACTTGCGAGCGCGACAGCGAGAACACCTCATAACGCTGTTCCAAATACGCCAGGATCAGCCGGTTGAGCGCTTCGGCCGCCACTGCGGCGTCGGGATGGGAAAAGGTGAGATGAATGACGCTGGAATCCTTGACCGGCAATACTTCCAATTTGGAGATGAACCGCACCACCGCTTGATTGAGGCGCTTGCGTTCCCGCTCGTTTGCCGGCGCGGCGGCGCTCGGTGGCGCGCCGGCAGGATTCGCCGCGCCGAACCAGCCGAGCACGGTCCGCCAGGCGCGGACCGGCCAGGCGCCCTGAGCGCCGGCGCCGGCGTCGATATCCGGATACAGCCGCTCCAAACCTAGATCCTCGATCACCCGCTCGACCAACTGCGAATTGTTGAAAATCTCGGTCTCCGAGCGCACGATCCGATCGTCGCCGAGCGCCATGTTCACGCCGGTTTCACCGACATCTTGGCGCAGCACGTAATCCCGGCTCGGCAACACCAGCAACCGAGCCTCGGCGGTATAGACCGTCCCCAGCTTCAAGGCCGCCAGCAGGCCCAGGGCCACGATCAGGCCGAAGGTCAGCAAGATCAGCCGCCGTTCGCGGAAAACCACGATCAGCACATCGCGCATGGTGTGGCGGGAAGCGACGTGGGGCGCGAGCGGGGTCAGGCGTGGTCCGTTGCTGGCGCGAATCTCGGGTTCGGTCACAATTTCGGGAGAATTCATGCGGCTGGCTCGTCGGAAATGGACCGGTCATGGCCATTGGCAAGACCGGGCGGATCGCCTAATCTTAATTGATAATGTTCAAATAAACATGAAATAGTACAAATGTCCCAACAGTTTCGCATCTTGACGTTGATTTTATGTCTGGCGGTAGGAGCTTGTGTTTCTCCGATGAGCCCCAAGGAACATCAGCCGGCCGGTTTTGAGACATGGCGCGATGAAATTCCCCAATATGGTTTCCTGCCGGGCGACGAATTGGACGTCAAACTGATCTATAACCCGGAATTCAGCGACCGGGTGATCGTCGCTCCGGACGGTCTGATCCACCTGTCGCTGATCGGACCGGTCCAGGTCTTGAACCGGACCCCCAGCGATATCGCCGAGGAACTGCGCCAGCGCTACGCCACCGAATTCCGGCATCCCGAGGCGGTGGTGGTGCCCCGGATGTTCAGCTCCGAGATCATCTACGTCGGCGGCGAGGTCCAGCGGGCCGGCGTGCTCAAACTGGCGCATGGGATGGGGGTGCTGGAAGGTGTCATGGAAGCGGGCGGATTTCGCGAAACCGGGCGGCCGGACCGGGTGATCCTGATCCGGAGAACCCGCCAAGACAAGCCGATGCTGAAAGTGGTCAACGTCCGCAAAATCCTCGAAGGCGGCGAAGAAAAGGATGTGCCGCTGCACCGCTTCGACGTGGTCTTCGTGCCGCGTTCCAATCTGGCCGAGGTCAATCTTTGGATCCAGCAGCTGCTTTATAACAATCTGGCGTTTTCGAGCAGCTTCGGCTACACCCTCAACCGCGACATCAGACCCAATCTGTAGCCGCAACGCGGCGGATTGGCCGATCTCAGCGGAAGCATTGCCCCTCCAGTCGCGCGCCGAGCTTGTAACAGGCATGGCGCGGCAGGCAATCCTGGGTGAACTGACACGGAAACCCGGTTCCGCCGCGCTGGTGCAGCGGGACCATGGCGGTGGCCTTGGAGGTAATCGGCTCCAACGACGGCGCGGTGCTGGCGCAGACCCCGGCCGGGCGCTCGCGGGCAAACAGACAGCGCAGTCCCGGTTTGCAATCGCCGTCGCTCTGACAGGCGGCGCTGGCCGCGCCGGACGCCAGCGCTCCGCCGAGCAGGCAGAAAAC
>DJIW01000115.1:758-2050 GCA_002433805.1 Competibacteraceae bacterium UBA6584 | reverse complement strand
AGCTTTTCCAGCGCCGCCAGCGACTCGCGGCGCTCATGGTTTTAGCCCCAGCGCCGTTAGGGTTTCGGGGTCAAACTGGCGGACGGGATTTTTCGGATCGCCGGGAATCGGCGCGCCGTCCGCCGTTTTGGCGACCTTTCCGGCGGCGGTGGCGATTCCGAAGAAATCCGCGTAGTCCCACACGCTCCAGCCGATGCCGGCGTTTTCCAGGGCGACCCGCACGTCGCGCAGCCAGAGATTGCGCGAGGCGGCGTCCGCCGCGTTACGGAAAATTCCAAACTCGGTGCACACCAGCTTGACGTTATGCTGTTGGGCCCAGGCGGCGGCCTTGGCGATCTCTTGAGCGATGCGCCGCGCGCTCCACTCCTCGGCGGCGTATTCCTCGATCGCGGCCTTGGCGATCTTGGCGTCGGCGCCCGGCAGCGGGCGGGCGAGCGCCAGCGTTTGGGCCGGATCGGCCCCGTATTTCAAATCCGCGACCATGCCCTGCGGACCGGACTGAAACGGCTCCCAAGGCGCGTTCAGATGGGTCAACAGCATCGGTTCGTAGAAGTGAAAAACATACCGCACCCGAGGATCGACCAGCGGCGTCATCAACTGCAATCCCGCGATGCTGCTGCCTCGGGTGCCGGACAGCAGCACCCAATGCGACGGCGCTTGCTGCCGGATCGCGCTGACCACATCGGCCTGCAAGCGCCGCCAGCGCCGAGCGCCGTCGAACGAATAATATTGCGGTTCGTTGAGCGGCGCGAACGCCAGGCGCTCCACCGGCCGCTTCGCGTAGCGGGCCGCCAGCGCGCGCCACGCTTGCACGAACGCCTTGCCGATCCGGGCCTCGGTTTCAATCCGGTCGCGCAAGGCGCTTTCGGGATGAAAGTCGAGGATGACGGCCAAATCGGCGGCCAGCGCCAAATCGATGGCTTGATCCAGCTCGATCAAACCCGGCCAGGATTCAGCGGCGACGCCCTGCCCGTCAGGCTTCCAGCCCAGGCGCTCCGGATCGAACGGGAGGCGGACATGATCGAAGCCGGCCTGGCGGATCGCGGCCATATCCGCCGCCGTTATCGGCTGCCGGCCCTGGTATTGCAGCCAGTGGCTCAGGTTGACGCCCCGACGCAGCGCGGGGGCAAGCTCCTCGCCCGCCGCCGGCCCGCCGGACAGCGCCAGCAGGAGCAGGAGCAGGCCCATCACGATCGCGCAGCAGCGAGAACCCGCCGAGGCGGTTTTGCGATCAATCGAGGCGTTCATCAGTTCCATCGACTCCGCTGGCCCTGCTTAGCGCGGTCGCTCGA
>DJIW01000115.1:0-617 GCA_002433805.1 Competibacteraceae bacterium UBA6584 | reverse complement strand
CCCTGCTTAGCGCGGTCGCTCGACGACCTGACGGTACAAAGCCGCCACCTTCTCGGCGGTGCGCGCGATGGTGAAGCGTTCTTCGAAACGCTGGCGCGCCGCGCCCGCCAACCGGGCGCGCAAGGCCGGATCGCGCAACAACCGCGCGATGGCCGCAGCCAACGCCGGCGCATCGCCGGGCGGCACCAGCAATCCGGTCACGCCGTCTTCGATGGCGTCGGTAATCGCCCCGACCGGCGTGGTGATGACAGTCGCCCCGATGGCCATGGCCTCCAAAATCGCCACCGGCAGCCCCTCCATGCGCGAGGGCAGCAGAAAAATCCCGCTTTCGGCCAGCAACCGCCAGGCTTGAGCGCTTTCGATCCAGCCCGGCAGTTCGACGCGCTCCGACAAATTCAGCCTCCGCGCTTCTTCCCGATAGTCCTCCACCGGTCCGTTCCCCGCCAGCACCGCCGACCAGGCCAGATCGCGCACCTCCGGCGTGGCTAGCGCCGTCAAGACCTCCGGAGTACCCTTGCGCGGCCCCAGCTCACCCAAGGACAGCAAGCGCTGGTCCGAGCGCGTGGCGGTCCGCTCGGCGACGCCGGCCTCCAACAATGGATCGGGCACGCCGTTGT
>DJIW01000088.1 GCA_002433805.1 Competibacteraceae bacterium UBA6584 | reverse complement strand
CATGTGTCGTTCTACATTCTTGCTGAGCTTCGGCGTGAAGTTTGAAGAACGTTCGAGTTATAAACAACCATGCCGGAACCACACTGAGAAGTGCCCCAGCTAGAACTAACGGCCAAAGCGGGTGCGTCCGGTGGATGTATCACCGATCAGGGTCATACCGCTCAGGTGTTGGTATGGTGTAGAGCCCTCCGACAATTGCGCTCGCCTCAAGGATAGCAATCCAGGTAATTAGCCATTTCACCGCAAATAGACCTCCGTGATCTGAGGCCGAAAATGGCCCGTTGCTAGCGCCGCGCGCGACCCGGCACGGCCGAGCCCAGCACGAACAGGCTGCTTGCCGCCACCACCACCGAAGGGCCCGCCGGCGTGTCCCAACGCAAGGACGCCCACAAACCCGCGCCGATTGCCGCGCAGCCGAACGCGCTCGCCAGCACCGCCATGCCTTCCGGCGAGCGGGCGAAGCGGCGCGCCGCCGCCGCCGGAATGATGAGCAGCGAGGTAATGAGCAGGATGCCGACCACCTTCATCGCCACCGCGATCACGACCGCGATCAGCATCATGAAGGCCAGCCGGATCTGAAAAACCGGGACGCCTTCCACCCGCGCCAGTTCCTCGTGAACGGTGGCCGCCAGCAGCGGCCGCCACAACCGCGCCAGCGCCGCCAGCGCCAACAGGTTGCCGCCCCAAATCCAATAAAGATCGACGGTGTTAATCGACAGGATGTCGCCGAACAGATAACTGACCAGATCGACCCGCACCGTTTCCAGGAAGGCGAGCGCGACCAGACCCAGCGACAGCGCGGTGTGGGCGAGGATGCCGAGCAGGGTATCGGTGGCCAGCGCGTGCTGGCGTTGCAGCAGCACCAGAATCAGGGCGACGGCCAGACAGGTCAGCACCACGCCCAGCTCGGGGTTGATGCCGAGAAAAGCGCCGAGCACCACGCCCAACAAACCCGAATGCGCCAGGGTATCGCCGAAATAGGCCATGCGCCGCCAGACGATGAAGGTGCCGAGCGGCCCGGCGGCCAGGGCCACGCCCGCGCCGCCCAACAGAGCCCGCGCCAGAAAATCATCCATGCGCGCCATCCTCCGCCGGTTCCACCACGGTTCCATGCAGGTTGTGACGGTGGTTGTGATGGTGGTGATAGACCGCCATGGAGCGCGCGCCCTCGCCGAACAGTTCGAGAAAAGCCGGATCGCGGGCCACGTGTTCGGGATGGCCGGAGCAGCAGACGTGGCGGTTGAGACAGATCACTTGATCGGTGTCGGCCATGACCCAATGCAGTTCGTGCGACACCATCAGAATGCCGCAGCCGCGCCGCTTTCTGACCGCGCCGATCAGCTCGTAAAGCTCGTATTGACCGTTTAAATCGACGCCTTGGATCGGCTCGTCCAACACCAGCAGATCGGGTTGACGCAACAGCGCCCGCGCCAGCAGCACCCGTTGCAGCTCGCCTCCAGAGATCGCCTGCACCGGCGAATCCACCACCGCCTCGGCCCCCACCTCGGCCAAGGTCTCCAAAATTTGCCCTCGCGAAACCGGGGTGCCGAGGGTGATGAAACGGCGGACGGTCAACGGCAGCGTGTTATCCACGCTCAGGCGCTGCGGCATGTAACCGATCCGCAAGCCCGGTTTGAGCGCAATGCGGCCGCCGTCCGGGCGGATCAATCCTAGAACGGATCGCACCAGCGTGGACTTGCCCGCGCCGTTGGGGCCGATCAGCGCCACGATTTCGCCGCGCCGGACGCAAAGATCGACCGCTTGCAGGATCGGGTTGCCACGGATGGTCAGGCTCAGATTTTCCACGTCCAACAGGAGTTCAGCGGTCACGGGCTTTGGCTCCGCGCTGGCAGTCCGGGCAGCGGCCCAACACTTCGACCATCTGGGACAATACTTCAAAGCGCCGGCAAGCCGCTTCGGCGCGCAGCAGCTCCTCGACCGTCGGGTTGGTCAATTCATCGACTTGACCGCAGTCGCGGCAGATCAGGAATTGACCGCCGTGAAAGCTGTCGGGCCGCCGGCAGCCGGTGAACACGTTCAGCGAGGCGAGACGGTGGATCAAGCCTTGCTCCAACAGAAAATCCAGCGCCCGATAAACGGTGGGCGGCGCGCCTTGACGGCCATCGTCGCGCAAGACATCGAGAATCGCGTAAGCGCCCAGAGGGGTGGGGCTGTTCCAAATAATCTCCAAGACGCGCTTGCGCAGTTCGGTCAGGCGCGTGCCCCGCCGCTCGCACAGGCTCGCCGCGTGCTCCAGCGCTTGTCGCGGGTCGAAAGTTAAAGAGGAATCGGCTGACAAAGGGGCTTTCCTGGGAGGGTCGCGCTTGAATTGAACTCGATCAATGTTATCTTATAACAATTGTTACTTTATAACATAACGGGAGCGATCAGATGATGCAGGGGCGTTTGGGTTTCTTCAAGGGTTTACGCTGGCTGTGGTGGGGGATGCTGTTGTGGTCGTTGCCGGCGGGGGCGGAGGTGCGGGCCGTGGCCAGCATCAAACCGCTGCATTCGCTGGTGGCCGGCGTCATGCAGGGCGTGGCCGCGCCGGAGCTGCTGGTGCGGGGCGGAGCGTCGCCGCATGACTATAACCTGCGGCCGTCGGAAATGCGCGCCCTCGCCGAGGCGCGAGTGGTGTTCTGGATCGGCCCGGAGCTGGAAGCTTTCATGGTCAAGCCTGTGAGCAATGTAAAAGCGCGGGTGCGCTCGGTGGCGCTGCTGGACGCGCCGGGCATGACCGTCTTGCCGTTGCGCGCCGGCGGCGCCTGGGAGAAACACGATCACGGCCGCGAGCCAGCTGAGGGCGATCATGCCGGGCGCGATCATGGAGGCGGAAAAGGTGATCGCGACGCGCACGTCTGGCTGGACCCGGACAACGCGATCGCCATGGTTCCCCGGATCGTGGCCGCCCTCGGCGAGGTCGACCGCGAACATCAGGCGGATTACGAGCGCAACGGCGCGCGGTTGATCGAGCGCTTGCGCGATCTCGACCGGCAGCTCGCGGCGGAGCTGGCCCCGGTGCAGGACCGACCATATATCGTATTTCACGACGCCTATCAGTATTTCGAACGGCGTTACGGTCTCAACGCGGTCGGTTCGGTGGTGTTAAATCCCGAACAGCGGCCGGGCGCGCGACGGGTGACGGAGATTCAGTCGCGCATTCGCGATTCCAAGGCGCGTTGCGTGTTTAGCGAGCCGCAATTTCAGCCGGCCCTGGTCGAGACCGTGACGGCGGGCGGAACCGCTCGCCGCGGCGTGCTCGACCCGCTAGGCGCGGACTTAGCGGCGGGCCCGGACGCTTATTTTCAACTGTTGCGCGGATTGTCCGCCGGCTTGCGGGCGTGTCTGGGGGAGGATTGAACGCCTTTCGGCCGCAACGGTCCACCGGTCACCGGAAATCTCCAGCGGAATGGTCTATGGTGTTATGCGGACCGTCGGGGCGTCCGGCAAGCCGGAGCATTCCCGACTTTATTTGATCGAGGGCATTTATTTCACTAACTCACTTTAGTAGCGAATCGATTGAAGGCGGATGACGATGAGTGAAACGTTTACAAGCTCCGCGCCCTATCACTCGGAGGAGGGCGAGGATTACATGAATGACCAGCAGAAAGCCCACTTCCGCGCGATTTTGCTCGCCTGGAAACACGATCTCATGGAAGAGAGCCGGCGCACTGTCCATACCATGCAAGACGAACCCCTGAACTTGCCCGATCCCAACGACCGCGCCAGCCAGGAAGAAGAATTTTCGATCAATTTGCGAGCGCGGGACCGGGAACGCAAGTTGTTGCATAAGATCGACAAGGCCCTAAACCGGATCAGTTTGGATGATTACGGGTATTGCGAAGCCTGCGGCGTGGAAATCGGATTGCGCCGCTTGGAAGCGCGGCCCACGGCGGAGCTGTGCATCGACTGCAAGCATCTGGAGGAGGAAAAGGAGAAAAGTCAGGCGGCGTGAGCAACATGCGGAAAAACCGCCAACCTTCGGGCAAGGAGCGCCTTCAAGCGACATCAGAGGTATTGCCATGTCGGTCGTATTGGAACCCGCAACGCCGCCAGTCGATCTCTACGCGCAGCTTGAAGCCTTGCCGGATCATCTGACCGGCGAAATCATCGGCGGCCATCTGTACGCTCATCCGCGTCCGGCCGGCCCTCATACCAGCGCGGGTTCAGGGCTAGGGGGAGAACTCTACGGTCCCTATCAACGAGGTCGCGGCGGGCCGGGCGGTTGGTGGATTTTGGACGAACCGGAAGTGCATTTCATTCGGGATGTTGAAGTCGCTGTTCCCGATCTGGCGGGTTGGCGGCGCGTACGGATGCCGCGCGTCCCGCGCGATCATCGCTTCGAGATCGTGCCGGATTGGATCTGTGAAATCCTGTCGCCTTCCACCGCCAGAATCGACCGTGTGGTCAAGATGCCAATCTACGCGCGATACGGCGTGCCGTACCTCTGGTTAGTGGACCCGCTGGCCCATATTTTGGAGGCATTCGCGTTGCGCGACGAGCGTTGGACGGTAATCGGCTTATTTCAGGAACAGGACACCGTTACGGTGGAGCCGTGTGCTGAAGTCGCCTTGGACCTGGGCGGTTTATGGGCGGAAACTCAGGAAGATCCGACCAAGGGTTGATTACAGCCTGGGATCGACGGGTTCGCTTTCCAGGCCCAAGATGCCGAACACGCACTCGTGAACGCGGCGCAGCGGTTCGCGGCGCGCGAAGCGTTCCAACGCCCCGATCTCCAAGGCGAATTCGCGTCCTGACGGTCGCGCACCAGCGCCACCGGATCGACATCGAGCGCCAGCGCCGCCGCGCAGCATTCTGAATCCGCCCGCGGATAGAAGACACGGGCTTCCCCGAAACTCAAGGCGAACGTCTGGACCTTGGCGGGATGTTTGTGCAACAGATAGCCGAGGTCGGTGGCGGGCCGGTGGGTGGTGGTCAGGGTGAGCAACATCAGGCTGCGCCCGAAGGATTCAACGCGGCCACGAGCGCTCGACCCTCGGGCGAGCGCGCCTCCAGCCGGCAACTTCGACCTCGGTCGGCGTAGGCGAGGGTCACTTCGACATCCGCCGCCGGCAGTTCGCCCCGGCCTTGTTCCGGCCATTCGATCAGCAAGATCGCCTCGCCGTCGAGCTGCTCGCGCAAACCGAGATACTCCAATTCCTCCGGATCGCTCAGCCGGTACAAATCCCAGTGGAACAGCCGCCAGCGTGCCAAGACATAAGGCTCCACCAGCGTGAAGGTCGGGCTTTTCACCGTGTCGCGATGGCCGAGCCCGCGCAGCAGGCCGCGCGCCAGGGTGGTTTTGCCGGCCCCCAAATCGCCGCGCAGATAGAGCACGCAGCCGGGCGCGAGGTGTTGGCTCATCCGTTCGCCCAAGCCTTCGGTCGCGGCGGCGGACTCTAGAAACCGTTCGAACATGGCGTCATTCGGCTCCTGACTCAGTGGCTTTGACCGTGAAGCGGCTCGGCGGCGTCGAGATTGACCAAGCGGCGCAGAAACGGCAGCAGGTCGGTCGCCATCAAGCCCCGCTCGCCGCCGTCGCGGGCGGCCAGATCGCCGGCGCGGCCGTGCAGGTAAACGCCGGTCTGGGCCGCCGCGAGCAACGGCAAGCCTTGGGCCAGCAGCGCGGCGATGACGCCGGTCAGCACGTCGCCCATGCCGCCGCCGGCCATCCCCGGATTCCCGGTCGCGCAGAGGGTGACCGAACCTTCGGCCTTGCTGGCGATCAGCGATCCCGCGCCCTTGAGCACCGCCACGCCGCCGAAGCGCAGCGCCAGTTCTTCCACCGCCGTGAAGCGGTCGGCTTCGACCTCGGCGGGGGTCATTTTCAGCAACCGGGCGGCCTCGCCGGGATGCGGGGTCAAAATCCAGTTTTCCCGGAACGACGGCTCGATGGCCAAGAGGTTCAAGCCGTCTGCGTCGATTACCAGCGGTTTTTCGCTGGCCAGCACCGCCCGCAACAGTTCCCGGCCCCAGTCGTCGCGACCGAGCCCCGGTCCGACCGCCACCACGGTGGCGCGATTGAGCAAGGGAGCCAGCGCGTCCGCGCGCTCGACGCCGTGAAACATCAATTCCGGCCGCGCCGCCGCTTGCAAGCCGGCGTGCTCGCCGCGGGTCGCGATGCTGACCAGTCCGGCCCCGCAGCGGGCGGCGGCTTCGCCGCTCATCCGCGCCGCGCCGGCCATGCCCAGGTCGCCGCCGACCACCAGCACGTGGCCGAAATGCCCCTTGTGGGCGCTGCGCGAGCGCTTGGGCAACAGCGCCGCCAAATCCTCGCCGACGTAGCGCCAGCTGGCCGGATGGATGGCGGAGTAAATCTCGGGCGGCACATCCAGATGGTTGAAGCTGATGTCGCCGCAACAGGCCGGGCCTTGACCGGTAAACAGTCCTTGCTTGAGGCCGATGAAGGTGATGGTCGCCGCCGCCCGGATCGCCGCGCCGAGCGCGACGCCGGTGTCGGCGTGCAAGCCGGAGGGGATGTCGAGGGCTAGAACGTCGGCGGGATGGGCGTTCATGGCCAGAATCGCCTCCCGCCACGCGCCGCTGACCTCCCGCTCCAAACCGGTGCCGAGAATGGCGTCCACCACTAGATCGGCCCCGTTCAGCGCCTCGGCGCTAAAGGGCATGATCGGCACGCCGGTGGAGCGGGCGTTCCACCAGGCGGTCTGGGCGTCGCCGTGCAACCCTTCGGGATCGGTCAAGGTCAGAATCCGCGTTTCCAAGCCGTGTTGGTGCGCCAGCCGCCCCACCACGTAACCGTCGCCGCCGTTGTTGCCGCCGCCGCAGACCACCACGATCCGGCGCGCCGTCCAGCGTTGGCGCAGCAGCTCGAACGCGGCCTCGCCGGCCCGCCACATCAAGGTGTAGCCCGAAATGCCGTGAACCTGAATGGCGATCCGGTCCAGTTCTCGAACCTGCGCGGCGCGGTACAGCGCGAAAGGCAATTCGCCCATGGAAAAGCTCCTGCAACGTGAGGGTTGAGGCACAATACGCCAGTCATTTTCCCACATCCAGCCGCCGCCGTGACCCTGCCCTTCACCGAAAGCCAACTCGCGGAACTCGCCGCCGCCATCAAGGAATGGGGACGGGAGTTGGGGTTTCAGCAGCTCGGCGTCGCCCGCATCGATCTGGGCGAGCACGAGGCGCATCTGCTCGATTGGCTGGCGGCCGGTTTTCACGGGACGATGACGTACATGGCCCGGCACGGAACCCGGCGCGCCCGGCCCGCCGAACTGGTTCCCGGCACGGTGCGGGTGATTTCGGCGCGGATGGATTATTGGCCGCCGCAAAGCGCGGAGCCCTGGCGGGTGCTGCGGGATCCCGAGCGGGCTTATCTGTCGCGTTATGCCTTGGGGCGGGATTATCACAAGGTGATGCGGCGGCGGTTGCAGCGCTTGGTCGAGCGCATCATCGCCGCCGTCGGACCGTTGGGCTATCGGGTGTTCTCCGACAGCGCGCCGGTGTTGGAAAAGGCGCTGGCGCAACGAGCGGGCTTGGGTTGGATCGGCAAGCACAGCAACCTGCTGGATCGCCGCGCCGGCTCGTGGTTTTTTCTCGGTGAGATTTATCTTGATATACCGTTGCCGGCGGACGCGCCGGCGACGGGGCACTGCGGGCGCTGCGCCGCCTGTCTGGACGTATGCCCGACCCGCGCCATCGTCGCGCCGTACCGGGTGGACGCCCGCCGCTGCATTTCCTATCACACCATCGAACTGCAGGGCTCGATCCCGCTGGAATTCCGCCGCGCCATGGGCAACCGGATTTACGGTTGCGACGACTGTCAGCTGGTCTGTCCGTGGAACCGCTTCGCCCGGCCGGCGGCGGAGCCGGATTTTCGCGTCCGGCACGGCTTGGACGCGCCGGATTTGATCGCGTTATTCGGGTGGGAGGAGCCGGATTTTCTCCGGCATACCGAAGGCAGCGCCATCCGCCGGATCGGCCACGAGCGCTGGTTGCGCAACCTCGCCGTGGCCTTGGGCAACGCGCCGCCCTCGGCGCGCGCGGTCGACGCCTTGCAAGCGCGGGCGGCGCATCCTTCGGCGGTGGTGGCGGAACATGTGGCGTGGGCCTTGGACGAACAGGCCGAAAAACGGGACCGACGCGCCCGAGGCGACCCGGTTCAGACGCCGGTGCTCGACGGCGCTGGAGCCGCCGACCGGCGGCTCAGTCCTCCTCGCTGATCCGGTATTCCTTGAGGCGGCGCTTGAGCGTCGAGAGCGGAATGCCCAAATCGCGGGCGACGGCGGCCTTGTTGTTGTGATTGCCTTTCATCGAATCGAGAATCATCTGCCGCTCGACTTCCTTGAGGTGGGCGCGGGCGGCGGCGGTGCTGGTTTTGGGAGCCGGCGCTGACATCTCGGCCTCATCGATCGGCGGCGCGTCGGGCGCGCTTGAGGCCGGGGTTCGCGATGGCGGGGGTCCGTTCGACGGCCGCGCGTCCTTGGGCAGCCGCAAGTCTTCGGGCTGAATTTCCCGGTCGCCGCTCATCACCGCCGCCCGCTCCAAGACATTGCGCAGTTCCCGCACGTTACCGGGCCAGGAATAGCGCTGCAACGCCGCCATCGCCGCCTCGGAAATCCGGCAACTCAGGCTCATCCGCTCGCACAAGTGCCGCGTGATCAACGGAATGTCCTCGACGACTTCGCGCAGGGACGGCACTTCGACGGGCACGACCGAGAGCCGGTAGAACAAATCGGTCCGGAAGGTTCCCGCGCGGACCATGGCGTCCAGATCGCGGTGGGTTGCGGTGATCACGCGCACGTCCACCCGCAGCGGCTTGTCGGAGCCGATCGGGGTGACTTCGCGCGTTTCCAGCACCCGCAGCAGGCGCGGCTGCAGATCCAGCGGCAGCTCGCCGATCTCGTCGATGAACAGAGTCCCGGTGTGGGCTTGCCGGAACGCGCCCTCGCGCGAGCCGGTGGCGCCGGTGAACGCCCCCTTGATGTGGCCGAACAAGTCGTTGCGCACCATTTCCGGATCGGCGACCGAAGCGTCGAACACCACCAGCGGACCCGAACGGCCGGATAGCGCGTGCAGGGTGCGCGCCACCAATTCCTTGCCGGCCCCGGATTCGCCGTGCAGGTGGACGGTGGTGGGGGTGGGCGCGACCGCCCGGATCAAGCCGTACAACTCGCGCATCCGCTCGCTGGCGCCGACCAGCTCGCCCAGGTGGTCCTGGCGCGGCACCGCCACTTTCCGTTCCTCGGTGTGCTGGCGGATCAACACCCGCGAATAACCGAGCCGGCATTCGGCGTTTTCGGGGACGTAGGCTTCGGTGATGCGCACGTCGTTGATGAAGGTGCCGTTGGTGGAACCCAGATCGCGCAACAGCAGGCCATCGGAGGTCATGCGGATTTCGGCGTGCCGGCGCGACACCGCCCGGTCGCTCAGGACCAGATCGTTGTCCGGGGCGGTGCCGATCCGCACCGACGGCAGGCCGAGCCGGGCTTCCTGCCCGCTATCCGGCCCGGAGATCACCCGGATATCGATGACCTCGAACTGAACCCGCAGCGGAGAGCGGGACGCCGCGACGATGATTTCGGTGCCGCTGGCGGCTGGAATGGAGGAGGACATTTCAACCCATCCAAGTAAGCGTTAATTCGTTTATCTTAGTTCAATCATCGTCGGGGGCAACGCTCCGACCGAGCGATTGCGGCGACCGCGCTGGAATTTTTCAGTCCGAGCTTCGACGGACCCATCCTACGCTCTATCGATCCGCTTTGAACGGCTATTTGATGTTGATTTTAATGATGTCCGAGCAATTTTAATTTGCCTGACAACATAGTCATTATTAGAATACACCTGATCAAATAAATAATTTAGCAGCTGTTTTATTTTGTTTTTATGGGGGATTTGCATGACACAGAACAATTCCAAATTCGACTTAAAAATATTTCATAAGATTTTGTTGACCATGGTCGCGGTGGCGTTGGTTCCGCTGCTCGGTCTACTGTACATCGGCGGTTATAAATTTGAGCGGGATTGGCAGCAAATTGTCCAGAGCCGCCTGATGTTGACGGCCAATGACATGGCCGGCCGGGTGAATGATTGGGCGGACACCAACCTGCGCGTCCTGCGGCAAAACGCCGCCCTGCCCGACGTGGTGTCGATGGACCCCGCCCGACAAACGCCGGTCCTCAAAACGGTGCGCGGCGCCTATGAGTGGGCCTATCTGGTCTTTACCGTCAACCGCGACGGGCAAAATATCGGGCGCAGCGACGAGCAACCGTCGGCAAGCTATCAATATGGCGACCGGAGTTACTTCAAGCAAGTGCTCGACGGTCAACCGCTCGGACAGGAGGTGGTGATCGGCAAGACCACGCAAAAACCGGCGCTGATCCTGGCCGGTCCGATCCGCGATGCCAGCGGCGCGCTCCAAGGCGTCATGGCCCTGGCCATGGAGGTGGCGGAGATCTCGCAAATTGTCGCCAACGCCAAGATTGGCGAGACCGGCTTTGCTATCCTTGTGGATGAGCACAACAAGGTCATCGCCCACGGCCGCCCTCGGCAAATCACCCAGAGCTTGCAAGATCTGAGCGCCCATCCGGCGTTGAGCGCCGCGGGGGCGGCTCAAGCCCCCACGGTTTATGAGGACGCGGGCCGGCGCGTCGTCGGCCATACCCGCAAGACCGCCCTGGGCTGGACCTTGATCATCCAGCAGGATTATGACGACGCCTTCGCGCCGTTGCTGGAGGCCAGACGCAACGCCCTGATCCTCATGGCGTTCGCGCTGGCGCTGGTGTTGGGCGTCGCGTATCTGCTGTCGCGGCAGCTGGCGAGGCCGATTGTGGAGTTGACCGCCGTCGCCGAAAACCTCAGTCGCGGCAACTTCGACATGCCGATCGTCGGCACCGAGCGGCGCGACGAGATCGGGGCTTTGGCGCGCGCCGTCGAGCGGATGGCGGTCAGCATCAAGATGGCGTTCGAACGGCTGCGCAAGAAAAGCTGATGCGCTCCACTCACGCAAGCGCCGCGCGTGTGGGGGCGGCGCTTTCTGGAGGTACGAACATGGCTCAGTCACTCCGTCCCGGCCTCGCCAAAAGCGCGAGCGGCCTGCTGCGTGAGTTGTGTCGGGAGCAGCGCACCGGCGTGCTTTACATCGCCACCACCAACAGTTTGTTGGCCCAGTTCGGTCTGTCGGAGGGCGAAATCACCTTTTTGTCGTTTCAGAACAAGCAAGGGGTGGAAGCCCTGGAAGCCTTCGACCTGGCGCTGAGGCAGGATGCCGGAATCGGCAGCACGCGCTTTGCCAGCAACGTGCATGTTCCAAGCTCGAAGGGGGCCATGCCGCCCACGGAATACATTCTAGAGCAGCTCGCCAGCGAGTCGGCGCGGCCGCCGGAGCTGGGGGATCCAAAAAGCGTGCGGATCACCGAGGCGACCCGAGCGATCGTGGAACAAGAACTCGTGGAATTGATCGGCCCGATGGGCACCCTGCTTTGCGATGAAGTCTGGGGGGAGTTCAACAGCCTGGATCTGATCTTGGAAGCGCTGGGTCGAGAGCTGCCCGATCCCGCCCAAACCGGGCGCTTCCGGCAAAACGTGCTCAAACGGCTCTCGTGATCGACCCACCAGCAGCGGCCCCGTCGCTTTCCGATGGCTTCACGGCTGACCCTCGGGCCGCCGCGGCGGTTTCGCAACGGCTATTGGGCGAGGGAGAGCCGCCTCCTTTCACGGTGCTAAACCCCAATGGCGGCGCGGCCGCGGTGTTGGTGTGCGATCATGCCAGCAACCGGATACCGGCCAATCTCGACCATCTCGGTTTGAACTCGGTCGAGCTATCCCAACACATCGCTTGGGATATCGGCGCGGCCCGCGTCACCCAGCGCTTGGCGGAACAGTTGGATGCGCCGGCCGTATTGGCCGGTTACTCGCGCTTGGTCATCGATTGCAACCGCCCGCCCGGCGATCCGACCTCCATCGCCCAACTCAGCGACGGGATTTTGATTCCGGGAAATCGGAATCTCGACGACGCGGCGGCGGAAGCGCGGTTGAATGCCCTGTTTTGGCCTTATCATCACGCCGTGGCCCAGCTGCTGGCCCAGCGCTGGCGGCACGGAAACGGGCGAGCCCCCGCATTGATCGCCATTCACAGCTTCACTCCGGTCATGAACGGCTTCCGCCGGCCCTGGCAGGTGGGGGTGCTCTGGAATCGCGACCCGCGTCTGGCCTCGCCGCTGCTGGATTGCTTTCGCGCGGATGAAACCTTATGCGTCGGGGATAATGAGCCCTATTCCGGCCGCGAGGTCGGCTTTACCATGAACGCCCACGGCGGGGCGGCGGGTCTGGCGCACGTCGAAATCGAACTGCGCCAGGATTTGATCGCCGATGCGCCGGGGTGCGAGCGCTGGGCGCGGGTGGTGGGCGACGCCCTGGCGCGGGCGCTGCGGAATGAAACTTTATATCGAGTCCAACATTATTGAACGCTCCGATCTGGGGTAAACCGAAGCACGCGGCCCGGCCGCTGCGTTTTTAAGCGATGGAAAGCGCGAACGCGAGCCGCGACGACACCCTCAACCGCGACCTTCGCGCGATGGTGATGGCGCGAACGACCCGACTCCGCGCTTGGCTGGCGGCGCTGGCTTATCTCATCGTCTGGGTGGCGCTGTGGCATCTCGTCCGCCAGATCGATCAGGCGACCGGCCTCTCGCTTTGGTCGCTGCCGGCCGGACTGAGCTTCGCCGTGCTGCTGGAGAAAGGCGCGCGGGCGCTGCCCTTGCCCATCATCGCATCCCTGCTCGCCGGCGCGTTGGTTTGGCCCGCGGCGCACTGGCCTTATTATGGGGCGATCAGCGTCTTGACCGCCTTGGGTTATCTGGTCGCGATCCAGACCCTGCGCCAGTCTCGGCGGCCGCGTCGCCACCAGCCCCAATGGCGTTTCAACGATACGCGGCAAATGGCGGCGTTCCTGGCGGCGGCGGCGGCGGGCGCGTTGTTCGCCGCGCTGGCAAACGTCATGCTGCTGAAGGCGGCCGGCATTCTGCCGCCGCAAGCGCCCTCGACCTTGGCTGTCGTCAGTGAATGGGCGAGCGAGTTCGTGGGCATCGCCGCGTTCGCGCCGCTGTTGCTGGTGTTCGTCGCGCCCCTGGTCCGTCGCTTTCGCAAGCGCGAAGCATTGCGCCCGCTGCGATTTTTTCTGTCCGCCGATCCCGCCGCGATGCTGGAGGTGCTGGCGCAGGGGCTGCTGTGCATTCTGTTGCTGGCCGTTTTGTTTTGGATCCCGCAACACCTGTGGCGCGAGCGGCCCGAGCCCTTCATCGGCTTGCTGGTGTTTCCGGTGCTGGCCTGGATCGTGGCGACACACGACATTCGCGGCGCGGTGTTGAGCGTGTTTCTCTACGAGCTGGGCATCGCGATCATGGTGGCGGTGTTCGGGTCGGCCGATCTGTCGCTCCAGTATCAGATCGTGATGGTGGCCGGGGTTTCCGCCTTGCTGATCGGCGCGTTTTCCCATGAAAACTTGACCAATACCGCCTTGTTCCGGGATCTGGCCGAGATTTCCAATGACTTGCTTTGGGAGTTTGACGCCGGCGGCCATCTCCGCGAGCTGCGCGGGCGCCTGGCCGAATCCCTGAGGATCCGCGAGATCTGGCTCGGCATGAACTGGCAAGATTTGATCGTGCAACAGGAGGAGACCGAGACCGAATTGCTGGACGCGGCGATCCAGCGCCAAGAACCTTTCCAGCAGCTGGTGTTGTGCGTGCGGCTGCCCGGACGGGAGCGGTTGGCCTGGACCCGCAGCAGCGGCTTGCCGCTGTTCGACGAGGAAGGCGAGTTCGTGGGCTATCGGGGCGCCACCGTGGATATTTCCGCCCAAAAACAAACCGAGGTGCTTCACAAGAAAGCCGAGGCGCTGCTGCAAAATTACGATCAGACCCTGGAGGCCAAGGTCGAGGCCAAGGTCGAGGAGCGGACCCGGATTCTGGCCGAGGTGAGCCTGCGCAACTGGCGTCTGGCCAACTACGATCAACTCACCAGCCTGCCCAACCGCAACCTGCTGTTCGAGCACATGCGCAAGGGCTTGCAGCAAGCCCGGCGGCAGTGGCGGCTGCTGGCCATCTTGCTGGTGGATTTGGACGGCTTCAAGCAGGTCAACGACAGCGCGGGGCACGACGCGGGCGACCAGCTGCTGCAACAGGTCGGAATTCGCCTGCAACAGTGCGTGCGCTCGACCGATACGGCGGCGCGGTTGGGCGGCGATGAGTTCGCCATCGTGCTGCAGGATTTGGAGACGCCGGCGGCGGCGGCGGCGGTGGCCCAAAAAGTCATCGACCGCTTGGCCGAACCCTTTTTGCTGCATTTGGGGAAAGCCTCCATCACGGCCAGCGTCGGCATCGCCTTGTATCGGCCGGAGCTGCCCGCCAATCTGGATTTGGCGATGAATTTACTCCGGCAAGCCGACGAAGCGATGTACGCCGCCAAGCGGGCCGGCAAGAATCACTGGCGCTTCGCCGATCAATTGGGTCTGGAATAGACGGGTGTGATGCGCCCGCGCGGCGGCGGGCGCATCACGCGGCTTCCAGGTGCTCGACCAACAATTGCAGCCGCTCGCCGCGCCACAGATTGACATCCAGATGGTAGGCGATGCGCACTTGGCGGGTGTCCGGCGCGAAGTCGGCGGCGCGCCTGAAGGCGACCGCTTCCAGAGACAGGGCGGTGGCGGGCGGCCGCAACCAGAGTTTCAGGGTTTTGCCGTCCCGCATCACCTGATGGGATAACACCTCAAACACGCCGTCGAACAGCGGCTCGGGAAAGCCTTGTCCCCAGGGGCCGGCCTCGCGCAGCAGCTTGGCGGTGTCCAGCGAAAACTCGTCCGGTCCCAGTTCGCCGTCGCTGAGCAGACGGCCCTGCAAGTCGTCGGCGCTCAGCCAACGGCGGATTTCGGTATCGAAGGCTCGACTGAAGCGCTCGAAGCGCTCGACCGCCAAACTCATGCCGGCCGCCATGGCGTGACCGCCGAACTGATGGATCAGGCCGGGCTGCTCGGTCGCCACCGCCGCCAGGGCGTCGCGCAGGTGGGTGCCCGCCACCGAGCGGCCGGAGCCTTTGATCCTGCCCTCGCGGTCGGGCGCGAACACGATCACCGGGCGGTGCAGGCGATCTTTGAGGCGGCCGGCGATGATGCCGATCACGCCCTGATGCCATTCGGGATCGTACAGGCAAAGGCCGAAGGGTAAATCGTTCGCCGCGCGCCCGATCCCCTCGATCCGCTCTAGCGCCTGGGCGTGAATGTCGGCGGTCAGCTCGCCGCGTTGCCGGTTGATCTCGTCCAGGCGGCGGGCGATGCCTCGCGCTTCCTCCATATCGTCGCTCAGCAGGCAGGCGATGCCTTGACTCATGTCCTCCAGCCGTCCGGCAGCGTTGAGGCGGGGGCCGAGATAGTAGCCGATGTCGGCGGCGCTCAGCCGGCTGGGGTCCCGGCCGGCGACCTCGCACAAGGCGAGGATGCCGGGCGCGCACTGCCCCTGACGGATGCGGCGCACCCCTTGTTCGACCAGAATGCGGTTGTGATGGTCCAACCGCACCACGTCCGCCACCGTGCCGAACGCCACCAGATCGAGATACCGCGCCAGATTGGGTTCGCTCAAGCCGTGTCCGGCGAACCAGCCGGTTTCGCGCAGGCGCGCCCGCAAGGCGGTCAGCACGTAAAACATCACGCCCACGCCGGCCAGATGCTTGCTGGGAAAGCCGTCGTCCGGCAGGTTGGGGTTGACGATGGCTTGGGCGGGCGGCAGTTCCCGCCCCGGCGAGTGGTGGTCGGTGATCAGGACCCTGATGCCCAGCGCTTGCGCCGCGCGCGCGCCTTCGTGGCTGGAAATGCCGTTGTCCACCGTGATCAGCAGGTCGGGGCGGTCTTGCGCCGCCACGGCCACGATTTCGGGGGTCAGGCCGTAGCCGTGCTCGAAGCGGTTCGGCACCCGGTAACCGACCTCGGCCGCGCCCAAGGCGCGCAGGCCCCGCACCGCCAGCGCGCAACCGGTGGCCCCGTCGGCGTCGAAATCGGCGACGATCAGGATGCGCCAGCGCTCCCGCAAGGCCTCGCACAGCAAGTCGACCGCCCGCTCGATGTTGCTCAGCGCCGAGGGTGGGCTTAAGTAACGGAGGTCCTTGGCCAATTCCAGGGTGGAACCGATCTCGCGCGCGGCGTAAATCCGATTCAGCAAGGGCGAGGGCGACAGTTCGACGCCGGGCGGGCGCGCCGGACGGCGGACGATCAGATCGGGCATCATCGCGCGGGGACCGTCGCTACAGAAACCCGACCAGCGGTCGGGGGCGCCGCCAAAACCGCCAGCGCGCGGTCTCGGTGACGGTATAGCTTCGACCGTTGCCGGGATGAAGCCGCAGGATTGCCAGCTTGCCGGCTTGCAGCCAGCGGCGGCAAGCGACAAACCAGGCCGCTTCCAAATGCTCGATCCGCTCGACCCAGGCGGCGATATCGCCGTCGGCCCAGACGTAACGAAGGTCTTCCAGCACGACCAGTCCCTCGGCCTCGCCACCGGCGCTGTCCAGCCAGCCGTCGGCGCGTTCGGGAACGGGCGTGACCCCCGAGCCGGCCAGCCGCGCCAATCCTCGGGTGAGCGGATCGTCGGCGTACAGGCCAGCGGCGGGGGGGCGCGCACCGGTGGGCGCGGGACCGCCGCCCCAAAGCCAAAAGCCGTTGATGGGCAGTTGGTTGCGCGCCTCGCGCGCTTGATTGATCGGATGTGCGTGAAACAGCATTTGCGCTTCGGTCAACAGTTTATGCCAGCGCGCCTTGGCCGGACCGTAAGGCAGCAGGGCGCGGATGTCGCGGCCGATGGCGGTTTCCAGCGGATGGGCGCGCACGTCGGGATCGGCCGGCAAGCGCAGATACCAGCGCTCGGGCCGCAAGGCTTCCAAGCGCAAGCCGTCGGCGGCGAAGGTTTGATTGAAGCTTTCGACCAGCGCTCGGGCTTCGGCCGCTTCGAGGGCCAGCATCCGGGCGTCCGCCAGGAACACGCCGCGCAGGTCGGGCCGCAAATGCACCGGATCGGCGCGCTGCCACCAGCCGCCGTCGACCGCGCCGCCATCGGCCAAGCGGGTGACCGCCGCCACCGGCAAACCGGCGGCGTCCGACGTCGGCAGACCGAAAAGCTGGAATAGCAGCGCGTCGGTTGAGGCCGGCGCGGCGGAAACGCTCGCGCGCGTCAGGAGCCATTCCAAAGCCGGGGCGCGCGGGCGGGGCAACGCCGGATCGGACGGGTGGCGCGGCCACGCTCCGAGCAGGCCGGGAATCACCAAATCTAGGATGAGCGTCACCAGGGCCGTCCGTCGTTCGCGCGGCTCAGTCCGAATCGAGATATTCCAGCCGGATGCGCATGACCGGCGCGCGGATGTTATCCAGTTTTTCGATGGCGGCGATGGCTTGGTTCATCCGCTTTTCCTTGACCGGGTTGATCAGCATCACCACCGGCACCTCGCTGGCGGTGGGCGGCGCTTCCTTCTGCACGAAGGCTTCGATGCTGATGCCGCAATCGGCCAGAATCCGGGTGACGTCGGCCAGCACGCCGGGACGATCGTGCGCCAGCAGCCGGAGATAACAGGCGGTTTCCACCTCCTCGATCGGCAGCACCGGCAGATCGGACAGCGCGTCGGGTTGAAACGCCAGATGCGGCACCCGGTTTTCCGGATCGGCGGTCAGGGTGCGCACCACGTCGATGATATCGGCCACCACCGCCGAGGCGGTCGGTTCGGCGCCGGCCCCGGCGCCGTAGAACAGGCTTTGGCCGACGGCGTCGCCGTTGATCAGCACCGCGTTCATCACGCCGTTGACGTTGGCCAGCAACTGCCGCTGCGGGATCAGGGTGGGATGGACGCGCAACTGCACGCCGTTTTCGTCGCGGCGGGCGATGCCGAGATGTTTGATCCGATAGCCGAGCTTGGTGGCGTAGGCCACGTCATCGCGGGTGATGCGGCCGATCCCCTCGACGTAGACCTTGTCGAATTGCAGGGGAATGCCGAAGGCGATGGAGGCCAGAATCGTCAGCTTGTGGGCGGCGTCGATCCCTTCGATATCGAAAGTCGGGTCGGCTTCGGCGTAGCCCAGCTTTTGCGCCTCGGCCAGCACCTCCGGAAAATCGCGGCCCTTGCTCCGCATTTCGGTCAGGATGAAGTTGGCGGTGCCGTTGATGATGCCGGCGATCCATTCCAGGCGGTTGCCGGCCAAGCCTTCGCGGATCGCCTTGATGATCGGGATGCCGCCGGCCACCGCCGCCTCGAAGCCGACCATCACGCCGGCTTCGCGGGCGGCGGCGAAGATTTCGTTGCCGTGCAGGGCGATCAGGGCCTTGTTGGCGGTGACCACGTGCTTGCCGTTGGCCAAGGCCCGCAGCACGAATTCGCGCGCCGGCTCGCAACCGCCCATCAGCTCGATCACGATCGACACCTCGGGATCGTTCACCACTTCCAAGCCTTCGCCGGTCAGTTTTATGTTCGCGGTGTTGGCGGTGGTGGTATCCAAATTGCGGGCGGCGGCGTGGGTGATGACGATTTCGCGTCCGGCGCGGCGGCTGATTTCGCCGGCGTTACGGGCCAGCACCCGGGTGACGCCGCCGCCGACCGTGCCCAGGCCGAGGATGCCGATCTTGACCGGAGGATAGGCGCTCACAGGCTCGCCCCCGCCGCCTTGGCCGGCGGCGGCGCTTGCCAGTCCCGGCTGTCCTTGCGGAACAGGTCGCGGATGCCGCGCAGCGCTTGCCGGGTGCGGTGTTCGTTTTCGATCAGGCCGAAGCGGACGTGATCGTCGCCGTATTCGCCGAAACCGATGCCGGGCGAAACCGCGACTTTGGCCTCCGCCAGCAGTTTCTTGGAAAACTCCAGCGAGCCGAGCCGTCGGTATGGTTCGGGGATCGCCGCCCAAACGAACATGGTGGCCTTGGGTTTCTCGACGGGCCAGCCGAGCGCGTTCAATCCGTCGCAAAGCACGTCGCGGCGGCGTTGGTACATGTCGCGGATCTCGCCGACGCAGGCTTGCGGCCCTTCCAAGGCGGCGATGGCGGCGACTTGAATCGGGGTGAACATGCCGTAGTCGAGATAGGATTTCATCCGCGCCAACGCGGCCACCAGAACCGGATTGCCGCACATGAAACCGACTCGCCAGCCGGGCATGTTATAGCTTTTTGACAGCGTGAAGGATTCCACCGCGATGTCCTTGGCGTCGGGTATTTGCAGGATCGAGGGCGCGGTATAGCCGTCGAACACCAGATCGGCGTAGGCCAGATCGTGAATCACCCAAATCTCGTGCTCGCGGGCGATGGCGACGACTTTCTCGAAGAACTCCAGCTCGACGCATTGGGCGGTCGGATTGGCCGGGAAGTTCAACACCAGCATTTTCGGGCGCGGCCAGGAATCCTTGATCGCCTTTTCCAGTTCGGCGAAGAAATCCACGCCCGGCGTCAGGGGCACGTGGCGGATGTCGGCTCCGGCGATGACGAAGCCGTAGGGGTGGATCGGATAGGCGGGGTTGGGGACCAGCACGGCGTCGCCCGGCCCCAGCGTGGCCAAGGCCAAATGCGCCAGACCTTCCTTGGAACCGATGGTCACGATGGCCTCGGATTCGGGATCGAGCGCGATGGCGTAGCGGGTCTGATACCAGTTGCAGATGGCGCGGCGCAAGCGCGGGATGCCGCGCGAGACCGAATAGCGATGGGTGTCTCCGCGTCGAGCGGTTTCCACCAGTTTCTCCACGATATGGGCTGGAGTCGGCTGATCGGGATTGCCCATGCCGAAATCGATGATGTCCTCGCCGCGAGCGCGGGCCTTGGCCTTCAACTCGTTGACGATGTTGAAGACGTAAGGGGGCAGGCGTTTGATGCGTTGAAAGTCGGCGTTCACGGTGGCATACCTGACAGGCTGAATCTGGGAGCGTCCGGCGGATCGGATGGACGCAGGCGGCAAAGACCAGCGGAAAAAACGGCAATCGCCGCAGAATTGACCAGTCTAGCGGTGTGAAGAGGTCGGTTCAACTCCAAATTCGGCGCTGCCGGCGGTACGGGGCTGCTGCGGGCGCAACTGGATGGACCGTGAGGGCGCAGGGGGCGCGTCGGATCTCCAAACGGCCGCTTTCGCAGCCGGCTTTGGGGTTATCGCCTCAAAGCGGAGGCGGCGGGGACAGTGCGGGCGGCGAAAATCTGAAACATCTTTTCATCCCAATCTGCTGGCAGGCATTGCGCGACTTTTTGGGTTTGCGCCGAGAGGCGAAGGTCTGTGGGGGTCACGATAACACCCCGGACGAAGGTGATGCACTCGTTGGCGGACAAACGAGTGGCCGGGTCGGCCGGACGCGAGCTTTCCACCAGCAGGGTTTGGCTTTTACCGGTTCGCACCACCCGCGCCTCCCCCGTCGCGTTTCGGTTGAACTGGCAGGGGAGGGGAAAATCGAGCTCGACCGTCCCAGTTTTGTCGGCGCTTTCGTAAGTCAAGCGACAGCCGGCCAAACTCAGCCTGTAATGGCCGACGCGGGCGGTTTGCGCGCCCGATGGCGCGCTCGGTTGGACCGAAGGCGCTGGAGGCGTCGGCATTCCCTCGGGAAATTCTTTTCCGGCATGACCGAGGCCGCAGCCGAGGACCGTCAGATAAAGTAGCAGACACCCTTTCTTGAGCATCTAACCGACCTCCCAAAACCAGGTTTGCTTGCAGGAGTCAATGTATTCGCCGGTTTTGGTGGCGCCGTTGTTCCAGAGATCGAAATGATCGCCGATGCCGCCGCGAAAACCGGTAATGTCCTTGAAAAAGAGCAGGCCGGTTTTGCCGCCGACCGCGATGCGCGTCGCGCTCGCGGTTTTAGAAATTTTCGGGCGACCCACCTGATTCCAAAGGTAGTTGGCCAAAGACTCAGCGCCGCGCGCGTGCCCGTGCTTGCATTTAGGCTCGGTATATTTGGCCAGCTTGAAACCGGCGCCGATGAGGCAAACGCTCATGCGAATGGCGCACTGATTGTCCCATCCCTGATCGCAGGGCTTTTGTTCGGTGGGATAGCTTGCCCAGAGTGAAAGAAAATTCGGTAGCGTGCGTTTGGCCATAGGGCTGTCCCCTCAAGTATGCAATTAATAAAAGCAAGATCCGGGCCAACAAGAAAAATGGCGAAAATGTATTAATAATATTACAAATTCAGGGCTTGCAGCCGTTCGGCGAAGCGGGGTTTGGTGATGCCCTCGTGCGTGGCCGAGCTGTCGAAGGTGACGTGAACCTTGGTCAAATTTCGCCGTTTCGCTAGCTTGTCGAGGTTGGTGGAGCGCGTCGCGGTGCCGCCTCCCCGCGTACCCGATGCGCAGTAGAGGTGAAACGCGACCCCGCTGTCGCGCAGCCAGTTGGCCCAGAGCGTTTCTCGGTGCGCCTTGTGCTTGCTCTCCCATACGGTCCATTGTGGTTGGGGCGCTTTGAGGTCCGGCGCGGGCGTCGGCGTCGAGAGCAGTCCGCTGGCTTGGCCGTAAAGGCAATCGAACCCCCAGCATTCTGTGATCCTATCGGCATACTGGTCCGCCCCTCGGGTGCGCGCCAAGGCGAGCATGACTTTGCCGCCGCCCGAGTGCGCCGCCAGGACGATACCATTGATTTTGCCCGGATCATCGAATTCGGGGATCGGCGGATTGGGGTTTTGCTTTTGCAATTCCTTGGAAACCAGGGGCAAGTACCACTGCAAGGCGGCGGCGGGGATGGTGTCCGCCTCCTCGCCGCCCAGATTGCCGCCCTGCGCCCCCTGAGAGAGGGTGGGGGCGATCAGAATAACCTGCTTGACCGGATTTGAGCCGTCCAAAACGGATCGCAAGTCGTGATCGGTTTGCCGAAAGTAGTCGCGAATCGAAGTTTGGCCGGTGCCGTGCAGGAAAAGGATGAGGTTGGCTTTTTCGCCGGCTTTAAAGCCGGTGGGAACGCAGACTGCTGTAAGCGGTTTCGCGCCGTTTTTCAGGTCGATCGTGTCGAGATAATACTCTGTCGCCATGCTGGGGTCCTCCGGGGTCAACGCGCGGCGCCCGAGTCGAACCACCGCGATAGTGTCCTCATGTCAAGCAAGGCCCATTCCAAAACAACCTTGGGGCGTCTTCGCCAAGCGCTGAGATTCTCTCGATTTGATTCGCACCTGAACCACGTCGGTCGATGTGCTGGGGATTTTATTTTGCCCCAACCCGCTTCGCCGCAAATTCGGCGAGTGCCGCCGCTCGTTCTTGGGGCGTCACCTCGCGCTGCGGCCCAGGGATGGCGGCCGCAAGCTTTCGCTCGGACAGGAATTCGGTCGGAGAAGGGCACAAGACCGAGAGGGCGGGATCGGGCGTGGTGATATCCAGAGTCGTCACTGTGTTTTGCCGAGCAGTTAAATCGCTATCGGTTTATGGTCGATCAACCGATTCGGTTTGGCAGACCGGAACCCGATTTCCGGATTCCGGTTACATCGGCCTACGCCAAAAACACCCGCTCCAACGCCCCGCGCGAGACATTGCCCTTGCCGTCTTCCGCTTCGATGTAATACCGCACGTCGCCCGCGCCGGCCGGCAGCTCGGCGGTGAAGTAATGGGCGGTCAGCGCCGCGCCGGTTTGCGAGGGATAAGGCCCGTTGTCGGTCATGGTGATGCGGGTCTCGGAGGAGGCCGCGCGTAGCGCCAGGGTCACCCGTTTCAAGCCGCTGATGTCGTGGCCGAAGGTATGCACGGTCCCCTCGCGCGGCGCGTCGAGCAAGCAGCCTTGCCCCCAACGCTTGCCGCCCGGATTTTCCGGCGTGATCCACGGCGCGAAAATGGTCGGACCGGCGCGGTCCTTGCCGGAGGCCAGCAAGGCGTCCACTTCGCTTTTCACCATGCCGTAGCCGGCGTTGGCGGCGTTGGTGACTTGCTGGTCCCAGATGTGCTGGCCGGTCCAATACCAATAGCAGCTGGTTTCGGCGGTCAGCAGCAAGCGGCTGAGGTCGTCCAGCCACGGCTTGCCGGGATAGGCGTCTTCCAGGGCGTGCGCCATGTTCTGAAACGCCGTCAGCACCGCCCAGGAATTCAAATCGGGCGAATACGGTTGGTCGTAGCGGCTGAACCATTTCATGAACTGCGGATCGCCGTTGTCGGCCCCGCTCCAGGAACCCGGCTCGATGTGCGCGGCGCGCGCCGGGTCGGGCGGAAAGCGGTCCAAATAGTCGTGGATGGTGGTCAATTCGAAGCGCGGATCGCCTTGCAGCCATTGCACCAGTTGTCCGGTGTTGTGGTTGTAGTAACTGTCCGCGCCGCCGCCGTGGTTGTCGCCGTCGGAATGCAGCAGCAGAAACGGCGGGTGTTGCGGATCGAACGCGCCGGTCGCGACGATCTGGTTGTAAACCTGCCCCAGCACGTCGGGATATTGCAGCGCCCCGAAACCGCCGCGCGCGTCTTCGTTGCCGATGTAACGCTCGGCCGGGACCGCGATGATCTGATGGATGTTGCCGTCCGGGTCTTCGTAGCGGACGTATTCCGGCTTGAGCAGGCCGGGCGAGATCTTCGAACCGGCCCAGATGTTGCGCAGTTGCAGCCAGTCATCGACCGGCGGGTTGACCTGCTCGGCCGGGTTGGGCGGCAGCATCCCCTCGTTGAGGCCGGCGTAAGGATAATCGCGGCAGGCCCGGAAGCGGTGGATCGAATCGTAAATCACCGCCTTGATGCCGGCTTGATTGAGCGCGGGAATCATGCGGACGTGAAAGGCGGTTTCCGGCGGGAACATCACGCTGGAGGCTTCGATGCCGAAGGCGGCGCGGATGATGCCGCGATGCCATTCCACCTGCTTGACGATATCGCGGTCCGGGATCAGCGCCATCAGCGGATGAAAGAAGCCGAACGCCGAAAAATCCACCCGTGGATGGCCGAGCGCGGTTTTTTCTTGAGCGACGGCGCGCAGTTCGTGATTCCAGCCGCCGAAACGCCCGCCGCATAAACCCTCGGCGGCGCAGCGGTCGAGCTGTTCGATCAGCGAACCGCTCCAGCTGGTCGACAAACCGGCGTGGGGCAGGCCGCCGTTGATGTATTGACGGACGGCGGTCGGGATGAAATGGGTGTACGGACCCCCGCGCGCGCCGAAGATCGAATCCTTCTCGCCGTCCCAGTAACGCCGGTCGGCGGCGTTGTAGTAGGGCTGGTGCATGTGTTTGTGGATGCCGAAATACAGCTTGACCGAGCCTTGATCCGCGCCGCTCGCCGCTCGAATCACCGGCCTCGCCTTGATTGCCGGCGCGAGCCGCAGGGAGCGGAATTCCTTGATCCAGTCGCCGCCGCCGGCTTGATGGATCTCGGCCTTGCGGCAGCCTTCCACCTGAATCTTGATTTCGCCGCACCCGAAGAGGTCGGCGGGAACTTGGACGGTATGGAGACGCTCGCCGCCTGGGCTGTCGCTGACGGTGATGGCGTCGCTTTTAAGCAGATGCTGGCCGTTGGGCGCATGCAAGATCACTTGCGGAAACGGGACGATCCCGTCGGTGGTAAACGCGATGGTGAAGGCGGGATTCTTATCGGAATCTTCGCATTGCAGCATATCGGGCAACAGAATTTCCAAGATGCGGTTGAATACGTCAGCCATCGAACAACCTCCCACCGTTCGTTAGCGCTCGAAGGTTCGGCCGTCGAGCGAGGTTTTGATTTAAGCTGCTTTCAGTTTAACCGGCCTGAAATGGATTGCCGCTGTCATCGCGATTTATCCGTTTGAAGGCGATGGGCGCTTCACTTAAACTGCACGT
>DJIW01000093.1:13512-14082 GCA_002433805.1 Competibacteraceae bacterium UBA6584 | reverse complement strand
ACGGTTTAAATCGGACGCTTACGAAACGCCAACCATTCGTTATGGAAGATGCAAAACGGGTATGTGGTGACCTCGCGCGAGGCGCTGGCCCGCATTGCCGACCGCCTGCGGGCAGCGGACGAGTTCGAGCGAGATCGGTTGCGAGCTTTGTTGCGGGTCGGCGTCCAGTGGGACACGCAAGTCACGCTCCAGGGCTGCCGGCATACCGTCACCCAAGCGTACTGTTCCGCCGTGCCGGTCGCTTATTCCAACCTCCCCGGCGAACTTTGGGAGCCGTTCGCGCGCTTGGTGCTGGACGCAGCTTATGAAGCGACCGTGTGCGCCGCAATTCTCAACGCTACCCGCACCGGCAACCGGCGGGTGTTTCTCACCCTGTTGGGCGGCGGGGCGTTTGGCAACGCGCCCGCCTGGATTGCCGGCGCCATCGAGCGCGCGCTAAGGCTCCACCCGCGTTGCGGTTTGGACATCGCCATTGTCAGTTACGGGGCGTCGAATCGGCTCGTCCAACAGCTGATTCAGGCCGTGCGCGCGCTCTAGCAACTCTTTGCCGTCTCCCTCGATCGTAAGCGT
>DJIW01000093.1:0-13262 GCA_002433805.1 Competibacteraceae bacterium UBA6584 | reverse complement strand
GATCGTAAGCGTACATTCTGCCCGTCCTGACAGAGAGCGAGCGCTTTCTGTAAGGCCGTGCGAGGGAGTGGGGGAAGCGCGAAGGGATGTCCGCGCACATTGCGCGCGGACACCTTCGCGACCGCCGATCCGATCACGGCAACGGCTTCAGGAATCGATCGACGGCGAAAGCGCCGATATCCCATCCCAGTTTGAGTCCCGCGTCGGTGGAGAAACGGAAGTGCAAGCCGGCTTTAACCCGCGAATCGGCGTTTTCCAAGGCCGCCTCGCCGAAGCTTTTGAACGCCCGCGTCGGAGACACCGGATCGGCGCTGGTCGAGGAGACGCGGAAACTCACGCGGTCGCGGTCGAAGCCGTGGGCCAGGACCGTCGCGGCGGCCGCGCCGAGCGCGCTGTGAGTCGAGGGGTAGTCCTGGATCGGCGGCGTGACCCGAAAGGGCGTCCAGCTCGCGTCGGGCGCGGTGGCGGGGTTGCCGTCGCTTTCGGCTAGGCGGATGGCCGTCACGGGCCGCCAGAAGTTGTAGTGCATCTTCGAGTCCCAGCCGGCGATGTAGGCGTCGGCCATCGCCGCGTTGAGCAAGGCGAACAGGCGCGCCCGATCCCACAAGTCCTGCCGGTGCCGGCGCGCCACGACCCGCGCGACGCGGTTCCAGCCGATGTCGGAGAACTCGTACCAAAACGCCGCGTAGGAGGTCTCGTCCGGCGTGCGATCGGCGCTGTCGCCCAGGACGCCCGCGCCCTTCACCTCGTTGAACGCCCGCGCGTACGCCGGGCTGTTCAGCGCCGGCGGCGCGGCCACCCGAAACTGATCGGGCGCGGTGAGCGCGAACGGCTGCACCGCGCGCCAGTGCGGCGCGGCGATGAAATCGAAGCCGGGTGTAAACCGGTACTCGCCGGGCGCGATCCCTTCCACATAGGTCTCGCGGCCGCCGCTGTTATCGTCGGCCCGGCGGGCGAGGATGTCGGCGGCGACCCGCTGGCCCAGCGCCGTCCCCCGGACGACGTCTTGGCCGACGCCGGCGTCGAGCAAGGACTGGTCCAGGGTCGCCCGCAACAGCGCTTGCTGCGAGGGATACAGGTTCGCCAGCACCTCGTGCGCCGCCGCGCCGGCGGCGATGGCGGGATCGGCGGCCGCGTCGCGCTCCGAGGTCGCGTAGCTCGCGTAGCGGGGTTCGACCGCGTTCGCCGCGTCGTGCATGGCGAGATGCATTATCGCCAATGCACGGGAAGCGGCCATCGGGTCTTGGTAGCCATCGGCGGCCTTGATGACCTGGTGGGCCGTGGCGCTCCAATCGATCACCAGCTGATCGCAACGGTCGCCGCACCAAGCGGGCTCGCCGTCGCGCGGGCGGCCGCGTTCCGCGGTTGTCACGACGTCGGTCGCCGCCGCGCCGGCGCTGGCCAGCAGCAAGGTCAGTCCCACGGCGCGAGCGACCGCGTGGAGATCGAAACGAGAAGAAGAGATTGCGCGCAACATGGTTAGCACTCCTTAAAAATCGAAAATGTGAAATCGAGCGCGCTTTACGGCCGCACTTCGAGAATCAGGTTGAAGGGCGTCTCGGCGGCGCGGCGGACCCGCGCGAGCCCCGCCTTGCGGCATACCTCGGCCAAGCGCGCCTCGCCGGCCTGCGCGCCGAGAGCGTACGAGCCGCCCTCCGAGATCGCGTGCGCGCAGCACAGCAAGGTCGAACCGGCGTAGTAGAGCTGGCCGACCAGCGACAGGTTGTCTTCGACCCGGTCGTTGGCGAAAGGCTCGACCAGCATCACCGCGCCGCCGGGGGCGAGGGTCTCGGCGGCGCGCCGCAGCGCGGCGACGGGGTCGCCCAGATCGTGCAGGCAATCGAAGAAACAAATCAGCCCGTATCGCCGGTCCAGGTAGTCTGCGGCGGTGGCCACGTCGAAGCTCGCCCGCCGCGCGACGCCCGCTTCGGCGGCATGGCGCCGCGCCGCTTCGATCGAGGGGGCGTGCGCGTCGAAGCCGTAGAACCGCGAACGCGGGAAGGCTTGGGCCATCAGCGCGGTCGAGTGGCCGTGGCCGCAACCCACGTCGGCCACGGTGATGCCGGCCTCCAAGCGCTCCACCACGCCGTCGAGGGCGGGCAACCAACGCGATACCAGCTCGCTCCGATAGCTGTTGCGGTAGAAGGCCGCCACCCCACAATGGAGCCGGTCTTCGTGGTCGCCCCAGGCGATGCCCGCGCCGGTGCGAAAGGCTTCGATCGCCTTGTCTTCGGCGCGCCACAGCGCCGGCGGAATGTTCCAGGCGTGGGGGATGTAGGCCGGGCTGTCTTCGTCGGCCAGCACCAGCGCGTGTTCGGGAGAAAGCTCGTAGGTGTCGCTGATCGCGTGGTAGCCGATGTAGCCGCTCGCGGCTTGCGCGTTCAGCCACTCGCGCACGTAGCGCTCCGCGCAGCCCGCGCGCGCCGCCAGTTCGCGGGCACCGAGCGGGCCTGCGCCCGCCAAGGCGCGGTAGAGGCCCAGCTTGGCGCCGAGGCTGACCATCAAACCGCCGTAAGCGGCGGCAAAATCGCCCATGGCGCGCAGGGCGAACGATTCGACTTTCGCTTGATCGATCGGGGGGGTATTCATCGCTTTTGGCTCCTCGTTGCCGTTGTTCGGTGTCGCCCATGATCGTCGCCGGGACAACTCCGCGGGAGAGCCGAAATCGTCCTCGATCGGTCCGTTTGTGCCATAGTGGGCCGGATGCCCGAATTTTGTGGAGGAGCGCGCCATGATCCCAGGTGCCCACGCCGGATTGAACCCCCGTCACGTCAGCCTCGTGGCGATACCCGACGCGGTGGTTTCCACGCTCGCTGGCATTTTCGACGTGATGAACGCGCCCGCGATCATGGGCTCGCCCGGCGCACGCGCGCCGTTTCATGTCGATATCGCGGGCGAGGCGGCGGGGCCTTTGGCGTTGGCGAGCGGCGTCCCGATCGAGGTCCAGCGCCCGATCGGCGCCCTCGAGACGACCGACATCGTGATCGTCCCCTCGGTGCTGTTGCCCGCAGCGGGCTGGAAAACGGGGCGCTACCCGCGCTTGGTCGAGTGGCTGCGGAAGATGCACGGGCGCGGCGCGTTGCTCTGTTCCGCCTGCTCGGGGATCTTTCTGCTGGCCGAGACCGGGCTGTTCGACGGTCACGACGCCACCGTGCATTTCATGTACGCGCGGGCGTTCGCGGCGATCTATCCGGCCGTGACAATCCATCCCGAGCGCGTGCTGGTCATCTCCGGGCGGCGCGAGGAGCTGGTGAGTTCAGGCGCGTCGACGACCTGGCACGACATGGTGCTTTACCTGATCGCGCGCTACGCCGGCGCGACCGACGCGCAAGAGCTGGCGCGCCTGTTCGCCCTTCAATGGCATCAGGACGGACTCGCGCCTTACATCGTTTTTCAAGGCGAAAGCGAGCACGGCGATGCCGAGATCGGCGGCGCCCAGCAGTGGTTGAGCGCGCATTTTTCGGTCGCCAATCCCGTCGAGGCGATGGTCGAGCGCTCGAAACTCGCCGAGCGTACCTTCAAGCGTCGCTTCGCGGCGGCGACCGGCCTGGCGCCCATCGCCTACGTCCAGCGCCTGCGCGTCGAAGACGCCAAGCGCCGGCTCGAGCGGACCGATGCCCCGATCGACGAGATCGCCTGGCGCGTCGGTTACGAAGATGCGGCTTTCTTCCGGCGCCTGTTCAAGCGCCTCACCGGCCTCGCTCCGGGGGCTTACCGCAAGCGCTTTCGCATTCCCGACTTCGCCCGCCCATAGGCAAGCGATGGGGCGCGCCCCGCCTTCGGCGAGCGCTGTCCGAGCGCCGCGTGAAAGCCGCGCGCGGCGCGGGGGAGAGCGAGGTGACCGGGTGGGTGGGCGCGCACCCGCCAGGCCGCGAGCGAGGCCGTTAAAACGGCGCTCGGGTGACGTTTACACGCTTGTCGACCGACCTCGCCGTGCAACTAAAATTCTTCCAAAGATGACAAAGGGTCACAGACCCGTCATGCCGCAGATGTGGAGAAGGCCCGATGAATGCCCGTTTCTTTGCGCGCGCCCTGGCCGTGAAGTGCTGCTCGACCCGACGAGCAACCCCGCCGCTCGCGATTCTACTGTTCGCCTTCAGCGTCGCGTCCCCCCTCGCAACCGATGCCCACGAAGGCGAAGACCACGGGTCGCCCGAGCCCGTCGCGGTCGCGGCGTCGGGCGAAACGCGGATGGCGGCGAGCGGCGCGGGCTCGCTGTTCGAGGGCATTTTGAAATATCGCCCTTTCGCCCGAGGAGAAGCGGTGGCAGTGACGCTCTACCTGGTCTCCGCCGAAACCAACCGCCCGGTGGTCGGGGCGACCGTCGGCGCGACCCTGTCCGAGGGTGATCGGAGCAGCGCCGTCGCGTTCGCGCCCAAACTTGGCGGTCCGGTCGGGGCGTACAGCGCCACCGTAACCGCCGAGACCGCCGCGCCGATGTCGTGGCTGTTCGATGTGGCGGCGGGCGAGGAGAGCGATTTGATCGGCGTGACCGGCTTCCAGGCGCGCGCGCCCGAGTCGGCCGCGTCGCCCGGCGGCGCGAAGCGGCGCGGCGATCCACCGTCATTTTTTCCTCCGGCGCCGTGGGTCGCTGTCGGCGCCCTGTCGGTGCTGATCGCCTTCGCGGCGGGACGGGCCAGCGCCCGCAAGAGCATTTCTCCATGACCCGCCACCCGCTTCGCCGGCGGGCCGCGTCGGTTTTGGTGGCCGTCGCGATCTCGGCCCAGGCCCACGAGGGCGAAGATCACAGCGGCGCGGGTTTGGCGGCGTCCGCGCCCGCATCACCCACCGCGCCCCTTTACGTCTCCATCGAGACGCAGCTCCTGGCCCGGATCGAGACGAGCCGCGCGCGCCCGGAAACCGTTCCCCGCGTCCTTCGGGTTTTGGGCCGCAGCCTCATCCGCTCCGAGCGCGAGGCCACCGTCACCTCACCGCAGGAAGGCCGCCTGATCGCGACCAAGGACTACGCGATTCCCGCGCTCGGCGACGCGGTGAAGCGGGATCAAATCATCGCCGTGGTCGAGGAATCGATCGCCGCGCCCGACTTGGTGACAATCGCCACCGAGCGCGCGCGCGCCACCAGCGATTTGCGGCAAGCCGAGGCGAGCCTGCTGCTGGCCCAGCGCGAGCACGAGCGCCTGGCCAAGCTGGCCGGGATCGCCACGGACAAAGACATCACCGCCGCCCGCAACGCCCTGGAGGTGGCCAAAGCCAAGCGCGACGGCTATACCGAGCAGGTCGCGCTGCTCGACGCCGCTTCGACCACGGGCGCGCTCGCCCAGAAGCGACGGGTAATCCGCGCGCCGCTGGACGGCATGATTTCGCGGACGCACGTCACCATCGGCGAGAACATCAGCCGCGACAAGGCGCTGTTCCAGATCGTCGATACCGCCGAGCTGTTGGTCGAGGCGAGCGTTTTCGAGAACGACATCGCCGCGATTCTTGCCGCTCGACGGGCGTTCTTCACCGTGGAGGCGTTTCCTGGCGAATCCTTTCCCGCTCGCATCGTGTCGCGCGGCGCGACCATCGACGAGCGGACGCGCGCCCTGCCCGTCCTCTTCGCCGTGGCCAACGGCGCGGGCAGGCTGTTTGGCGGAATGTTCGGGCGCGTCTACATCGAGACCGGCGCCAAAGTGTCGGGGATCGCGGTGCCCAAATCCGCCGTGGTCGAGCTGGACGGCCAGCCCATGGTCTACGTGAAGACCGGCGGCGAACAGTTCACCCCGCGCCCCGTGCAGGTTTTGGAACGCCTTGGCGACCGTCTGGTACTGACCGATGACGGCGCGCTAAAGGCTGATGACCGGATCGTCGTGCAAGGAATCTACCAGGTGCGCATGTCCAAGCCCCTGCCGGTGACGGAAGGGGGGTTGCCTGTCAAATAACCCGTCGAACGTGGCTGGTCGCGAAAACCCCCGACCGCGCTCGCCCCGGTTTCGTCCCACCCTTAAAGAGGCCCTTATGAACCCGCGAAGTTTTACCGCGATTGCCCTCGCTGTCGCCTTGTTGTCGGCCGCTATCGGCAACGCCCAGCCGAGCGCCCCCGGCAGCCACGGGCGCGGACATGATGAACCGGTCGCGATCCCGGCAACCGGCGCGGCAATTCTGGCCGCCGCCGATCAGCGCGTTGCGGCCATCGACCGAGCCATCGCCGACGGCAAGCTGGCCGGGGTCCACGCCGAAGCCTTTGCCGCCCGCGATTTGCTCGTCGCGCTCCCGCAAAAAGTGGGCGGTCTCGGCGAGGCTGAAGCCAAGGCGCTCGCCGCCGCCATCGGCCGCATCCGCCAGCAGGCGGCGCTGCTCGACAAATTTGGCGATGCCGGCGATGTCGCCCAGACCCGCGCCGTGCTCGCCCGGTTCAAGACCGAAATCGCCGGCATCCGGCAACAGGTCGCCGGCAAACCGGATCGCTGATGCGCCACACGTCGGATGCCCGCGCCCTCGGCGGGCGCGAGCGCGCCAAACCCGCCCATTCGCCCCGCCAGCCCCATCCCGAGGGGGTGGCCACCGCGCGGCCATGATCCAACAGCTTATCCATTTCTCGATCAAAAACCGCCTCTTTGTGCTGGCGGCGGCGTTCGCGCTCACGCTCTACGGCCTCTACGAGATGGCGAGATTGCCGGTGGACGTGCTGCCCGATCTCAACCGGCCCCAGGTCACGGTGCTGACCGAAGCCGAAGGCCTGGCGCCCGAAGAGGTGGAGACGCTGGTCACCTTTCCCATCGAAACCGCCCTCAACGGCTCGACCGGGGTGCAGCGGGTCCGTTCGGTGTCCGCCGTCGGCCTGTCCATCGTGTTCGTGGAATTCGGCTGGGGCCAGGACATTTACCTGGCGCGGCAACTGGTCGGCGAAAAGCTCGCCGCCACCCGCGACCGCCTGCCCGCCAAGGTCGAGCCGCGGATGGGGCCGATTTCCTCCATCATGGGCGAAATCATGCTGATCGGCCTGAAAAGCGAGACCGTCCCGCCGGTGCAATTGCGCCTGCTGGCCGACTGGACGGTGCGACCGCGCCTGCTGTCGATCCCCGGCGTGGCCAACGCCATCCCCATCGGCGGCGGCCGCTTGCAGTATCAGGTGCAGGTCGACCCCGAAAAGCTGCGCGCCTACAACTTGACTCTGGAGGAGGTCGAGCGCGCCGTCGCCAACGCCAACGAAAACAGCACCGGCGGTTTCATCGAAAAACAGAGCCAGGAGTTTCTGGTCCGCAACATCGGGCGCGTCCGAACCATCGCCGAGTTCGCCGACGCCGTGGTGACGACCCGCGAAGGGACGCCGCTCACGGTGGGCAACGTGGCGCGGGTGCTGGAAGGCGTCCAGGTCAAGCGCGGCGACGCCTCGATCGACGGCCAACCCGCCGTGATCGTCATGGTGTCGAAACAGCCGGGCCAAGATACGCTCGCGCTGACCCGGACCATCGAAAAAGCCATGGCCGAGATTCGCGCCACGCTGCCTCCAGCCGTGGAATTGGACGACAACGTGTTCCGCCAGCAGCATTTCATCGAGGCCAGCATCGCCAACGTGATCGAGGTCATGCGCGACGCCGCCATCCTGGTCGCTGTCGTGCTGGTCCTGTTCCTGCTCAACGCCCGGACGACGCTGATCTCGCTGATCGCCATTCCGCTCTCGCTTATCGTCACCTTCATCGTCTTCAAGTTCGCCGGCATCGGCATCAATACCATGACCTTGGGCGGTCTAGCCATCGCCATCGGCGAGCTGGTGGACGATTCGATCATCGACATCGAGAACGTCTTTCGCCGCTTGCGCGAGAATGCCGCCCGGCCGGCGCAACAGCGGCTGAACCCGCTGCGCGTCATCTATGACGCCTCCAACGAAGTGCGCTCCACGCTGGTTTACGCCACGGTTCTGATGGTCATCGTCTTCGTCCCGCTGTTCCAGTTGAGCGGGATCGAGGGGCGCATCTTCGCGCCCATGGGCATCGCCTACATCGTGTCGGTTCTCGCTTCGCTGGCCGTGTCGCTGACCGTGACGCCCGCGCTGGCGGCGACGCTGCTGAGCCGCTATTTCGATGGGGTCCGCGACCGGCTCGAAGGGCGGGGGCTGACCTTCCGCGGCGGTGAGGCGGCCGATTCTTGGATCGTGCGTCGGCTGAAAGCCATCGACCGGGTCCAGCTCGACTTCACGCTGCGCCATCCCGCTCTGGTCATGGGCGCGTTTTACGGGCTGGCGCTGGTCGCTCTCGCGGCGGCGCTGCAACTGGGCCGCGAGTTTCTGCCGCCGTTCAACGAAGGCACCATCACGGTCACCCTGATCGCCGCGCCGGGCACCTCGCTGTCGGAAAGCAACCGGATCGGCGCGCTGGCCGAGAAGGAGTTGTTGGCCATCGGCGAAGTGGCGCTGGTCAGCCGTCGCACCGGCCGCGCGGAGCTGGACGAACACGCCGAAGGGGTGCACTCCTCGGAGTTGGAGGTGGATTTTCGGCCTGGCGGCCGAACCCAGCCGGCGGTGCTCGCCGAAATCCGCGAGCGGCTCGGCCGCTTTCCCGGCATGGTCGTCAACGTCGGGCAGCCCATCTCGCACCGCCTCGACCACCTGCTCTCCGGCGTGAACGCCCAAATCGCCGTCAAGGTGTTCGGCGACGATCTGGCGACACTGCGGGCGAAGGCTGAGGAGGTGCGCGCGGCGATGGCGACGGTGCCCGGCACGACCGATGTCTTCGTCGAAAAACAGGTGCTTATCCCGCAAATCCGCATTCAGATCCACCGCGACTCCGCCAAGCTCTACGGCCTTCAGGTGGGCGATCTGGCGCGGACGCTGGAAGCTGCCCTGTACGGCAAGACCGTTACCGAGGTGCTGGACGGCCAAAAGACCTTCGACGTCGCGGTGAAACTGAACGACGAGTATCGGGGCGACGAGCAGGCCCTGGCCGACATGCTGATCGATACGCCCACCGGAGCCAAGGTACCGCTGCGCGCCGTCGCCGACGTGATCGCGGGCGTGGGACCAAACCAGGTGCTGCGCGAAAACGGCCAGCGCCGCATCGCGGTTCAGGCCAACGTCGCCGGGCGCGACCTCGGCGGCGTGATCGCCGATCTCCAGCGGGCCATCGAGGCGCGCGTTCGGTTGCCCGCCGGCTATTTCATCACCTACGGGGGCCAGTTCGAGGCGCAGCAGCAGGCTACCCGCGTCATCGGCCTGCTGTCCGCAGTGTCCCTGCTGCTGATGTACGCGATTCTCTACAACCACTTCCGGTCGCATCGGATCGTGGTCTGTATCTTGATGAACATCCCGCAGGCGGCGGTCGGCGCAGTTGCGGTGATTTGGTTCACGACCGGGGTCTTTTCTATTGCTAGTCTGATGGGATTCATCACCCTGACCGGTATTTCGCTGCGCAACGGCATCATGATGATCAATCATTACCTGCACCTGATGCGGCGCGAAGGCGAGACCTTCGGTAAAGCGATGATCGTGCGCGGGTCTCTCGAGCGCTTGGTGCCGGTGCTGATGACGACGACCACAGCCGCGCTGGGCTTGATCCCGCTAGCCATCGCCGCCGGCGAGCCGGGCAAGGAAATTCTCCAGCCGATGGCCGTGGTGATGCTGGCCGGCCTAATCACCTCGACCCTGCTCGATCTTGTTTACACGCCAGCCTTCTTCTGGCGCTGGTGCGGTCCGGTCGCCAAACGGCTGGCGACCGGAACCGAGGCGGATTTTGCGGCCGGAAAAAACTGAGCGCAGCCAGAGGCGCCGAGCGCGCATCGCTTGCCGGGCCGCTCGGTCAACGATCGAACGCCGGTTTCAATGGCAGTTTCGCTTCCGGTGTGACGGTCCGATTCTGGCCGTCTTCACAGATCTCAAGATGTTCAAACCGTACGCTTACCCTCGATCTTGTTTTGAGGGTCCATCGCTCGCGCGCCGCGTCTTCCGACCGCGTACCGACAACGGTTGTACCGTTGCCGACAAACCCGCGTCTGATCGTGTAATAAAAACCACAGCGCCCCGATTCTCATTCTAAATAAATCAATTAATACAAATAGTTAAAAAATATTTCTGATCAGGCACGCCGGTTGCAAAACGTTCTTCCATCCGCGCCGCCCGCGAGGGGTCGCTTACCGATTTCAGACTTTTTCGGGGAACGCCTATGGAAACGACCAGCCAGCCGACCAGCACCGGCGCGCGGATCGCGCTTCACCCCTGCTACTCCGAACAGGCGCACCGCCATTTCGCCCGCCTGCATCTGGCGGTCGCGCCGTCTTGCAACATTCAATGCCATTACTGCAACCGCAAGTACGACTGTTCCAACGAATCCCGCCCCGGCGTGGTTTCGGAAGTGCTGAATCCCGAACAGGCGGTGCAAAAAGCCTTGGCGGTGGGCGCGGCGATCCCGCATCTGGCGGTGGTCGGCGTGGCGGGCCCCGGCGATCCTCTGGCCAATCCCGAACGGTTGTTCGCCACCTTTCGCGCCCTGGCGGCAAAAGCGCCCGATTTAACCTTGTGCGTGTCCACCAACGGGCTGGCGCTGCCGGAACAGGTGGACGAGCTGGTCAAATACCGCATCGGCCACGTCACCATCACCATCAATTGTCTCGATCCCGACATCGGGGCGCGCATCTATCCGTGGATTTTTTGGAATCACCGCCGGATCCGGGGCCGTAAAGCGGCGGAAATCTTGATCGCTCAACAGCAGCAAGGCTTGGCGATGCTAGTCGAGCGCGGGATTTTAGTGAAGGTCAATTCGGTGTTGATACCGGGCGTCAACGACGAGCACCTGCGCGAAGTTCACCGGGCGGTCACCGCCAAGGGCGCGTTCCTGCATAACATCATGCCGCTGATTGCCCGGCCGGAACACGGGACTTATTTTGGCCTCACCGGCCAGCCAGAACCAAGCGCCGAACAGCTGCGGACCTTGCAGACCGCTTGCGCCGACGAAGGCGGCGCCACCGGCATGATGAACCACTGCCAGCAGTGCCGCGCCGACGCGGTGGGGCTGATCGGCCAGGATCGCGGCGCGGAATTTTCCATGGAAAAAGTCGCCGCCACGACGGTGGATTGGCAAGCGGCCGTGGCGAAACGGACGGCGGTGCGCGCCGCCATCGAACGCCGCATCGCGCTTCACTCGCAACTGCATCATCCGACGCCGCTCGCGCCGTCATCGGCCCAGCGGCCGCGCGCCGCGCGAGGCGAGCCGCTGCGGATAGCGGTCGCCAGCAACGACGGCCGCACCGTCGACGCCCACTTCGGCCACGCGCGCGAATTTTTGGTATTCGACGTATCGCCGATGGGGGCGCGACTGGCGGAGCGGCGCGCGCTCGACCGTTATTGCAGTGGCCCAGTGACGTGCGGCGACGCCGCGCCCGCACTGACTGGCGCGGTAGCGGCGCTCCACGATTGCACGATTTTGCTGTGCGCCCGCATCGGCTTCGAGCCGTGGCGGGCCTTGGAAGACGCCGCCATTTCACCCAACAGCGAGCGGGCTGGCGAGCCGATCATCGACGCGCTGCTGGCGGTGTACGCCGAATGGCGCGATCGCCTCCAGGGCGCGGCTCCCCCCGCCGGCGACGCCCTTTGCGCGTGAGGGAACGTCATGGCGTTTCGCATCGTCGCCCTTTGCACCAACTGTTGGGGCTGTCTGCCGTTGTGTCCGCAACAGGCGATTTCCGCCGCCGCGCCGCATTTTCAAATCGAGGCGGCCCGATGTACCGAATGCGTCGGCGATTACGCCGACCCGCAGTGCGCCAGCATTTGTCCGGTGGAAGGCGCCATCGTCGATGCCGCCGGTCAACCCTTGAACCCGCCCGGTTCGCTGACCGGATTGCCGGCCGATTTATCGGTCTTTTCTTCTTCCTAACTAAGAGCGCCCTTCATGGCTAGAGCAAAACTGACTTTTGCGGATGTCGACATCACCGCCACCGTGCCGGCGGGAACCCGAGTCATCGAAATTTCCGACAAGATCAACTCCGGGATCGTTTACGGCTGTCGCGAGGGCGATTGCGGCACTTGCTTGATGAAGGTGATCGAGGGCATGGACAACCTGAGCCAGCCGTCGGTGTTGGAGTCTCGAATTCTCAAGGAACATCTGGCCGGACGCGACCTGCGCTTGGCGTGTCAGGCGCAGGTATTAGGCGATGTGACTGTCCGTCCGGCCTGACTGTTTCTTCTTTCTTTCCCCTCTCTGGGAGGCTGTTTCATGCCCTTGATCACCTTTTCAAACCCCGACCATAAAACCAAAACCGTGTACGCCACGGCGGGCAGCCACATCGATACCGTGCTGAAAATCGCCAAGGCCAACAAGATTCCGATCAGTTTCGATTGCCAGGACGGCGAGTGCGGCACCTGTCTGGTGAAGGTCAGCAGTCTGGACAAAAAACACCGGATGGGCGGGCCGCCGACTGAAAAGGAGCGCAACCTGCTCAAGCAGTTGGGCAAGCTGACCGATGAGCAGATCAGCCAAATATTGGTGGACGACATCCCGCCGCCCTGGCGGCTGGCCTGTCAGATGATCGTCCGCGACGAAGACATTCTGGTGGAATACTGACAGGTTGCCCGCCATGTCGCCGCCTTCCGGCCTGTCATCCGCATCGCCCGCGCTCCGCGCCGCCCGATTGGCGTCGATCTACGGATGGTTGATGAGCTGCCGTCAGGGTTTGACCAACGACGACGCACTGGCGCGGATGCTGGTTTCGCAACTGGTGGGTCAAGGTTCGCTGCCGGTCGGTCTGGGACTGTCGCCGGACGCATACGCCGCGTTGAAGGCCCGGCATTTTCCCGGAGCTTTTTTGCCGCCCCTCCATCGCCCGCCGCCGGTCTGGGACGCGCGGCTGTTGGAGGAAAAGGGCGAATTGATCGCTCTGCTAGCGGATCACCGGGCGGGCCGGGATCGTTCGGAGGCGTGGATGAGCGTGATCGTCGCCACCGGCTGCATGGCCAACGATCATCTTTGGCAGGATTTGGGTCTGTGGTCGCGCCGGGATTTGAGCGAGTTGATGGCCCGCAATTTTCCGACACTGGCGGCCAAGAACGACCGCGACATGAAATGGAAAAAGTTTTTGTACAAGCAGCTTTGCGAGCGGGAAGGCGTTTATCTGTGCCGCGCGCCGTCTTGCGCGGTCTGTTGCGATTACGCCAAGTGCTTCGGCCCGGAAGAGTAGACCGGTCGGTCCGCGCGGGATCGGTCGTTGGCCGCGATCCTGCGGACTATTGCTTTATAAGTTTTAACTTTTTGTTAAAATTATTTTTTATGAGTTACTTCTGCATTTCTTGGAGTTGCGTTCACGCCAGCCTTTCCCCTTCATAAACCCCGCCGATC
>DJIW01000131.1:1044-35339 GCA_002433805.1 Competibacteraceae bacterium UBA6584 | reverse complement strand
CATGTGTCGTTCTACAGTCATCGTGATTCTTTCAGACAATGACTGAAAAAATGCATGGTGATCGAATTCCAGCCAGATCAGCTCGTCTTGGGCGTAGGCTTTGGTGACGTGGGGCAGCAACTCCGCCGGCAACGGCGGCAGCCGGGAAAGGGGCTGGCTGATTGAAGCGGGTTGCGGCAGACTGTCGATCGTCATGCTGACCGCTTTATCCCCCTGATCCAGGACCAACAGCCGGTTTTTGTCTCGAACTTCGCCGGTTCCTAGATCGAAAAGTTGTTTGATGTCGTAGACCGGCACCAGATTGCCGCGCAGGTTGACCAGTCCCAACAGCCAAACTGGGGTGTTGGGAAGCCGGAAGATCGGCGGTTGTTCGATGACTTCGCTGGTGGTGTTTTCACGGATGAGCAAGCAAATGCCGCCCACTCGAAAGCCGTAGCGGGTCGTTTTTCGTTCGACCGGCGCCGTGGTCTGCATGCTGAGAGGAGGCGGTTTAAAGCGATTGAGCGCCGCGCTCGGCTTGAGCCAGCGGCGCGGGGGCGGCGATGTGGCTTTCTCGTTCATGGTAGCTCGTCCGTGGTCATCCAACTTAATGAAAGTCTATAAGAACGCTTTTAGTTGATCGATGATCGCATCGGCGTTGTAGGGTTTGGTGACGAAGGCCTTGGCGCCTTGCATCTGGGCCCACATGCGATCCGCCTTCTGGTTTTTGCTGGTGACGAAAACCACCGGGATTTCCTTGGTTGCGGCTTCCGTGCTCAGCGACCGGCAAGCGGCGTAGCCGTCCATGTCCGGCATGATAATGTCCATGAAGATGATGTCCGGTTTGTCCGATCTGGCCCTTTGGATGGCTTCATGGCCATTGGTGGCGGTAATCACGACACAGCCCGCTTCCGTCATAATGTCCTTGATATTTGCCAGATCGGTTGGAGAATCATCGACTACCAATACTTTACGAACCGCCATAAATGTCTCCTTTTTGAAAGGTTACACTCGCTTTATGTTTTGATTCTAGCCAATAATCAAGCTTTCCCCAAGATTTAATCACCGCCTGAAATCTCAGCTCAAAAGCCTTTTGCCTTAAGGGGTGCTTGGTTCGCAGTTATCTTCGAGGCTCAACTTTGTAACGCTGAATGATAGGCCGAGTTAAACGCTGTTGCTAGCAAATGATCGGCGCGCCTTACTGCTTTTACCGCTGATGCTCTGTTGTTGATCACCCCATAACACAATTTTGCGAGAGTGATCGACCTGGGGCCGCGCTCGTCTGGTGAAAACAGCTACAGGGCCCGCAGCGCTTCCCGATGATGGTTTGCTGTATTTTTTCAATACATCTTGGCGCACGTTTCGTAAAGTACGCTAAGCATATACTCTTTAATACACTGCGGGCAGAACGACTCCAAGCTATAATTTTAGACCAGCTTGCTTCAGACAGAGTATGCTTCGCTGGGTGTGGCTGCCTTTTCAGTGGTCTGGGCGCTGGAACCGCCGCCACCGCCACCGCTGAGAGCCAAAGCAGGGTATCATGCTTTTTAGTAAATGATCGTCTAATTATATAGCATTTTTGGCTATCTAGCCATTAGGTTCTAGGTTCTATATGTGGAAAGTTTGGCTTTTGATGGAGAGCATTTAAAAAATGTCCACGAAAAATTTGATAGACAATGATTGGGATGTGGAGGAAAGACGCGCGTACGAGCGTTACAGCGTTGAATTCTATCTGTGCGTTTACAACCAGGACGATGGTTCGCTGGTCGGGCATGTCGTGGACATCAGCTTGGGTGGATTGCAGCTTTTGAGCGAAAATCCTATCGCGAGCGGTGAAGAATTTCGCTTCCGCATGGAGCTGTCCCTGGAAAGCGGTCGAAAGGAAAGCATCAGCTTTCAGGCGCGGAATGTGTGGCAGGATGAGGATGTGAACCTCGGTTCCTTCAACGTTGGCTTCGAGTTCATCCTTCTGACGCCCGCTGCCCAACAAAGCTTGGAAGCGGCCATTCAGGAGATGACCGACAGCCTCTAATCGCGGTTTGGGAAATGCGCGGATCGCCTGGCGAAACTGTTCGAACGTGTGGTGGGCAGAGCTATTCAACCGCAATCATCGGCCAGATTTTAGGAGGTGGGCAGGGCGACTCCCGTGCCCCCCAAGCCGCAGTAGCCTCCAGGATTCTTTGCCAAGTACTGTTGGTGATACCCCTCGGCGTAGTAGAAGGCTGGCGATTCGGTGATTTCGGTGGTGATCGGCCCGCGCCCCGCGGCGGTCAATGCGTGTTGATAGGCCGCAAGGCTAGCTTGGGCGATGGCTTGTTGGGCGGCGTCGCGAACATAAATTGCCGAACGGTATTGGGTTCCGACATCATTGCCTTGGCGCATGCCCTGAGTGGGATCGTGGGATTCCCAAAAAACCTTGATCAGTTGCTCGTAGCGGATGAGCGCGGGGTCGAAAACCACGAGCACCACTTCGGCGTGTCCGGTCAGCCCGCTGCAGACTTCCTCATAAGTGGGATTGGGGGTAAAGCCCCCGGCATAGCCCACGGCCGTGCTGTAGACGCCGGCTTGAGTCCAAAATTTTCGCTCCGCTCCCCAAAAACAGCCCAAGCCGAACACCGCTTGCGTCATCTGCGTTGGGAAAGGCGGTTGCAGCGGATGGCCGTTCACATAATGCCGCTCGGGCACGGGCAGGGGGGTCGCTCGACCCGGCAGGGCTTGTGCTGTCTCCGGAAGAAGCGGGTGCTTGCGTTTCGACCATAACATACTTGGCTTCACTCGGCGGTGAGGGGTTATGGAGTAGACCGCCAGTTGGCGGCGGAGGTTCGTTTGACCTTCGGGCGCATCCGCCGCTTGCCGTTTGGCGCCCCGAGCGGTCTTGCCTTATTCCCAACGAAACAGCCAAGCGCCGATCACCATCGCAACGGCGCTCATGGTCGCAAGGGCCAGCAAGTGGCCGGAAATGTCCATGAAACTGGCTCCATCGATCATGATGGCCCGCGCGGCGTCGATGATGTGGGTCAACGGAGCCAACTGGGCGGCTTTCTGCAAAAACGGATGCACGCCTTCCAGGGAGAACCAGACGCCGGATAAAAAGGTCATCGGCCAACTGAGGACGTTGAGCAGGCCCGCGGCAAATTCTTCACTGGTGGTTCTCGCCGCCACCGTCAGGCCCAAACTCATCAGACTGATCGCGCCGAGCGCGAACACGATAAACAGATTGAGGTAGGAGCCATGCATCGGAAAGCCGATCACCCAGTGAGTTCCGAGAAACACCAGGACCGTCGAGGAGAGGATCAACAACAAGCGCGACGCGATCTGCGCGGATAAAAACTCCAGAGGCGTCAGCGGAGTCGCTTTAAATCGTTTCAGCATGCCATTTTTTCGGTACCGCACGATCACGTAACCGACGCCAAACAGACAGCTGAACATCATATTCATCGCCAAAACACCGGGCATGACCCAATCGACGTAACGGATGACCCGCCCGCTTACGGTTTGTTTGCTGAAGTCGGGCGAGGCGGTCGCGCGCAACAGACGATCCAAAATGTAGCCTTGCGCGGACTCCTGGTTGATCCAATAGCGCCGGTTGGCGGGGTCGACCAACATATCGAGTTGGTGGCGCTCGACCTTGGTCAGGGCCGAGGGCAGATCGTGCAAGGGGATGAACCGAATATAACGGTTTTGCAAAAAATCCCCGCCGTTCCATTGCTCGACTGTTCCCAGCACGCCGACTTTGTAAAGCGTCAATCCCGGTCCGGAAAAAGCGAAAGCGAAACCGGCGATAAGCGATAGCGGAAAAAAAATATTCCAGGTTAGCGAGGACCGATCGCGCAGGAATTCATGGTTGCGGCAGATGAACAAGGTCCAGAAACGCCGAAAATTCAAGTCCGTAACTCCCGGCCGGTCAGTTCCAGAAACAAATCTTCCAGGGTGCGCGGGCGAATTTGCAAGCGCGTCAAGGACACTCCATGGGCGATCAGTTCCTGGATGGCCGCATTCACGTCGCGGGTCAAGATCTCCACGCTATCTCGGGCGCGCATGACCGTCAGCGCCGGCGAGAGCGAGGGGTTCGGGAAATCCGTTTCGGGCAGCTGCAGCACCACATCGTCGAAGTGAGTCGCCAGCAGCGCGCGCGGCGTGCCTTGGGCGATGATCCGACCGTGATCCATGATGGCGATCATATCGCACAGGTGGTAAGCCTCGTCCATGTAATGGGTGGTCAGCAGCAAGGTTTTGCCGCGCGCCTTGATCCGATGGACCAACTCCCAAAAATTGCGCCGCGCCTGCGGATCGAGACCCGTGGTCGGTTCGTCTAGAAACAGCAACACCGGATCGTTGACCAACGCCAGCGCCAACAGCAGCCGCTGGCGTTGGCCGCCGGACAATTTGCGGCTGTCGCGGTCGATGAAAGTGGCGAGCGCGCAATCTTCGATCAATTGTTCGATCGGCAAGGTGCGCCGGTAAAAACTGCCGAACAGCCGCAAATTTTCGCGGCCGGTAATGAAATCCGGCAGCGCCGTGGACTGAAACATGATGCCGATGTCCCGGCGGAAGCGCGGTCCCAGCGGCTCGCCCTGATAGCGGATCGAGCCGCTGGTCGGCTCCTGAATGCCTTCCAGCAGTTCGACCGTGGTGGTTTTGCCGGCCCCGTTTGGCCCGAGCAGGCCAAGGCAGCAGCCGGCCGGCAGCTTTAAATCGAGGCCGTCCACGGCTTTTACACCGCGGAAGTGTTTGACCAATTGACGGGCTTCGAGCAAAGCAGTCATGGCGGGCCGGGGTCGGAGGATGAAACGGTGGAGGGGGGCGAGGGAAAACCGAGACAAAAAAGAAAGGCGGGATACGCCGCGCGTTTCCCGCCTCTCCGCTCGCGCTAGGACCTAGGCCGTCATGTCCTTCGGATTGATCTCGGCGTCATCGCTTTTATCCCCTTCAGGCGCGGCTTTCAGCTCGGATTCGCTGCTTTCGAACACGTGGGCGTCGGTGCCGGTGGGGCGGCTGGGAATCCAGTTGCGCCGCCGTTGTAAATGATACGCCAGACCGGTGCCGGCCGGGATCAGCCGGCCGACGATCACGTTTTCCTTCAAACCGCGCAGATCGTCGCGCAAGCCGCGCACCGCCGCTTCGGTCAGCACTCGGGTGGTTTCCTGGAACGAGGCGGCCGAGATGAACGACTCGGTCGCCAGCGACGCCTTGGTGATGCCGAGCAGCATCGGCTGCCAGCGGGCGGGAACGCGATCCTCGGTCTGAGCGCGGTCGTTTTCCTCCAGCACCCGGGTCCGCTCGACCTGTTCGCCCTTGATGAAGGTGGTATCGCCCGGATCGAGAATTTCGACCTTGCGCAACATCTGGCGGATGATCACCTCAATGTGCTTGTCGTTGATCTTCACGCCTTGGACCCGGTAGACGTCCTGGATTTCCTTGACCAGATAGGCGGCCAGCTCCTGCACGCCGAGCAAGCGCAGGATGTCGTGCGGGTTGAGTTCGCCGTCGGCGATGATTTCGCCCTGTTCGACGTATTCGCCGTCGAAGACGCTGACGTGCCGCCATTTCGGAATCAGTTCTTCGTAGAGAATTTCGCCGTTTTTGTCGCGGATCACCAAGCGTTGCTTGCCCTTGGTTTCCTTGCCGAACTCGATGATGCCGGATTTTTCGGCCAGGATCGCCGGTTCCTTGGGGGTGCGGGCTTCAAACAAATCCGCCACCCGCGGCAGGCCGCCGGTGATGTCGCGGGTCTTGGAGGATTCCTGCGGGATGCGGGCGATCACATCGCCCACCGCCACTTCGGCGTGATCGGAAAGGTTGACGATGGCGCCGGTCGGCAGCGGGTATTGGGCCAGGGTGCTGGTGCCGGGGATAAACAGATCGTTGCCGTATTCATCCACCAGCCGCACCATCGGCCGCTTGTCCTTGCCGAGCGCGCCGCGCTGCTTGGGGTCCATCACCACCAGGCTGGAAAGGCCGGTCATTTCGTCGGTGTGGCGCTGGACGGTGATCCCTTCGTCGAATTCGGCGAAGCGGACGAAGCCCGCCACCTCGGTGACGATCGGGTGGGTGTAGGGGTCCCAGCGGGCGATCACCTGACCGGCTTCGACCGGGCTGCCGTCATCGGCCGACAGCTCGGCCCCGTAAGGCACCTTGTAACGCTCGCGCTCGCGGCCTTGCTCGTCGACCAGGGTGATTTCGCCCGAACGCGAGACCGCCACCCAATGGCCGTCGCGGCGTTGCACGACTTTCATCTTATGCAGGCGCAGCAAACCCTTGGATTTAGTCTGGACGTTGTTGACCACCGTGGTGCGGGAGGCCGCGCCGCCGATGTGGAAGGTCCGCATGGTCAGCTGGGTGCCGGGTTCGCCGATGGATTGGGCGGCGATCACCCCGACCGCCTCGCCGCTGTTGACCCGGTGGCCGCGCGCCAGATCGCGGCCGTAGCACGCGGAACAGACGCCGTAGCGGGTCCGGCAGCTGATCGCCGAGCGCACCATGATGCTATCGATGCCCATCTCGTCCAGCCGCGCCACCCACTTTTCATCGAGCAAGGTGCCGGCGGGAATGGCGACGTCGTCGCCGCCCGGCTGGAACACCTCGCGCGCCACCGTCCGGCCGAGCACCCGGTCGCGCAGCGGGTCCTTGACATCGCCTTCCTCGACCACCGGGGTCATCCAGATGCCTTCGTGCGCGCCGCAGTCCGGTTCGGTCACCACCAGATCCTGGGCCACATCCACCAGCCGGCGGGTCAAATAACCGGAATTGGCCGTTTTTAGCGCGGTGTCGGCCAAGCCCTTGCGGGCGCCGTGGGTGGAGATGAAGTACTCCAGCACGCTCAAGCCTTCGCGGAAGTTGGCCTTGATCGGCGTTTCGATGATCGAGCCGTCCGGCTTGGCCATCAAGCCGCGCATGCCGGCCAGCTGCCGGATCTGGGCCGCCGAGCCGCGCGCGCCGGAGTCGGCCATCATGAACACCGAATTGAAGGAGTTCTGCTCGGCCAGCTCGCCGGCGCGGTCGAGAACTTTTTCCTTGCCCAGGTTGCGCATCATGGCGCCGGCCACCTGATCGTTGGTGCGCGACCAGATGTCCACCACCTTGTTGTAGCGCTCGCCCTTGGTCACCAGGCCCGAGGTGTACTGCGAGTCGATTTCCTTGACCTCCTGCTCGGCTTTTTCCAACAGGGCGGTTTTTTCGGTCGGAATCTTAAAATCCTCGAAACCGATGGAGGAGCCAGAGCGGGTAGCGTAATAAAAACCGGTATACATCAGTTGGTCGGCGAAGATCACCGTCTGCTTGAGGCCCAACCACCGATAGCATTCGTTGATCAGCCGCGACACCGTTTTCTTGGTCAATACCTGATTGACCAGCGAGAACGGCAAGCCTTCGGGCAGAATTTCGGCCAGCAACACCCGGCCGACCGTGGTTTTGACCCGGCTCGGGCCGTCGCCGTCGGCGTCCGCCGCGCCGATCTTCTCCGGCGGCAAGCGGACTTCGATCCGGGCGTGCAGTTCCACCCGCCGGCTTTCATAGGCGCGGTGGACCTCGCGCACGTCGGCGAAGGCCATGCCCTCGCCGCGGGCGTTGATCCGGTCGCGGGTCAGGTAGTACAAGCCGAGCACCACGTCTTGCGAGGGTACGATGATCGGCTCGCCGTTGGCCGGGCTCAGGATATTGTTGGTGGACATCATCAGCGCGCGGGCTTCCAGCTGCGCCTCGATGGACAGCGGCACGTGCACCGCCATCTGGTCGCCGTCGAAGTCCGCGTTAAAGGCGGTGCAGACCAGCGGGTGCAACTGGATCGCCTTGCCCTCGATCAGCACCGGCTCGAACGCCTGGATGCCCAAGCGGTGAAGGGTCGGCGCCCGGTTGAGCATCACCGGATGCTCGCGGATCACTTCCTCCAGAATGTCCCAAACCGCCGGCTCCTCGCGCTCCACCATCTTCTTGGCGGCCTTGATGGTGGTCGACATGTTGCGGTATTGCAGCTTGCTGAAGATAAACGGCTTGAACAGCTCCAGGGCCATCTTCTTGGGCAGGCCGCACTGGTGAAGGCGCAGGGTGGGGCCGACCACGATCACCGAGCGGCCCGAATAATCCACGCGCTTGCCGAGCAGGTTCTGGCGGAACCGGCCCTGTTTGCCCTTGATCATGTCGGCCAGAGACTTCAGCGGGCGCTTGTTGGTGCCGGTGATGGCCCGGCCGCGCCGGCCGTTGTCCAGCAGCGAATCCACCGCCTCTTGCAACATCCGCTTTTCGTTGCGGACGATGATGTCCGGCGCGCTCAGTTCCAGCAGCCGCTTGAGCCGGTTGTTGCGGTTGATCACCCGGCGGTAGAGATCGTTCAGGTCGGAAGTGGCAAAGCGCCCGCCGTCCAGCGGCACCAGGGGCCGCAGGTCGGGCGGCAGCACCGGCAGCACGGTCAGCACCATCCATTCCGGCTTGTTGCCGGAATTGAGGAACGATTCCATCAGCTTGAGGCGCTTGGACAGCCGTTTCAGCTTGGTTTCGGAACTGCACTCCAGGATTTCCTGGCGCAATTGACCGACCAGCTGCTTGAGGTCCAGACCGTGCAGCAGTTCGCGCACCGCCTCCGCGCCCATCCGCGCGTCGAAGTCGTCGCCGTATTGTTCGACCGCTTCCAGGTAGGCTTCGTCGGTCAGCAGTTGGCCCTTTTCCAGCGGGGTCATGCCGGAATTGATGACCACGAAGGATTCGAAGTACAGCACCCGCTCGATGTCGCGCAGGGTCATGTCCAGCAGCAAGCCGATCCGGGAGGGCAGCGACTTTAAAAACCAGATGTGCGCCACCGGCGAGGCCAGTTCGATATGGCCCATCCGCTCGCGCCGCACCTTGGCCAGGGTGACTTCCACCCCGCATTTCTCGCAGACCACGCCCCGGTGCTTGAGCCGCTTGTATTTGCCGCACAAGCACTCGTAATCCTTGGTCGGCCCGAAAATCTTGGCGCAGAACAAGCCGTCGCGCTCCGGCTTGAAGGTCCGATAATTGATGGTCTCGGGTTTTTTCACCTCGCCCCGGCTCCAGGCGCGGATCATCTCCGGCGAGGCCAGTCCGATGCGGATGGCGTCGAAATCCTCGATCTCGTCGAATGTCTTGAAAGGATTCAGCAGGTCTTTCATCGTCTCTCACTCACAGGGTTGCCTCGTTCCCGCCGCCGGCGGGCGGCGGGCGCGACGGCTTCACTCGGTGCGCGGCAACGGCAGCGCGTCGTTTTCCAGTTCGATGTTGATGCCCAGCGAACGGATTTCCTTGACCAATACATTGAACGATTCGGGCATGCCGGCTTCCATGCGGTGGTTGCCGTCCACGATGTTCTTGTAGACCTTGGTGCGGCCGTTGACGTCGTCGGATTTGACCGTCAGCATTTCCTGCAAGGTGTAGGCCGCGCCGTAGGCTTCCAGCGCCCAGACTTCCATTTCGCCGAACCGCTGCCCGCCGAACTGGGCCTTGCCGCCCAAGGGCTGCTGGGTGACCAAGCTGTAGGGACCGGTGGAGCGGGCGTGCATCTTGTCGTCCACCAGATGGTTCAGCTTGAGCATGTACATGTAGCCGACCGTCACCGGCCGGTCGAAGGCCTCGCCGGTGCGGCCGTCGAACAGCGTGGTCTGGCCGCTTTCCGGTAGTTCGGCCAGCCGCAACAGCTCCCGCAGTTCCTGTTCGGTGGCCCCGTCGAACACCGGCGTGGCGATCGGCACCCCGTCGCGCAGGTTGCGGCACAGGGTGATCAATTCTTCGTCGTTGAATTGACTGAGATCCGCGTTTTGTTCGCCGACGCCGTTGTAAATGTGCTCCAAAAAGCCGCGCACCTCCTCGACTTGCGTGCGCGCCTCCAGCAGCCGGCCGATTTTGAGGCCCAAGCCCTTGGCCGCCCAACCCAGATGGGTTTCCAACACCTGACCGACGTTCATCCGCGAGGGAACGCCGAGCGGGTTGAGCACGATATCGACCGGGGTGCCGTCTTCCAGATAAGGCATGTCCTCCTGCGGGACGATCATCGACACCACGCCCTTGTTGCCGTGACGGCCGGCCATCTTGTCGCCCGGCTGAATCCGGCGCTTGACCGCCAGATAGACTTTGACCATTTTCAGCACGCCGGGAGCCAAATCGTCGCCTTGGATCAATTTGCGCCGTTTTTCGTCGAACTTCTTGTCGAAGGCTTTGCGCTGTTGGTCGAGCTGGCGGGCGATTTTCTCGAACTGTTCGTTGATCTCCTCGGCCTGCATCCGGATTTCGAACCAGCGCTCGCGCGGCAGGTGGTTGAGGTAGTCGATATTGACCGTTTCACCGCCCCGCAAGCCGTTGGGGCCGCCCTCGGCCGGATTGCCGACCAGCATCCGCTCCATCCGCTGGTACAGATCGTCTTCGAGGATGCGCAGCTGATCGTTTAAATCCTTGCGGATGCGCTTGAGTTCCGCGTCCTCGATCTGGCGGGCGCGCGAATCCTTCTCGACGCCGTCGCGGGTGAACACCCGCACGTCGATGACGGTGCCGTCCATGCCGGAAGGCACCCGCAGCGAGGTGTCCTTCACGTCGGACGCCTTTTCGCCGAAGATCGCCCGCAGCAATTTTTCTTCCGGGGTCAGCTGGGTTTCGCCCTTGGGCGTGACCTTGCCGACTAGGATATCGCCGGCCTTGACCTCGGCGCCGATGTAGACGATGCCGGCCTCGTCCAGCCGCGCCAGCGCGCTTTCGCCGACGTTGGGGATGTCGGCGGTGATTTCCTCCGGGCCGAGCTTGGTGTCGCGGGCGACGCAGGACAGTTCCTCGATGTGGATGGTGGTGAAGCGGTCCGCCTGCACCACCCGCTCCGAAATCAGGATCGAATCCTCGAAGTTGTAGCCGTTCCACGGCATGAAGGCGACCAGCAGGTTTTGGCCCAGGGCCAGTTCGCCCATGTCGGTGGAGGGGCCGTCGGCCAGCACGTCGCCGCGCTCCACCCGGTCGCCGACCTGGACCAGCGGGCGCTGGTTGATGCAGGTGTTTTGGTTGGAGCGGGTGTATTTGGTCAGGTTGTAGATGTCCACGCCCGGTTCGCCGGCTTCGGTTTCGGCGTCGTGCACCCGGACCACGATGCGGCCGGCGTCGACGGAGTCCACCAGTCCGCCGCGCTTGGCGATCACGCAGACGCCGGAGTCGCGGGCGACGATCCGCTCCATGCCGGTGCCGACCAGCGGTTTTTCGGAGCGCAAGGTCGGGACCGCCTGGCGCTGCATGTTCGAACCCATCAGCGCGCGGTTGGCGTCATCGTGCTCCAGAAACGGAATCAGCGCCGCCGCCACCGAGACGATCTGCTTGGGCGAGACGTCCATGTATTGCACCCGATCCGGGGTCGAGAGCATGAACTCATTTTGATAGCGGCAAGAGACCATCTCGTCGGTCAAGCGACCTTCGCCGTCCAGCGCGGCGTTGGCCTGGGCGATCATGTACTGGCCTTCCTCGATAGCCGAAAGATAGTCGATCTGATCGCTGACCCGTCCTGCGTTGACCCGCCGGTACGGGGTTTCGAGGAAGCCGTACTGGTTGGTGCGGGCGTAGACCGCCAGCGAGTTGATCAGGCCGATGTTGGGGCCTTCCGGCGTTTCGATCGGGCAGACCCGGCCGTAGTGGGTGGCGTGCACGTCGCGCACCTCGAAGCCCGCGCGCTCGCGGGTCAGGCCGCCCGGACCCAAGGCCGAGACCCGCCGCTTGTGGGTGACCTCGGACAGCGGGTTGTTCTGGTCCATGAACTGCGAGAGCTGCGAGGAGCCGAAAAATTCCTTGGTGGCGGCGGCGACCGGCTTGGCGTTGATCAAATCCTGCGGGGTAAGCCCTTCGGATTCGGCCAGGCTCAACCGCTCCTTGACCGCGCGCTCGACCCGCACCAGTCCGATGCGGAACACGTTTTCGGTCATCTCGCCGACGCAGCGGATGCGGCGGTTGCCGAGGTGGTCGATGTCGTCCACCGTGCCGTTGCCGTTGCGGATGTCGATCAGCACCTTGAGCACCGCCAAAATATCTTCCATCGACAGCACGCCGGGCGGATGGTCCTTGCCCGGCACGCCGGGGATCGGGCCCCGCCGGTGGCTGACCCGGCTGTCGAATTTCATCCGGCCGACGTCGGATAGGTCGTAACGTTCCGCCGAGAAGAACAAATCGTGCAGCAAACGCTGGGCGGCGTCCTTGGTCGGCGGCTCGCCGGGGCGCATCATCCGGTAAATTTCGACCTGCGCCTCCCATTGGCTGCGGGAAGGATCGGCGCGCAAGGTGTTGGCGATATAGGGTCCCCGGTTGACGTCGTTGACGTAGAGCGTCTGAAATTCGGTGATGCCGGCCGCCTGAATCTTCTCCAGTTTTTCCGCGGTCAATTCATCGTTGGCCTGCGCCAGCAATTCTCCGGTCGCGGGGTCCGGCAGGTCGTGGGCCAGAATTTTTCCCACCGGATAATCGTTGGGGATCGGAAGGCTTTGCACCCCGGCCTTGGCCAGTTCGCGGACGTGCTTGGCCTTGACCCGCTGGCCGGCCTTCAACAGTTCGCGCTCGCCGATGAAGATATCGAAACTGGTGATTTCGCCCTGCAAGCGCTCCGGCACTAGATCCAGGCTGAAGTGTTCCCCGTCGGAGCGGATGGTGTTGGTCTCGAAAAAAATATCGAGAATCCGTTCGTTGACCGAGCGCGCGTTGGGATCGTTGGGGTTGGGCTCGTCGAACAGCGCCCGCAGCAGGATGGTGACCGGCAGCTTGCGCCGGCGGTCGATGCGGGCGTAGACGATGTCCTTGGCGTCGAATTCGAAATCCAGCCAAGAGCCGCGATAGGGAATGATGCGCGCCGAGAACAGCAGCTTGCCGGAGGAATGGGTTTTACCCTTATCGTGGTCGAAAAACACGCCGGGCGAGCGGTGCAGCTGGGAAACGATCACCCGTTCGGTGCCGTTGATGACGAAGGTGCCGTTGTCGGTCATCAGCGGCAACTCGCCCATGTACACTTCGTTTTCCTTGATATCCTTGATCTTATGGGTGCCGGCCTCAGCGTCCTTGTCCATCAGCACCAGCCGAAGCCGCACCCGCAGCGGGGCGGCGTAGGTCAAACCGCGCAACTGGCATTCGCGCACGTCGAACACCGGCTCGCCCAGGCGGTAGCTGACGTATTCCAGGCGGGCGCTGCCGGAATAGCTGACGATGGGGAACACCGAATGAAAAGCCGCGTGCAGCCCGATGTCCCGGCGTTCGCCAGGCGGTGTCTCGGCTTGCAGGAACTCGCGGTAGGAATCCAACTGGATCGCCAATAGATAAGGCACTTCCAGGATGCTGGGACGCCTGCCGAAATCTTTACGAATGCGTCTTTTTTCAGTAAACGTATAAGCCATCGGGATTCCTCTTACGAGAGTGCCAGCCAGGGGCGAAAGCCGCCTGAGTCCATAACCGGGTTCAGTCCGCCGTCGCGACAACCCAAACGCCGGGGTTCCCTTCCGGATTCAAACGGAAACAGGCCGGCGACCCACGTCGCCAGCCGTTTCGCGTTCCGCCATCCGAGCCAGAATAAAGCCGCGCCGCCATATCCCATGGGGGATTGGGGCGCTTACTTGACGTCGACCTTGGCGCCGGCTTCTTCCAGTTTTTTCTTGACGTCCTCGGCCTCGGCCTTGGGAATGCCTTCCTTGATGGTGGAGGGCACGCCTTCCACCAAATCCTTGGCTTCCTTCAAGCCCAGGCCGGTCAAGGCGCGCACCACCTTGATCACTTCGACCTTCTTCTCGCCGAAGCTGCTCATCACCACATCGAACTCGGTTTTTTCCTCGACCGGCGCGGCGGCGGCGGCGGCGACCGGCGCGGCGGCCACGGCGGCGGCGGCGCTAACGCCGAACTTGGTCTCCATCGCGGAAATTAAGTCCACGATTTCCATCACCGTCATCCCGGCGATGGTGTCCAAAATGTCATCTTTCGAAACGGCCATTACAGATATGCTCCTGGATAAGGCTAAAAATTGAGGTGTAGGCTAGGTAGGGTCGTCGCTTCAGGCCGCTTCCTTCTGCTGCCGGACTGCTTCGACCGTGCGCACCAACTTGCCGGGAATTTCGTTGAGCGTCCGCGCGAACTTGTCGAGCGGCGCTTTCATGCAGGCCATGAGCAAGCTGATCGCCTGGTCTCGAGTCGGCAGGCTGGCCAAGCGGTCCAGCTCTTTGGCTGGAAACGCTTGGCCGCCGACCGCCAGAGCCTTGACGACCAGTTTTTCATTGGCCTTTTCCTTGAGAAATTCCTTGAACAGTCGCGCCGCCGCGCCGGGATCCTCTTGGGAGAACGCCAGAATCAGCGGTCCCACCAGACTGGATTGCAGGCATTCGAACCCGGTGCCCTGGACGGCGCGCCGCGCCAGGGTGTTCTTGACGACGCGCAGATAGACGCCGGTTTCCCGCGCCTTCAGGCGCAGGCTGGTGATCTGAGCCACGCTCAGACCCCGGTATTCGGCGGCGATCGCGGAGTGCGCACTGGCAGCCACTTGGGCGACTTCGGCCACCACAGCCTGTTTTTCTGCCAGATTGAGACTCATTGACTTACCTCGTGGTTATCTCCATCGCTGGAGACTGGAAACGGTGGCCTTACCAGGAATCATCCGGAAGGGCCTTGCCGTCTGCGCGGGCGGGCTCGGCTTGCGGCCGAACCGGATTGAGCCTTGCGGCGCCCGCGGTCTTTGACACAGGCCGGAAAATCCGGCCGGCCCAAAGTTCTCTTTCGCCCGGCGTCGAGACGTCGGACTCGCCTGCGGTTATAGGGACAAACTGGCCTGATCCACGGCCAAGCCGGGACCCATGGTCGTGGACAAGGTGACCCGGCGGATGTAAATCCCCTTGGAGGTCGCCGGCTTGATCTTTTGCAGGTCGTGCAGCAGCGCTTGCAAATTCTCCTGAAGCTGGTCGGAGGTGAAGTCGACCTTGCCGATGGTGCAGTGAATGATGCCGGCTTTGTCGGTGCGGTAGCGGACCTGGCCGGCCTTGGCGTTGCGGATCGCGCCGACGACATCGGCCGTCACGGTGCCGACCTTGGGGTTGGGCATCAGGCCGCGCGGCCCGAGAATCTTGCCCAGTTGGCCGACCACGCGCATGGCGTCGGGGGAGGCGATCACCACATCGAAATCCATGTTGCCCGCCTTGACGGATTCCGCCAAATCCTCGAAACCGACCACGTCGGCTCCGGCCTCGCGGGCGGCGTCGGCGTTGGCGCCTTGCGCGAAGACCGCGACTCGGACGGTCTTGCCCGTGCCGTGCGGCAGGACGGTGGCGCTGCGCACGACCTGATCGGATTTGCGCGGATCGACGCCGAGATTGACCGCCACATCCACCGATTCCCGGAATTTGACCGAGGAAACGTCTTTCAACAGACCCAAGGCTTCGCCGACCGGATAGAATTTGCCGGACGCGAGCTTGGCGCGAATGGCTTGAAGGCGTTTGGACAGTTTGGCCACGATCACATCCCCTGTACGTCGAGGCCCATGGAGCGGGCGCTGCCGGCGATGGTCCGCACCGCCGCGTCGAGATCGGCGGCGGTGAGGTCGGGCTGTTTGGCCTTGGCCACCTCTTCCAACTGAGCGCGGGTGACGGTGCCCACTTTCTTGGTGTTGGGGTTGGAGCTGCCTTTATCGATGCCGACCGCCTTGCGCAGCAGCACCGAAGCCGGCGGCGTCTTCATGATGAAGGTGAAGCTGCGGTCGCTGTAGACCGTGATCACCACGGGAATCGGCAGGCCGGGCTCCAGATTTTGGGTCTGCGCGTTGAAAGCCTTGCAGAATTCCATGATGTTGACCCCGTGTTGGCCGAGCGCGGGACCGACCGGCGGGCTGGGGTTGGCCTTCGCGGCCGCCACCTGCAATTTGACGTAGGCGGTAACTTTTTTTGCCATGGTGACTCCTGATGGGTGCGAACGCCTTGCGGCTCCCCGAATTAGCCGGCCTCGCGGGCGGCGGATTGCTGTCTGGCGACACTGCCTGTCAGCGTGAAACCTTTTCGACTTGACTGAATTCCAGCTCCACCGGCGTGGTGCGGCCGAAGATCATGACGCCCACGCGCAGCCGGCTCTTCTCGTAGTTGACTTCTTCCACCACGCCCTCGAAGTCGTTGAACGGCCCGTCGGTGACGCGCACCATCTCGCCGGGTTCGTACAACACCTTGGGCTTGGGCCGGTCGACGCCTTCCTGCACCCGGTGCAAGATGGTCTGTGCTTCCTTTTCGGAAATCGGCGCCGGCTTGTCGCTGGTGCCGCCGATAAAACCGAGCACCTTGGGGACGTTACGCACCAAGTGCCAGGTATCGCTGTCCATCTCCATTTGCACCAGGACATAGCCCGGAAAGAATTTCCGATCACTTTTGCGCTTCTGACCGTCGCGCATTTCCACCACTTCCTCGGTGGGAACCAGGACCTGACCGAAACGATCTTGGAGCCCTTCTCGGATGATTCGTTCCAACAACGAGCGTTTGACGTGCTGTTCGAAGCCGGAATAAGCCTGCACCACGTACCATCGCATAGTCATTGACGCGCGCGCTCCCCTAACCCGTAACCAGCCGGACTAGCCAGAACAGCAAAACGTCCAACAACCACAGCAACAACCCCATCACCACCACCATGACGATGACGATCAGGGTGGTTTGGGTCGTCTCGGCGCGGGTGGGCCAAACCACCTTGCGCACTTCGGCGCGCGAACCCTGCAAAAATTCCAGGATTTCAGCGCCTGGAGCGGTTTGCAAGGCGACGACCACGGCGGCGACGCCAGCGGCGAGCAAGCCGAGCACGCGCACCAGCAGCGAGTGATTCGAGAAAAGGTAAAATGCCGCAAGCGCCACTACGACGATGGCGCCGGCTCCGACCAACTTGAAGGTATCGATACGGCTGATGGCTTGCGTTTCGGACTTGGTTACATTCATGCGTGGTCGCGTGTCAGATAGCCTGAAGCTTCGCGGGCGGTTCGGCCGGACAGAAGTCAGGAAATGCCATACAAAAGATGGCAGGCCAGGAGGGAATCGAACCCCCAACCTGCGGTTTTGGAGACCGCTGCTCTGCCAATTGAGCTACTGGCCTGTAGTCGATTAAGAGGTGGAAGCGTCAGCGGCGATCCACCTCAAATTTAGCTTGAGTTTCACTCGATAATTTTGGCGACGACGCCGGCGCCGACGGTTCGGCCGCCCTCGCGGATGGCGAAGCGCAAGCCCTCGTCCATGGCGATGGGGGCGATGAGGTTGATGGTCATGCGCACGTTGTCGCCGGGCATCACCATCTCCACCCCCTCGGGCAAGTCGACCGAGCCGGTGACGTCGGTGGTGCGGAAGTAAAACTGCGGCCGGTAGCCCTTGAAAAACGGGGTGTGCCGCCCGCCTTCTTCCTTGGACAGCACGTAGACTTCGGCTTCGAAGTGGGTGTGCGGGGTGATGGTGTTGGGCTTGGCCAGCACCTGGCCCCGCTCGACGTCATCCCGCTTGGTGCCGCGCAGCAGCACCCCGACGTTGTCCCCGGCCTCGCCTTGGTCCAGCAGCTTCCTGAACATCTCGACCCCGGTGCAGACGGTCTTGACCGTGGGCCGGATCCCGATGATGGCCACTTCCTCGCCCACCTTGACCTTGCCCCGCTCGATCCGCCCGGTGACCACCGTGCCCCGCCCGGAGATCGAGAACACGTCCTCGATCGGCATCAAGAAGGGTTTGTCGATCTCGCGCTGCGGCTGCGGGATGTAGGCGTCCATCGCTTCCACCAGCTTGTGGATGCTGGGCTCGCCCAACTCGCCGCCGTCGCCTTCCAGCGCTTTGAGCGCGCTGCCGGTGACAATCGGCAGGTCGTCGCCGGGAAAGTCGTAGCTGGATAACAGCTCCCGCACTTCCATCTCCACCAGCTCCAACAGCTCGGCGTCGTCCACCATGTCGGCTTTGTTCAAATAGACGACGATGTAGGGCACCCCCACCTGGCGCGCCAGCAAGATGTGCTCGCGGGTCTGCGGCATCGGGCCGTCCGCCGCCGAGACCACCAGCACCGCGCCGTCCATCTGCGCCGCGCCGGTGATCATGTTCTTGATGTAGTCGGCGTGCCCCGGACAGTCGACGTGCGCGTAGTGGCGCTTGGGCGATTCGTATTCCACGTGCGCGGTGGCGATGGTGATCCCTCGCGCCTTCTCTTCCGGCGCGGAGTCAATCTGGTCGTAGGCCTTGAATTCGCCCCCAAACTTCGTCGCCATCACCTTGGTGATCGCCGCCGTCAGCGTCGTCTTGCCGTGGTCCACATGACCAATCGTCCCCACGTTCACGTGCGGCTTGCTCCGCTCAAACTTTTCTTTGGACACCGTGCTTACTCCAACCGAAACAGAACTTCAGCCCAATGGTTCAGGATGCTTTTTTGACGACCGCCTCCGCAATCGCGGCGGGGGCTTCGTTGTACTTGGCGAATTCCATGGAATAGGTGGCGCGGCCCTGGGTGGCCGAACGCAGGTCGGTGGCGTAGCCGAACATCTCGGCCAGCGGCACCTCGGCGCGGACCACCTTGCCCGACGGGGAATCGTCCATGCCCTGAAGGATGCCGCGCCGGCGGTTGAGATCGCCCATCACGTCGCCCATGTAATCCTCGGGAGTGACCACTTCGACCTTCATGATCGGTTCCAACAGAACCGCGCCCGCCTTGTGCGCGCCTTCCTTGAAGCCCATCGAACCGGCGACCTTGAACGCCATTTCGTTGGAATCCACTTCGTGATAGGACCCGTCGAAGATCGTGACCTTGACGTCGACGACCGGATAGCCGGCCAACACGCCTTTTTCCATTTGTTCTTGCACGCCCTTGTCCACGGCCGGAATGTATTCCTTGGGCACTACGCCGCCGACGATGGCGTTGACGAATTCGTAACCCGCGCCCGGCTCGCGCGGCTCCAATTTCAACCAGACGTGGCCGTATTGACCGCGACCGCCGGATTGGCGCACGAACTTGCCTTCCTGCTCCACCGCCTTGCGGATGGTTTCGCGGTAGGCGACGCGCGGCTTGCCGACGTTGGCGTCGACCTTGAACTCGCGCTTGAGACGGTCGACGATGATTTCCAGATGCAGCTCGCCCATGCCGGAGATGATGGTCTGACCCGACTCCTGATCGGTGTGGACTCGGAACGACGGGTCTTCCTGCGCCAGCTTGCTGAGCGCGACGCCCATCTTTTCCTGATCGGCCTTGGTCTTGGGCTCGACCGCCACCGAGATCACCGGCTCGGGAAACTCCATCCGCTCCAGCGTGATCACTTTATCCGCAGCGCACAGGGTGTCGCCGGTGGTCACATCCTTTAAGCCGACGCAGGCGGCGATGTCGCCGGCCCGGATTTCCTTGATCTCCTCGCGGCTGTTGGCGTGCATCTGCACCAAGCGGCCAATGCGCTCGCGCCGGCTCTTGACCGGGTTGTAAACGGAGTCGCCCGAATTCACCACGCCGGAATAGCAGCGGATGAAGGTCAGCGTGCCGACGAAGGGATCGGTGGCGATTTTGAAGGCCAACGCGGCAAACGGCGCGTCGTCGCTGGCCGGCCGTTCGCCTTCGCTCTCGGCGGCGTCATCCAGCACGCCCTTGACCGGGGGCTTTTCAACCGGCGAGGGCAGGAAGCGGATCACCGCGTCCAACATCGCCTGAACGCCCTTGTTCTTGAAGGCCGACCCGCACAAGGCCGGCACGATCTCACCCTTGAGAGTGCGCGCGCGCAAGCCCGCGTAAACCTCGTCCTCGGTGAGGGTGTGGCCTTCCAGGTATTTTTCCATCAATTCGTCGGAGGCTTCGGCGGCCGCCTCGACCATCTTCTCGCGCCAGGCCTCGCAATCGGCTTGCAGGCCGGCGGGGATGGGGCCGTACTCGAATTTCATGCCGAGGCTGTCTTCATCCCAGTTGACGGCCTGCATCTTGATCAGATCGACCACGCCCTTGAATTGATCTTCCGCGCCGATGGGCAGTTGCACCGGCACCGGCTTGGCGCCCAGACGGCTTTGAATCTGCCCCACCACCCGCAGGAAATCGGCGCCGGCCCGGTCCATCTTGTTGACGAAGGCCAAGCGCGGCACGCCGTACTTGTTGGCTTGCCGCCAGACGGTCTCGGATTGCGGCTCCACGCCGCCGACCGCGCAGAACACCGCGCAGGCCCCGTCCAACACCCGCAGCGAGCGTTCGACTTCGATGGTGAAATCGACGTGGCCGGGGGTATCGATGATGTTGACCCGATGCTCGTCGAACTGGCCGGCCATGCCATCCCAGAAACAGGTGGTCGCGGCGGAGGTAATGGTGATTCCGCGTTCTTGCTCCTGCACCATCCAGTCCATGGTGGCCGCGCCATCGTGCACCTCGCCCAGCTTGTGGGAGACGCCGGTATAAAACAGGATGCGCTCGGTCACCGTGGTCTTGCCGGCATCGATGTGGGCCATGATGCCGAGGTTGCGGTAGCGCTCGATGGGGGTTTTACGGGCCACGACTCAATATCCCTTGCTTACCAACGGTAATGGGCGAAGGCCTTGTTGGCTTCCGCCATGCGGTGCACGTCCTCGCGCTTCTTGACGGCGGCGCCGCGACTTTCGGCGGCGTCCAGCAACTCGCCGGCCAGGCGGCGGGCCATGGATTTTTCCCCGCGCTTGCGGGAAGCGTCGATCAGCCAGCGCATGGCCAGCGTGTTGCGGCGGATCGAGCGCACCTCGATCGGCACCTGATAGGTCGCGCCGCCGACCCGGCGGGACTTGACCTCCACCACCGGCCGGACGTTATCCAGGGCCTGTTCCAAGGTCTCCATGGGGTTTTCCTTGCCCTTCTCGGCCATGGCTTCGAGCGCGCCGTAGACGATGCTTTCGGCCACGGATTTTTTGCCGCGCTCCATGACCATGTTGACGAACTTGGCCAGCATCTCGCTCCCGTGCTTGGGATCGGGGAGGATGACGCGCTTGGGAACTTCTCTTCTTCTCGGCATAACCGTCTCAATCCGTTAGTACGAATGTCAGGATTTGGGCCGCTTGGCGCCGTACTTGGAACGCCCCTGCCGCCGCTTGGTGACGCCGGAGGTGTCCAGGCTGCCGCGCACGATGTGGTAGCGCACGCCGGGCAAGTCCTTGACGCGGCCGCCGCGAATCAGCACCACGGAGTGCTCTTGCAGGTTGTGGCCCTCGCCGCCGATGTAGCTGGTGACTTCCTGACTGTTGGTCAGGCGCACGCGCGCCACCTTGCGCAAGGCGGAATTCGGTTTTTTGGGCGTCGTGGTGTAGACGCGGGTGCATACGCCGCGCTTTTGCGGGCAGCTTTCAAGCGCCGGAACGTTGCTCTTGGCTTTTTTGCTGACGCGCGGTTTGCGCACCAACTGATTGATTGTGGCCATCGCCCTCTACTCCAATCGAGCTTAGAATTCGGTGAACCCGGCAGCGGGCCTGCGCTAGTCGAAAATATCCGGGCTTGCAAAGAGGCGGAACTATAAGCAGGTGACCCCACCGTGTCAAGTTGGATCGGTTGATGCCAGCGAGCGAGGTTCGCGGCGCTTTTGGCCAGCAGCGCATTCGGCGATCCCCTCACCGATCACCTTTTAATCTCGGCTCGACCCACAACCGATCCCGCAGTCCGGACGAACGCCGCAGCCGCCGCTCCACCGCCGCCGCGAACACCTCCGGCGCGCCGTAAAAACTCGCTTGCTGTTTCGCCCTGGTCAGCGCCGTGTACACCAGTTCCCGGCTTAGCACCGGCGAGAATTCGTCCGGCGTCACCACCAAGACGCGGTCGAACTCCGAGCCTTGGCTTTTGTGCGCCGTCATCGCATAAACGGTTTCATGCTCCGGCAGACGGGCCGGCGCGAACCCCCGCAACAACCCGTCGCTACCCAAAAAAAAGACCTTCACCCGCTCTGACTCGTTTGGGTCGGGCAGCGTGATGCCGATGTCGCCGTTGAACAGCCGCAAGTTGTAATCGTTGCGCACGATCATCACCGGTCGGCCCGGATACCAAGTCTGACGGTGGTCGATCAAGTTTTGATCGTGCAGCACGGCCTCGCACAAACGATTCAACGCCTCCACCCCGAACGGTCCGCCGCGCAGCGCCCCCAACACTCGAAACCGATTGAACTGCTCGAAAATCCTCGCCGGTTCAGCGCGGCTTGCCACCGCCTTTAGATAGGGTTTGAAGCCCACCGTCACGGGCAGCGCCAGCTGCTCGGGCAAGGCGCGGGCGCCGGCGAGCGAGCGCCAGGCGATATCGCCATAATGATCGTCGTTTAAGAGCCGCGCCGCTTCCATGGCATTGCCTTTGTTGACCGCCCGCGCCAGCGCGCCGATGCCGCTGGCCGCGCCGAACCGAAAACTGTGCCGCAACAAAACGATGGCGTCAGCTAGCGGCGACGCTTCCCGACCTTCCGGCAGCGCCTCTCCGGTCAGCGCCGCCAACCGCGCCCGAAAGGTCGGTGAAAACCGTCCGGCTCCAGCGCAAATCTCACCCAGCACCGAACCGGCTTCCACCGAGGCCAATTGATCCTTATCGCCGAGCAGAATCAATCGCGCCTCCGGCGGCAGCGCATCGAGGGTTTTGGCCATCAACGCCAGTCCGACCATCGAGACCTCATCCACCACCAGCACATCGAGCGGCAACGGATTTTCGCCGTGATGGCGGAAGGATGCGGAATCCGGCCGGCCGCCGAGCAATCGGTGCAGCGTGGAGGCTTCCTCGGGAATCCGCGCCGCCTGAGCCGATTCCAGCCCCAAACCGGGTTTGGCGGCCCGAATCGATTCCTGCAAACGCGCCGCCGCCTTGCCGGTGGGCGCGGCCAGGGCGATGCGCAGCGGCCGGCCGCCCGCTTGAGCCGCCAACAACGCCAGAATGCGCAGCACCGTGCTGGTTTTGCCGGTGCCGGGGCCTCCGGAAATGACACAAAGCCGCTTGAGCACCGCCGCCGCCGCCGCCACTTTCTGCCAATCCGGGCCTTTCAAATCAGGATGACGGGGAAACAGCCGGTCGAGATCGGCGCGCAGGCGCGCTTCATCCACCGCCTCCGCATCCGCATCCGCTTCCGCCCGCAGCCGCAAGTCGTCGGCGAGCTGCCGCTCGTAGCTCCAATAGCGATAGAGATACAAGCGGCCCCGCCGGTCGAGAATCAGCGGATGGCGCTCGCCCGGCCAGCCCACCACCGAACTGGCGCGCAAGTCGTTCAGCCATCGCTCGATGGGAGGCGGAGTGACGGTGGCCGCGGCGGCGCCCGCATGCCAGCGCCACGTCCATTGCCGCAAATTCACACACACATCGCCCTGACTGCTGGCGCGGCTGGCCAGCGCCGCCGCCAGTTCCAACGCCGCGACCGCCGACCGCCCCGCCTCTGCCCCGGCGGCGGACGCCGGCGCAAGATGGCCGGCCAAGCGCGCCATGAAGCGGGCGAAATAGACATCGAGATCGGTCAGCGCCTCCTGTTCGCGCAAGATCGCCAAGGCATCGCGGCGGTCGGCCGGCGCGCCATCGCTCACGCCGCGGTCCCGCCGGTCGCCATCAACTCATCCAGCGCCGTGATGAGCGCGAGCGTCGGACGGTCCTGAAACACCCCGCACTCCGGACCCACTTGCGGGTCCATGCCGCGCAGGAAAAAATAGAACACGCCGCCGAAATGCCGCTCGTAGTCGTAATTCGGCACCCGCAACCGCAAGTAGCGGTGCACGGCGATGCTGTAAATCAGATATTGCAGCAGGTAAGCCTCGCGGGCCATCGCCTCGTCCAGCCGCGCGCGCCGGTAAGCGGCCGGTTCGGGACCGAGCCAGTTGGACTTGTAATCGGCCAGGTAAAACCGGCCTTGCGCCTCGAACACCAAATCGATAAACCCCTTCATGTAGCCCCGCAAGGGACTGAACTCCAGCCGCTCGACCGTCTCGCGCAACGGACCAACCGCGCGGCCGTGCCGCGCCAAAACCCGCCGCAGCGCCTCATCTTTTAAGTTATTGATCGGATAGTAGAATTCCAATTCGTCGAGCCGCTGGGCCGGCGCGATCCACGCCAACCGCAAGCCGTTCGCATCCAGCGGCGTCGCCAACACCTTTTCCACCATGTCCGACACGGCTGCGGTCCACGCCAGCGGATCCAGGCCGTGATTTTTGAGTGTCTTGGCGACCAGCTCTTCCAAGCGCGCCCGGTCGCGCTGCGTAAAATCCCAGCGCTCGAAAATCGCGTGCAGGCAGGTGCCCGCGCGCGCGCCGCGCGGAAAATCGAAAATGCTAACGCCGGGAGCCGGAATCGAGGGCTCAAGCGGTTCGAGGGGTTTCTCGTAAACGGCCGCCATATCGTAATCCGGCAGCTCGCCGGATTGACCGGTCGCCAGCGCGCTGAAACTGCCTACCCGCCAGGAGTCCATCAGCGTACCTGTCCACGGCCGCGCCCTCGATTCGGGTTCGACGACGGATGGCGGCTGATAACGTTGGCCTGATTCTCGCGGGAGCGCCGAAACGGCGACCCCCTCCGCCGCCGCGAACGCGGCTTGCACATCGCCGAGAAACGCCCCCGGAGTGAGGCCCTCGAACCGTTTTCGAGTGACGTCCAACGCATCCTGCGAAGGCCCCGCCGCTGGAGGATGATGCAGGAGCCAAGCGGGCGGCGCGGTTCCGGCGTCCTTGATCTTGCCCCAGACCAGATAGCAACGCTGCTTGGCGCGGGTCAGGGCGACATAGAACAGCCGCAAATTTTCCGCCATCTCCTCATGGCGCGCGAGCGGACGGGCGGGATCGCCTTCGCCCGCGCCGAAGGCGAGAAAGGTGCGGCTCGGATCCAGCGGATCGTGATAGAGCAAGGTGCTGTTGCTGGCCGCATCGCTGCGCAGCTTGCCGTTCCATGCAAACGGACAGAACACCACCGGATATTCCAAGCCCTTGCTTTTGTGAACCGTGACAATCCGCACCAGGTTCTCGTCGCTTTCCAGCCGCAACTGGTGTTCCTCGTCCTGACCGCCCGGCAGGCGTCGCCGCTCGACCAACCACTTGCACAGTCCGGCCAAACCGGGTCGAGCGCGGCTGGCAAGGTGCAGCAATTCGCCCAGATGCAGCAGGTTAGTCAGCCGTCTTTCACCGTCGCGAAACGCCAGCAACCGCCGCGGGACGCCCTCTCCGATCAACCACGCTCGAAAAAAACGGATGAAGCCGCATTCGAGCCACAACTGCCGGTAGTTTTGCAAGGTTTCAAGCCAGCCCGCCCAGGCCCGCTCGTCCTCGCGCAGCCGGTACAGCGCCTCGCCGCTCAATCCGAACAGCTCGGAAGCCAATAACGCCCGTACGCCGCCCTCGTTGCCCGGTTCCGCCACCGCCGCCAGCAGCCATTCCAATTGCCGCGCCTCTTCCGAGGCGAACACGCTGTCATCGGCCTGCTGGACGCTGGGAACGCCCAGCCGCAGCAGCGCCTCTTGAACCGCCCGCCCTTGCCGGTGGCTGCGCACCAGCACGGCGATATCGCCCCCGGTTAAATCCCGCGCGGTTTCCGCCCGCGCGCCCTCGCCGATGCGCGCTTGACCGCGCGCCCCGAGATTGAGCAGCCGGGCGATTTCGGCGGCGGTGGCGCGGATGGCGCGCTCGTTAGCGATCCCTTTGGCAATCGGCTTCTCCGCGTCCGCTTCCAGCAACCAAAGCTGAAACGGCGGCTCCGAGCGGCCTTGCAACCACAGCGGTTCGAACGGTTTGCGTTCGGTCGGCCGCGCCGGATGAAACGGGATGCCTTCGAACAGAAACGGTCGGGGCCCGCCCGCTCCGAACACGGCGTTGAACGCTTGCAGCAGGCGCGGGTCGGACCGCCAATTCACGTCGAGGGTGTAGTGGCGCGGCGCATCGCGACGGGCGGTCAGATAGGCGAAGATGTCCGCGCCCCGAAAGCTGTAGATGGCCTGCTTGGGATCGCCCACCAGAAAAACCGGCTTGCCGGTGCCAGCGTAAATGCGCCGGAAGATGGCGTATTGCACCGGATCGGTGTCTTGAAACTCATCGATCAAGGCGGCGAAATAGCGGCGGCGCAGGGTTGCGCTCAGCGCTGCGCCCTGGCGGTGCTGGCCTAGCGCCTCATGCAGGTTGACCAATAGATCGTCGTAAGATTGCAGCTGTTGCCGGCGCTTTCGGGTCGCCAGTTCGGCGTTGCAGTACGCTAGCAGCTTGACCGGAAGTTGATGCCGGCAATAGTCCGCCAGAGCCTCGCAAGCGACTTTAAGCGTTTCGCAGGCATCGAAAAAAGGATGCTGGGGGGCGGTTTTGCCTTTGTTGACCGAAGCGTGCAGCCGGGACGCTGTAAACTGGTCGAATTTTCCGAACAGCACAGGCGCAGGCGGTTCGGCGGCCAGATAACGTTCCATGCTTTCCAGCCAGACCGGAATCGACTGTAAGCCGTACTTATTACGGTTGAGCGCAGGCGATTTCAGCAGTAGCGCCTCAATGGCGGTCCGCTCTCGCGACCATAAGTCGCCAGCCTGGCGGAACGCCTCGACAAAGCCCTGCTCTAGCGCCGCGCCATCGCGTTGCCCGCCCGGCGTCAGCACGTTCAGATACGGTTTGCCCAGATGGCGTTGGATCTCGCCGAGCAGGCGCTCCGGACTGTAGCGCTCGTCTAGAACATAACGGACCACCGAGGGCGATGCGCCGTACAATTCCCGCCGCCAAAAATCGTCGACGATCTCCTGGAGCAGATCGGCGGTGTCGGCCAGCAGTTCAGTGTCGAACGACAAGCCGCTTTCGAAAGCGTTATCGCCCAGCACCCGCTTGCAAAAGCCGTGAATGGTGAAGATGGCGGCCTCGTCGAAGCCGCGCGCCGCGTTGGTCAAGCGGCGCAGGGCCAGATCTCGATCCCGCTGCAAATCCAGCAAGCGCGTGGCGAGATCGTCCTCCTCGGACGCCCGCCCGCGCAAGAACGCCTGACGGACTTGCCCCAGCCGTTCCCGGATGCGGTCGCGCAGTTCCTTGGTCGCGGCGTTGGTGTAGGTGACCACTAAAATCCGGTTGACCGGAATCCCCGCCTCGACCACCAACCGCACATATAGAGCAGTGAGGGTATAAGTCTTCCCGGTTCCGGCGCTGGCTTCGATCAGGTTGAAATGATCGAGCGGGATGCCGAGCGGATCGAGGCTTTCCACGTCAAGCGCGCTTCAAGCTACGACCATCAGCGCCGCGGCTCGCGAGGCCGGTAAAACACCCGAAACAGCACGCCCCATTTATCGCGCCAGCGCAGGCGATCATCCGACAACGCCTCCAGAAAATCCGACAGGGCCTTGGATTTGGTCACGGCGTAGATCACTAGCAGCACGCTGGGCGTAAGAACGCCGAAGAAAATCAAGATTTTGCCCCAGATAGGATTATCCGCCTCGTCAAAGATATTCATGCCGAGAAAACCGGTCGCCACGGTGGCGATCAACCCCAGCGTGGTGACCACGGTCAAGCGGACCACGGTGTTGGCTTGCCGGCGCAGGCCGTCGCTATCCAGATATTGATTCATCTCCTTCACCGCCGCGCTGACATCCTCGTAAATCCGGTCGGTGTCGAGATGGCCGGTCAGCAAGCGGAACAGATCGCGTGCTTGCGCCTGATTGGACACTTCGTGAAACCAATAGCGGTGGGTAAAACGCAGGAACGTCTCCATCACCCGACGGATTTCCCGCTTGAAGCTCTTGACCGAATCCATGTCGCGGATTTCGAGTTGGCTGATCGCCATCACCAGCCATTCCGAAAACAGCATGAGGGTCGCTTTGTGAAAATGGGCGATGAGGTTGACCAGAAAATATTGGTGGCGGAACTGGCCGAGCAGGCCGGTTTCCGGATCGGCGAAGAACCGTTCGCTCGCCTTGCCCACCACCACGAAGGCATGGCCGCAACAGAGGTAGCGGCTGCTGAGCGCCGGATTGGTGGGGTCCCAGAATTTGTCGTAGCAATACTGCTGTTCGAAATGGGCCAGTTCCGCCTCGGAGTACGGCAGCGTGTCGGACGGGCCGGCCTTGGTAATGAGGGCCAGCCGGGCAAAATCGCCGCGCGTCAGCGCCTGAGGGTCGTTGACGCTCACATAGGCCAGCAGCGGCATCCGATGGTATTCGATCTGCCGGTAGCGAATCACGCCTTCCTGGCTGGTGTTATACAGCGCCAGCGGCCGCAGCAAGAATTCCCAGTGGGCGGAGATGTTGGGCGTGCGATTTTGACAGACGAAGTGCAGATATTTGCGGCGGTTTTCATAATCGGACACCGCCAGCGTTTCGCCGCTCGCGGACAGCCATTCCACCCGGTAGGGACATTGACCGCCCTGGCCGTCGGCCTCCCAGAATCCCGGATAGGTCCGGCCGACCTTAAACAGCACATCCTCGACCAGCAGCAGCGGCAGGTCGTTGGCGAAGAACTCGACCGCTAGAATGATGATGTCGAGATCGTAGAAGAAGTGCAGATCGACATGGGCGACTTGAAAAAGCAGCGGCGGCGTTTGTTGGTCGAGGATGACCCGCATCCGGCTGATATCGCGGCGGCGGAAAACCCGAATCGGCGACTTGCCGTAGCCGGCTTGTCCGGCGCGGCTGCCCTCGCCGTACAGGAAGCGTTGCACGTACGGTAGGAAAGTGATGAATTCCTTGTAGTGGCGTTCCTGAAAATCCTCGGGATGGCCAAACTCGTCATCCACCTCCCGCCAGGGGCACGCATCGCCCACGGCTTCCAACAATTCCCAGTATTTCGAGATGTGCGGCTCGCCGGCTGGAGGCCGCATGATTTGCAAGGGCCACAGCAGGATTTGCCGGAAATGGCGGACGATGGGGGCATTTTGGCTCACGGGCTGGCTCATTAGTTAGTGACTGAAGCGAATGATTCCGAACGGTCCCTTATCCACCCCTGCGCCATTTCATCAGGTCCGACGATAGACGATAGGGGTAGCGCCGCTCTAAGCGGCGCTACCCCCAACGCGCGAGGCTCAGGCTTCCACCACCGGGATCTTGCCGATCTTGGCTTGCCATTCTTTCGGCCCGGTCTTGTGGACGCTGGACCCCTTGGAATCCACCGCCACCGTCACCGGCATGTCCTTGACCTCGAATTCGTAAATCGCTTCCATGCCGAGATCCGCGAACGCCAGCACCTTGGCCGCTTTAATGGCTTTGGAAACCAGATACGCCGCGCCGCCGACCGCCATCAGATACACCGCTTTGTTGTCCTTGATCGCGTCGATGGCGATTTGGCCGCGCTCGGATTTGCCGACCATGCCCAGCAATCCAGTCTGCTCCAGCATTTGCCGGGTAAATTTGTCCATGCGGGTCGCGGTGGTGGGTCCGGCGGGGCCGACCACCTCATCGCGCACCGGATCGACCGGGCCGACGTAATAAATGAAGCGGTCGGTGAAATCGACCGGCAGTTGCTGGCCCGCGTTCAGCAGGTCGGTCATCCGCTTGTGGGCGGCGTCGCGCCCGGTCAGCAGCTTGCCGTTCAGCAACAACACCTCCCCGGTCTTCCAACTGGCCACCTCCTCGCGGCTGACGGTCGCCAAATCGACCCGGCGGGCGTTGGTCGGCGCATAGGTCAGCTTCGGCCAATCGTCCAGGCTCGGCGGTTCCAGCTTGGCCGGGCCGCTGCCGTCCAGGTGGAAATGGGCGTGGCGGGTCGCGGCGCAGTTCGGCACCATGGCGATCGGCAGATTCGCCGCGTGGGTCGGATAGTCCAGCACCTTCACGTCGAGCACGGTGGTCAGGCCGCCGAGGCCCTGCGCGCCGATGCCGAGCGCGTTGACCTTGTCGTACAGCTCGATGCGCAGTTCCTCGGCTCGATTCTTCGGGCCACGGGCGATCAAGTCTTGAATATCGACCGGCGCCATCAGCGATTCCTTGGCCAGCAGCAGCGCCTTTTCCGGCGTGCCGCCGATGCCGACGCCGAGAATCCCCGGCGGACACCAGCCGGCCCCCATCTGCGGCACGGTCTTGAGCACCCAATCCACCAGATCGTCGGAGGGATTGAGCATCGCGAACTTGGATTTGGCTTCCGAGCCGCCGCCCTTGGCCGCGCAAATGACTTCGACATGGTGGCCGGGCACGATCTCATAATGCACCACCGCCGGCGTGTTGTCCTTGCTGTTTTGGCGCTTGCCCGCCGGATCGCGCAGCACCGAGGCGCGCAGCTTGTTATCGGGGTCGAGATAGGCGCGGCGCACGCCCTCGTCGACCATCTCCTGCACCGATAGCTCGGCGTCCCAACGCACGTCCATGCCGACCTTGAGAAACACTAGGGCGATGCCGGTATCCTGGCAGATCGGGCGATGGCCCTCGGCGCACATCCGCGAATTGATCAGGATTTGGGCGATGGCGTCCTTGGCCGCCGGGCTTTGCTCGCGCTCGTAGGCTTGCGCCAGCGCCTTGATGTAATCGACCGGATGGTAATAACTGATGTACTGGAAAGCGTCGGCGATGCTTTGAATGAAATCGTCTTGACGGATGGCGGTCATAATGTGCTCCCACAAGCGAGGAATGAGACGCGCGGGCGCGCCCGGAAATCGGAACTGATCTTCGAAGTTTCATTTTATCCCATTCTCGCGGCGCGGGCGGCAGGATGCTCGGCGCGCTCGCGGACGCCTTGCTACACTTTATCGTCATTGGCCGGGCCCCAAACCGTTCTGGCTTTAACCTCCCGTCGACGTTTTCGCTCTCACCTCAAGGATTCCCACAACATGGCCGATGATTTCAATGAAAGCGCCTTGCGCTACCACCGCATGCTCCCCTACGGCAAGATTGAGGTCGCGCCGACCAAGCCGCTCGCCAACCAGCGCGATCTGGCGCTCGCCTATTCGCCGGGGGTGGCCGCCGCGTGCGAAGTCATCGTCGAAGACCCCCGCGAGGTGTCCACTGTCACCGCCCGCGGCAATTTGGTCGCCGTGATCACCAACGGCACCGCCGTGCTCGGCTTGGGCGATATCGGACCCCTGGCGGCCAAGCCGGTGATGGAAGGCAAAGGGGTGTTGTTCAAGAAATTCGCCGGCGTCGACGTGTTCGATATCGAAATCAGCGAGCGCGATCCGGACAAGCTGGTGGAAATCATCGCCAGTCTGGAACCCAGTTTCGGCGGCATCAATTTAGAAGACATCAAGGCCCCGGAGTGCTTTTACATCGAGCGCCAGCTACGCGATCGCATGAAGATTCCGGTGTTTCACGACGACCAGCACGGCACCGCGATCATCACCGCCGCCGCCGTGCTCAACGCGCTGTCGCTGGTCAACAAGCAAATCGGCGAGGTGCGAGTGGTGACCTCCGGCGCGGGCGCGGCCGGCATCGCGTGCCTGGACTTGCTGCTGGACTTGGGGCTGAAGCGGGAAAACGTCGTGGTCTGCGACAGCCGGGGCGTGATTTATAAAGGTCGCGGCAATCTCGATGCCGAAAAAGCCGCCTATGCCGCCGACACGCCGGCGCGCACCCTGGCGGAAGCCGTGGTCGGGACGGATATTTTCCTGGGCTTGTCCAAGGCCGGAGTGCTGACCGGCGAAATGGTCATGACCATGGCCGACAAGCCGCTGATTCTGGCGCTGGCCAATCCGGTGCCGGAAATCTTGCCGGAAGTAGCCAAGGCGGCGCGGCCCGACGCCATCATCGCCACCGGCCGGTCCGACTACCCCAATCAAGTGAACAATGTCCTCTGTTTTCCCTATATCTTCCGGGGCGCGTTGGACGCGGGCGCGACCACCATCAACAAGGCGATGCAACTGGCCTGCGTGCGCGCCTTGGCGGAACTGGCGCGCGAGCCGCACTCTCAGGAGGAAACCGCCGCTTACGGCGACCAAGACATCAGCTTTGGGCCGGAGTATCTGATCCCCAAACCCTTCGAGCCGCGGCTGTTGCTCACGTTGCCGCTGGCGGTCGCCAAGGCGGCGATGGACAGCGGCATCGCCACCCGGCCGATTCAGGATTTCGCCGCCTATCACACCACATTAAGCCAGCGGGTCTATCGCTCCGGCCAGATCATGCGGCCGATCTTCGAGCGCGCCAAAGCCGAACGCAAGCGGGTGATTTACGCCCAGGCCGAGGAAGAACGGATGCTGTGGGCGATTCAGGGGATCATCGACGACGGGCTCGCCAAACCGATTCTGATCGGACGGCGTTGGCGGATCGAACAGCGGATCGCCGAGTTGGGGCTGCGCATCCGCGCCGATCAGGATTTCGAGGTGATCGACCCCCAAAACAATCCCTATTACGAGGAGTGCTGGCAGGAATACCATCAATTGCGCGGGCGCTTCGGCGTCGATCCCAACAAAGCGCGGGTTCGGGTCAACACCCGCGCCACCGTGATCGGCGCGCTGCTGCTGCGCTTGGGCTACGGCGACGCCTTGATCTGCGGCTTGATCGGCGGTTATCCCGATCACATCAATTATGTGTTGGACATCGTCGGCCTGCGCGAGGGCGTCAAAACCCCGGCGGCGATGAATATGCTGATCACCTCGCACGGTCCCTTGTTTTTCTGCGATACCGACATCAACGCCGACCCGAACGTCGAGGAAATCGCCGATATCGCCTTGCTGGCGGCGGAGGAAGTCGGCCGTTTCGTCACGCCGAAAGTCGCCCTGCTATCCCATTCCAGCTTCGGATCGCATAAATCGCCGCAGGCGCGCAAGATGGCGGAAGCGCTGCAACTGATCCGCCAGCGCGCGCCCGATCTTGAAGTGGACGGCGAAATGCGCGGCGATGCCGCCTTGTCCGAGGAACTGCGCAGCCGGGTATTCCTGCATTCGCGGCTGAAGGGAGCGGCCAACCTGCTGATTATGCCCAACGCGGACGCCGCCAATATCTCGCACAATCTATTGAAAGAAGTGACGAACGGGGTGTCGGTGGGCCCGATCACGCTGGGCCTGGCCAAACCGGCGCATATTTTGACGCGCTCGGCCACGGCGCGGCGCATCATCAACATGACCGCCATCGCCACGGTGGACGCGCAGGAACACCACCTGCACGGCCAAGGATAATAAGCGGCCTCTCTCCGGCGGAGAGGGGCTTTAGCCTCTTGAAGATCGCCGTTCGCGGGATGCGAACGGCGGATTTAGAACAGTTCGATTTCTTCGTCGCCGCCGGCGCTGGCCGCGCCGGCCTTGTGCTTCTTCTCTTCCATCGCCTGGATATACAGCATCAGCGCCTGCTTGACCGTCTTGCCCTGCATGATCGCCTCAAACATCAGCCGCTCCTCTTCCATGGTGTAGCGGGATTTGATTTTTTCCTGCATTCCCATCCATTCATACGGATTGTAGAGCCGGCGCGGGTCGGCGATCAGATCCGCCAGAACGGTCATGCTGCCGTTGACATGCCCCAGCCGCTGGGTCAGCTTGTCATAAAACTGAAAAGCGACAATCGCCGACCGCATCATCTCGCCGACGGTGTTACAGTGCTCCATGATCGCCGAACGCGCATCGGCGATGTCCGGCGTCTCTGGCAAGGCGGCGGCGGTGCGTTCGACCATCTTGACCTGCCCCATCATCGAGGTGAAGGAATTGCTCAACACCTCGACCGACCCATCGCTGTCGCGCATCGACATTTCGATCTGGGCGACGGACAGCGCCAGCATGAGAATGGTTTCCCGAATTTGACTCCAGTCGAGATCGGGATTGCGGGCGGTCGAACCAGTCAAATTATTTTCTGACATGATATTAGCCTCCATTGGACGGCGGAATTTCGCTGGCCCATCCGAGGGCCCGCAGTTGGATTTGATTGAAGCGAGCCAGCGACAATTGCGGAAATTCGCCTAGTAAAACGGCGACTTCGCCAAACTGGTTGCGCTCGTACGCGCGCACGATGGCGAGCAGACGCCCTAAAAGCCCTTCGCCGTTCAACAAAGCCGCGCGCACCGGATCGGCCAGGTTCAATTCCGCGAGCAATTCTGGCAGCGGCGCTCCAAATAGCGCGTCCAACAACGACAGCACGCCCACCATAAAGGCTTGATCGCCTTGGGCGCGATTGCTGGGGGCGATGGGCTCCATCATCAATTCCAGGGCCTTGCCGCGCGTCGCGGCCAAGGTCAGCAAAGGTTGGCCCGGCGGCGCGCCCTCGGCGCGCTGGGTGAAGAGCAGCAACTGCAACCAACGCTGCAACTGCCTCCGTCCTAATATCGCGATGGCGTGGCGCAGGGAATCGATTTTGGCGGGCAAGCCGAAGGCGACCGAATTGACCAGCCGCAATAAGTTGTAGGTCAGATTGGGATAGCGCTTGAATTCGCGTTCGAGCTGGCCGATCTCGCTATCGCTGGCCACCAGATTGATCAACCGCAGCACGCCGGCGCGGGCGGGGTCGATCCGCCGGCCGACCAGAATCGTCGGCTTGGCGAAATAGTAGCCTTGAAAAAATTCGAACCCGAGTTTGAAGCAGGCTTGAAACTGCTCGCCATCGTCGATTTTTTCGGCCA
>DJIW01000131.1:0-882 GCA_002433805.1 Competibacteraceae bacterium UBA6584 | reverse complement strand
GCCATCGTCGATTTTTTCGGCCAACAGCTTGATCGGCCAATGTCTTAACTCGCCGACGAGAGAAGGGAGCTTGCCGGGATCCAGCGCGAGTAGATCCACTTTGACCACCTCCACCAGATCGATGATCGGATTGTTCTCGGCCTGAAGGCGCGTGAAATCGTCCAAGGCCAGCCGCAACCCCTTCCGCCGGAGTTCGCGAATCCGCGCCATCATCGACGGCGTGAATTCGACCGTTTCCAAAATTTCCAGCACGACGCGATCCGTCGGCAATAAATCGACCAAATCACTGTTTAAAAACTGCTCGTCCGCGTTGATATAACCCAGGCAGTCGCCCAGCACATGGGCCAACCCTAATTCGACGAACGCGCGAACGACCACTTCGGCGGTCGCCGTAAAATGGTCTTCTATAATCGCGGCATTACCCCCGCCGGCGGTTCTGAACAACAATTCATAGGCGACGATATGTTGATTGCGATCAAGGATCGGCTGCCGTCCGAGAAAAATCGGATTAGCGTCCGCCTCGAGCGTTTCCACCGTCATCAGGGTTTGCTCCGGGATCGGTCATGCCTCGTTGAGGCTGCGACAGTCATGGCGAACCAACCCGCCGTCGATGGGTTGCGGTTTGGAAAATTGCCTAGTTTGAAGATCGATGGCGTCAATTTTTTGTCGGATCGCCAGGAAAGTTGCCCGCCCAACAGGATTACCTTAAAAAATCTTTTAAATCAATTAACAATAATAATCCACTTCATCGGAAATTCAGTGGTGGCGTTTGAGTGAGCGTATAGTGTCCAATATGTGCAAGGAACGTTCCGAATTTTATAGCCTGAGGCCCCAAGAACGCTTTCACGCTGAACGTCTGGGTTAACCCTCGTTTCTTCGCGC
>DJIW01000024.1 GCA_002433805.1 Competibacteraceae bacterium UBA6584 | reverse complement strand
TTTCTATTGCGCAAGTTGGAGAGCGCGGCACCCGATAATATTAAGTTCATCAGTCTGTTTTCGGGCGAACTGGATTACGAGACTTTAATTAAAATCCTGTGCGAGCGCTTGGGCGTCAATGAAATCGAGCCTTACCGCGCCAGCAAAAACACCGCGTTGAAGGAGTATATAAAACAAGAAGACGCCGAGCAGCGAACCAGCGTGGTCTTATTGATCGACGACGCCCATAAGCTGGGCGAGCAAGGATTGGCCCATCTGATGGCGTTGTTCGATTGGTCGCTGCCAGACCATCAGTCACCCCGCATCGTGCTGGGCGGCGCGCCGCAGTTGGAGGCGATGGTGGCTCGAATCGGCGCCGACCAGATGATCGCCGCCAGGCGCTTGGACGTACGCTTGGACCCGTTGGCCGAAAATGATGTCGCCGCCTATATCTCCCGACAATTGAGCGCGGGCGCGGCCTCGGAGGTGAACCCGGTTTTTTCGCGGTGGGCCGTTCAAAAAATCACCCGCTTGACCGGAGGCGTTCCCGATCTGATCAACACCCTTTGCCAGCGGGCATTGGCGATCACCCACCTTAAGGGGAAAACCACGGTTTCCATGCTGGCGATCGATCAGGCGGCAAAGGAAATGATGCTGGAGGCCGAGGAAAACAACACAGAGGGCGTCACCTTAATTCCTTGGGCCAAGCATTATGTGCCCGATCCTCCCCAACCCACGGAAGCGGATTTCGTCGAGCCGAGCGAACTCAACACCACCTTAATCGGCGAGGAGCCGGACGCCATCATCAGCGCGCCGCCCGCGAACGAAAAATCCGCCGGGGGAAAATCGGAGGGCAAGCACAACGCATTCGCCTCAGACCGCACCGAGGATTACGCGGTCGCGACGGTTTCCTTCGCGAAGCCGGATCCGGAGGATACTCAGGAGTTTATTCATCCGATCACTCCTGTCAGTAACAAGGTTTATCGGCGCAATGAAGCCGCCAGCTATCAATTGCTCGATCGCTTGATGGAAGACGATCTATTGGCAAACGCGACCATCAACATGCAGTGGGATGAGCGATACAACCCACCAAGCCCGCCAAAATCTTTTTCATCCCCCACGATACAATTCATCACGCTGATCTTTGTGTCCATATTGGCGGGCATCACCGGCGGAATCGGCAGTTATTATCTGTTCGATAGCAAGCCGGTTCAGATTTCCGTGGTCGCGCCGACGGGAACGGCGGTGGCTATCGACGCCAAGGCGGCGGTTGGAAACGGGGGCGTGGCTCAAGCCCGTCCGGAGCAGCTAAAGGCGGATTCAATCGCTGGAACCGACGCGGAAAAAACTGATCGAGCCCCGGCCGCGCCAGCCGCGAAAACCCCGAGCGCGGCGGTCGAAGCCCAAGCTCCAGCGGCAAAGCCGGTTGTGGCGGTCAACCGATCGGCAACGGCGGCGACAACGCCCGCGCGGGTCGCCACGCCGCTCATCGCATCTTATATGAGCAGGGGCGATGCCTTCATGGCGCGCGGGGATGTCGCCTCGGCGCGCTCGTTTTATCTGGAAGCGGCTAATGCCGGTTTTCCGGCCGGCATGGCGGCGGTCGGCAAAACCTACGATCCCATCGTTTTGAACGACTTACAGATCAAAGGTTTTTCGCCAGATCCCGTTAAAGCGATCGAATGGTACGGCAAGGCGGAGCGGGCGGGTAGCCCGGACAGCGCCGCCGCCTTGGAGGCGATCAGGCAGTTGATGGCGGACGGCTCTTATCCGATGCGGGCGACTGAGATCGGTCATCGAGAGTAATGCCGGCGAATCACGGTTTGCCAGGTTGAGCGTGAGAACGGCGCTGTTCGAACCCGACGGGCGATCAGGAGGCCAACCGCGCCCGGATGCGCTGGCGGATAACGGTTCGATAGAGGCGACGATCCGAGCGATGGTCTGCTGGCGCGTTTTGTCAGCCTCGCCCTCGGTCTTCTGACGGTCCACGGCCCTGAACCGCAAACGAACGCCGGCGTTCGCCTCCAGGCGCTTCACCCATTTGCTCGATCCGGCAAGCCAAGTCAGCGCCAGCGCTTGCGAATGATCCGTCAGATTTCACTCTTGCCAAACCAGACAAACGCTTCGCGCCGGTCGCCGGTTGGATCGGAACAGCGGTCGCCGCCGACGAATAAAAACTTCGGCAAGGCCATCAGAACGCGCGGCAAGCAGGCGGCGGATGGGCCGTCGGTCGGCGCGGCGATGGGTCGCCACTGTTCGCCGTCCACGGTTTGCCAGAGCTTAAAACCCGAAACCGCTTCCGGGGTGCGCGCCAGGGTTGCGGCATACAGAGCGTCGCCAGAACTGGCCAAGCACGACAGCACGGTCTGAGCGGGATCGTCGAAACCGGGGCCGCGCGTGGAAACCGGCACTTGCAGGCCGATGGGCGAAAAGCGCGGCTGGCCTGTCACCAATTCCCAGCGCCCGTCGGGCAGCACTCGGATCAGCTCGCAGCCCGCCGCGTCCTCCAGCAACGGCTCGCCCATCGGAACACCTGTTCCGATATAAAGCGCGTCCTGGAAAACCGCCATCGCTGGCGCGGCCGCGTTGAAACTATAGCGCTGCGCGCCCTGTTCGAGCACCCGGTCCCAGTCAAAGGGCGGTTCGCCGCGAGCTTGGGTCCGCCAGAGCTGGAAGCCGGCGAAGGGATTGCCGACCGCTGCGTACAGCCAGCCCTGGAAGACCTGAAAGCTGTGAATCACTTGATTGTGCGGGTCGCCGAAGCCAGGAACGTTCGCCGCGAGCCAGCCTCCAGCGCGAGGGTCGCGGCTAGCGTGAAGTATCGCCCCGCCTTCCGATTTTTCGGCGATGCCGTCGCTCATGGCGCCCGCCAGCGCGCCGAACAGCCAGCCTTGAAAGGCGTGCAGCGGGCCGAACGGCCGGGGCTCACCCCCGTCGGTCAGCGCTTCGAAACGTTCGCCGTCATCGGAGAGCAACAGGCGCGGCTGGCGGGCGCAAAGCAGGCTCAAGCACAAGGTTTCTCGACCCTGTTGGTCGGGCATCACGGTGATGGCGCGCCAACCCAGTTCCAGCGGAAACGGCCGCCGCCCGCGCTGGCGAGATCCGTCCGGGGTCGCGACAGACGTTTCAAAGACAGCCTCCCAGCGTTCCGCGCCGGGGTAATACCGCAACAGCCGAGCGATGCGGGAACGGTCGCCGCCGCCGTCTCCGAGCACGCCGACATACAACCGCTTGCGGAAGAAAGCGGCGGCTTGCAGGCGCTGTCCGCCGGCAACCCCCGGAATCGAGACGGCGAGCGTGTTGAAGGCAACGGCGTGGCTGGGAGTCATGGCCTCGGGCGATCTCAGTTCCGTCATCATTGGTAGCCCAACTGGCGGGCCAGCCGCAGCATTTTCGGGCCGAAGCCGCGCGGTTGCGGCAGCCATTCCAACGGTCCCGCCAGGCTGGCGGGACTAGGGCGGCCAGCTTTCAGAAACGGTTCTTCCAAAAAACCTCGGTTGTTGCCGTGGCGCGCGTTGACCGGGCCGAAGCGGGCATAAGGCGAGGTTTCAGGATGTTGCATGGCCTCAATCGCGTCGTCGTCGGTGCGGAGGTTCAGCCATTCGGCGATCTGGCGTAAATACAGCGCCGGTTCGGCCAGAAAGTCCTCGCCGAGCAGGCGCATGGCCTGACCGGGCGGCAGGCTAGCGGTGAAGCCCAAGATGTTGGCGTGAATCATGATCCAGTGATCTTCAATCAGGTTGGCCAGTCGGTTGAGATCGGGGTGACCCTGTAACAGCGCCCTGGCCGATTTAGCGCGGTAAAAGGAATTGCCGGTGGAACGCGGATGGCGGGTCAGATGCAGAAAAAAAGCCTGCGGGAACATCTTCAAAAGCCGCCTCAGATTCTCCGGCTTGCCCTGCGTCGGGCTTTTATCGACCAGTTGCCGGGGCGCGACCCGTTCGGCCAAATCGTGAAACAACCGTGTGGTGGTCCAGTGCCGGTGCTGGCGCAGCCACGCTCGGACTTCGCGCACCGTGTCCTCGGTCTGTTCGCCGTGCTGGAGTTCGGCCAGCACCCGCAACAGCCCTTGGTTCATGTGCTTGCGGCCGGGTTGAGACGGCAGCCGCAACCATTCGTCCACCGTATCGACGATCCCCAAGTAAATTTCCGGTAGGCCGTACAATTCCGGATGCTGGCCGATGGTCGTGCACACCACCGATGAAAAGGAGCGGCCGGGACAGAGGATGAACAACGGTTGCCGGTCGGTCATTGATAGCCCAACGCGCGGGCGGTTTTCAGCGTGGCTCGGGAAAAATGATCGGCGTCGGGCGCGGGCCAGTCGAACGGTCCTTCCAACCGCGCCGGCCGAGGCGCTCTTTTTTCAAAACGCGGGTTGTGCAAAAAGTTCGGGTCGTGGCCGAACGGCGCATTGGGCGGGCCGAGGCGGGCGTAAGGCGACCGTTCCGGGTGGAGCATGGCGTCCACCGCGTCGGGATCGGCGCGCAACTCCAACCATTCGGCGATCTGCGGCAGATACAGCTCCGGCCGCGACAGCAGCAGTTCGCCTTGCAGGCACAAGCTTTGGCCGGGCCGCAGCTGGCGGGTAAACCGCAAGATATTGCGGTGAGCGCGCAACCACAGGCTTTCGGGATTGGCCGGCGTTCCGGTCCGGCGCTCGGCCAGGATCGCGGTTTTCTGCTGGATTTCGTGAATGGATTTGCAGGTGGCGCGAGGGTGGCGGGTCAGATGCAGAAAATAGGCGTCGGGGAAATGGCGGCGCAGGCGGATCAGACGGGTTTCATCGAGCGCGGTGCTGGGGCTTTTTTCCACCAGCATCCGAGTGCCCACCCGCTGCGCGACAAAGCCAAAGACCTGTTGGATCGGCCATTGCCGGCGTTGCGCCAGCCACGCGCGGGCCTGGCGCACGGCCTCTTGGCTCTGCTCACGATACTCCAGTTCGGCGACGGTGCGCAGCAGGCCGTTCAAGCCTTGCGGGCGGTGGGTGTGCAGCCGGTCCATCACCTCGCCCAGGGTATCGGCCACGAACAAATTCAGTTCCGGCAATCCGTAGGCTTGCGGGTGTTGGCCCAGCATGGTGCTGACCACCGACGAAAACGACCGCATGCACGTCAAGATGAACAGCGGTTGCATCGCATCAGGGTTTGGCGTGGGCGGCGAAGAATTTCCAGATTTCCTCGCTGGCTTTGAATTGCTGGCTGGTGCGGATGCCTTGGGCTTGCTGCCTCGGCTTGAGTTCGGAACCGGGCCAGGCGTGACCGCCGTCGCGCACCAGGTAATAGCTGACCTCCCCGCCGGTTTTGCAGTCTTGATAGGTGTAGCGCTGGGTGTCGGAGGTCACGCGCGCCTGAACGGGTTTGGCGTCGCACTGATTCCGTTGCCGCCAGCGATCCAGATTCTGCAAGACCGAGGGATAGCGGGCCATCCGAGCGGAGTAGGCGCCGCGACCGCCTTCGAACGGCACGCTCTGATCGTTGCTGCCGTGGATGTGCAGCAGCGCCACCGGCCGCGCGGGCTGGCATTGCGCGTACGTCAGCGTGCCGCCCACCGGCGCGATCGCCGCGAATTGATCGGCCATTTCGCAGGCCAGCCGGTAGGCCAGCATCCCGCCCTTGGAAAAGCCGGTGGCGTAGATGCGGCGGGAGTCGATGGGGTAGGTCTGCTGGAGTTGGCGCAGGAGGGTTCTGACGAAACCGACATCGTCCACGTTCTGATGTTCGGCGTAGCCTTGGGGCGGCGAGGAACCGGCATTCCAGCTCAAGCGCCGGCCGCCTTGGGCGCCGGTGCCGTTCGGATAAACCGCGATAAAGCCTTGGCGGTCGGCGATCTGATGTAGATTGGTGGTTCGGGCGATGCCGGCGGCATGGCCGCCGCCGCCGTGAAAGACCAGGACCAAAGGCACCGGCTCGCGGTTTTGCAGCTTGGCTTGGAGGTTGGGCGGTAGGTAGACGACGTAGCTGCGCTCGCGGCCGCCGTGGGTCAACGCCACGGTTTTAAAGCTAGGAGGCAGTTCGGCTCTTTGGGATCGACCTCTAAAACTGCGTCCCGGCCCTTGGCCGAAGCGCCAGTCCTCATCCTCTGCGCTAGCGTAACGGGCGTTCCGCCGGGGGAAATCCATCATCGGTCCCTCCAGATCCTCGCGCGAGCCGCCGCGCTGGGGTAGGGCGGGGGTATCCAAGGGCGAGTCGGAATAGCGGGCGTCCTGTTGCGGGAATTCCATCATGGACTCCAGATCCTCGCGCGGGCCGCCGCGCTGGAACGAGAAGCGCGGATCGCCGGCGCGGGCGAAGGCCCGGCGCTCGCCGCGACGGCGGAATTCAACCGGACGTTCGTCCCCGTAGCGATCATCGGCTTGGGGCGGCAAGGGCGGGCCGGGATCCACATCGATTCCGCCGCCCGGATAGCGGGAAGGTCCGGCGGTTTTGTCGTTCCAAGCGGGCACATGGCGAGGTTCGGCCGTCGCCAGAATTTCCTGGGCGCGGTCGGCGGCCCGGCGTTCGCGGCGGCGTTCGTAAGCGGCTTGCAGGTTGTAGGGGTCCGATCGCCCGGCGGGCGTTTGGAATCCTGGAGGCGGCGGAGCGTTGCGCGCGGAACGCGGCGAGTCCTGACAGCCGGTTAAGAACAGGGCAAGCAAGATGGCGACCAGGGTTTTTTGCATGATGCGTCCTATTATTTCCTTCCCAACCAAATTTCCAGACCGCTTTTGGGATTGTCTCGATAAACCCAATCCTCGCCCTCGCGAACCGCCACGCGGGGGCCGAAGGGATTGGCGGCGCCGACAAACAGACCGTGCTCGGTCGAAACCAAGACCCTAAAGCCGTAATTGTAACGGTTGCCGAAGCCGTCGGTGGTGACCGGCAACCAGTTATCGCCGTCGCAGCTCCGATAAAGATCGCCGCCGGCCTGGTGCTCCATGATCTCATCGAGCCCGACGCGATGGACGATGTTGCGGAAGCGCTCGGCCCAATTTTGCTGGTTGGCGAAGTACAGCATCAGGCTCCAATCGAAGGTGCCGAGATACAACCAACCGTCGTGGGCCATCATCCGCCAGAAATAACCGTTGAAGGCGTTGCCGAAACCGGGCAGATAGCCGGAAGTCGCCGCTTTGCCCTCGCGGGGCGCGCCGACCACCACCTCCCAGTCGCCGTCCGGATAAAACCGGATCAGTTCGGGCGCGGCGGGTCCGATCTTGTTGACCAGATCGATGCCGCCGTTTTGGATGCCGCTGCCGATGTACAACGCGCCCTTGAACTCCTGAAAGCTCATCACCATCTGGTTGAACACGCCCCGGTTCGCGCCGTTTTTGAGCACCTGTTCCCAGCGGTAGGGGGGATTGCCCTCGGCCCGGGTGCGCCAGACCTGATAGCCCTGGCGGATGTTGCCGGTGCCGGCGTAGAGGTGATCGCCGAAGGCGGTCATCTCGAACACGACCACGTTGTCGGGGTCGCCGAAGCCGGGGGTGTTGACCGGACGCCAGTCGCCCTTGAGCGGATCGCGGCTTTCGTAAATGACCGCGATGCCGGAGGTGTTGGGCTGGCCCCCGGCCCGACCGGTCGGCGCGGTGAACAGCCGGCCCTTGAACGCCGTCAGGGTGCGGATGGAATTGGTCGGCAATGCCACCAGTCCCGGCTTGGACACGGGAATAAACTCCTCGCCGTCCAGGCTGCGCAAGATCATCGCGCCGGGGCCGCGCGCCGAGGCGTAGGTGGACACGTACAGCGCCGGTTCCGGATCGGAATCGCCCTGAAACAGCTCCATGCCGCGATAGCCCATGTCGCGCGGGATCGGCGAGCCGTCCGAACCGGCGATCATCGGCGAGCGATACGCTTCGCGCCAGTCCTCGCGGTGGGGATCGTACCGATAGATGCGGGCGCGCATGTCCAACTGATAAAGGTCATCCGGGCATTCCACCGGCCAAAACGGAAAGCGTTTGGGGACTTTGGATACTTTCAGCATGCACATGTTGGCGCGGGTCACGCCGACATAGAGGTGGCCGCGATGCCACGCCATCGAATGCGGGTAGGAGTTATGGCCGTCGCCGAAGCCGTTGGGGGCGATCTGGTGGAAATCGCTTCGGCACAGTCCGGCGGGCGGGCTGGGATCGCAAGCGCGCCGGTGGGTAACAGGGGTCGCTATCATGGTTGGCAATCAGTCCGTGGTTTCGGTGCTCGACACGCGGCCGTCCCGATAAACGGCGATGCTTTTTTTCGCGCCCGAAAGGCTGAGTTTCTTGATGACGATTTGCCGGCCGGTGATGGCAAGGCCGTTGGCGGTGTCCTCGGGGAAGCTGAAGGATGCACCCGCTTTGCCGCTGCCTGACAGCTCGATGCGATCCTTGGCGAGCAGGATCGGTTCGTGGCACGCGCCGCACAGCTTGATGGTGCCGTCTTCGGGAACGGCGTCGATCAAAGTTTGCAAGGGTTGGGCCAGCGTATCGCAGTCGATCTCGACGGCCGCGCCGAAGGTGAAGCCGGGCGCGATCAGCCCGAGCGCTAACGCGCAATGCTGGAGTGGCGACATCATCGCTATATCCCCCTCATCGGGAAGCCAAACCGACGGCGGTCGGAGAGCGGCTCAAAAATCGGGCAGCGCGGATTCGGTTTCCGCGTCCTCGTGCTGGAGTTCGGGCAAATCGACGGCGGCCGGCGCGAGCCGCGCCTGAGCGGCCAGAAACCGCAATGCCGGGCGCACCAGCCGACGCGGTTTGGACAGCGGAAAAAAGTGGCCGGCGTTCGGCACCAAGCGCAACCGGTAATTCGGACAAAGCCGCCTTAAGGCCACGCCGCTGCGGACGGCGGAAGATTGTTCGCCGTAGACGCCGAGGATAGGCTGGCGCAGCGTCGCCAGCCGGGCCGGCGTCAGGCCGTCGTGGGCGAGATATTCTTGCCGGATCGAGGTCGATTCTTGCAGCTGCAGCCAGCGGTGGGCGGTGCCGCCGCGCCGGGACTGGTTGCCCATCAGCCCGAACACGCGCGGCAGATGCTCGCCCGCCGCCGGGTTGTGCAAGTGCGAGCGCGCCATTTCCACCAGTAGTTGATAGCCGCTTTCTGGGGCGTCGTCGTCGAGGATGATGCCGGCTTGCTCGAAGCGCGGCCGCCAGTGCGGCCAGTGCGGCCAGTCGCGCAGGCGCAGGTGCGGTTGCACGGCCCGCAATCGGACATCGGCCAGAATCAAACTGATCACTCGTTCGGGAAACAGCACGGCGAACAACAGCGCCACCGCCCCGCCGTAGCTGTGCGCCAGCACATGCACCCGCTCCAGCTTGAGATAATCCAGCAGCCGGACCAGATCGTGGACCAGAACCTGCGGCGAATAGCCTTGGGCCGGAACGTCGCTGCGGCCGTGGCCGCGCAGATCGTAGGCGGTCAGCCGGCACAGGTGGCTCAACGGCCGGACGATGCCCAGATGCCAGAAGCCCAGATTGGCGGCCAGACCGTGGACCAACAGCAAATCGCCGCACGGCGGCGGGGCGTTGTCCAGCCGACAGGGAAATTGCAGGTAGTGCAGGCCGACGTCGGCCAATCGGACGACGGGCATCACTCTTCCAGATAGCCGAGCATCGCCAGTTGCGCCAGGATTTTTTCCTTTTCGCTGTCGGGCATGGCCTCCGGCGACGGGCCGCCTTGACCGACGGGCAGGGTGGCCGGGCCTTGCCGGGCCGGATGCGCGCCGAGCCAGCCGTCGCTGAAGCAGGCGCTCGCTACCCGGCCATCGAAATTGTCCGGTATCGGCAAATCCAAACTATGCAGCAGGGTGGCGGCCACGTCGGCGATGGGAAACCGCTCGCCGGTCGCGCCGGCGCGAATGCCGGGTCCCGCCGCCATGAAGACGCCATCCGGATGGTGGGTGCCGACCGGACGCGGCCGCTGGCCCACCGGCGGAGCGACGTTGCGGATCGACACGAAGCCGTGATCGGCCAGCACCAGGGTCAAATCCGGCGCGCTCGCGGTGGCTTGACCGGGGAAAGCCTCCTCGCGGATCAGAATATCGCGGATGGCCGGCTGGCCGGTGGCGGGGTCGATCAGCTGATAAAGCTGCTCGATCAACCGCTGGCGAAACGCGCGGTAATCACCGGGCGCGACACCGGGTTGGCCGGGCGCTCTCGCGACGCGGATGATGATGCCGTTGCTGGAGGGGGTCGGGCAGTAAGCGACGGTTCTTTGCCAGTTCAAATAGGCGAAGGGGCTGGCCTCGCGACGCTGGGCCGAGGCCGTGCCGTCGAGTTCCTGATAGACCAGGTGACCCAAATCCGCCAGATAACGGTTGATGCGGACGATGGCGGCCGAATCCCGGAAGCCGTGATCGGACGCCATGAACACCCGAGCGTCCGGGCCGGCCAGCGCCACCAGTTGTTCCAAATAGCCGTCCAGATTGCGGAAGTAGCTCAGGCACAACTCGCGAAGCTGTCGGTGCAAGGAGCTCGGTTCGGCGGGTTGCAACGCGGGATCGAGGTAATACCACGCCTGATGCTGGATCTTATCCACGCCGTCAAACAGCACCGCCAGCAGTTCGGGGCGATCCTCGGTCAAGAGCTTGCGGGCCACCTCGAACCACAGTTTTTCGCGCGGCAGGTGATAGCGCACCCAATCGGCCAGATACTCTTCTTCCATATCGTTGCCGACTTCATTTTCCCGCTCGAAATCCCAAGCCAATTCCTTGGGATGAAAGCCGGGAATGGCTTGCAGGCGTTCGTAGAGTGAATCGGGCGTCATGTTGCGGCGCAGGTGTCGCCAGGGGGTAAAACCGGGGATCAGGCTGCCGTTGATGGCGGGCGGCGGGGCCATGATCGGAAAGTTGAGCGAAATCACCCGGCGGTTCTGACGTCCGGCGATGCTCCAGAGCGTTTCGCAGCGGATGTCGCGAAAGTCGTAGAGGGTGAAGAAAACCTCGTGCTGGCGATCGTCCACCCGCATGAAATCATAGATGCCGTGTTCGCCGGGATTGCGTCCGGTCACCAGCGTGGTCCAGGCCGGCGGGGTGAGCGGGTGGGGAGTAGAGCGCAACGGCGCGCGAAAACCCTGTTCCATGAACCGTTTGAGAAACGGCATGACCACACCCTGGCCCGGTCGGTCTTGAATCAAATCGTCGAGCAGGTGGAAGGTGGCCCCATCCAGGCCGAGGAACAGGGTTTGGCTCACGATGGGCTCCGAAAGGGTCGAAGGCGGGCGGGACGAATCATCGGAAAATGCGCGGTGATGTGATTAGGGGCAGTGTGGTGGTGCATTCTTGAATAAAGCCTGAACGAACGGAGGCAACGGTACCGCATGAAGCGCATTCGGGCAATCCTCGCGCTATAGTGTTAAGGCGGAGCGATTAGAGAAATTATTTCATGCTCGTTAAAGTGATCGAGACCCTTCGCGCGGGTCTAAGTTGCCGCGATAACATCCCAAAGGTGTCCATTTTTAAGGAGAAGATCATGCAGCGTCGCGAGTTTATAAAAAAAGCCGGTCTGGGTTTGGCCACCGTCGCCGCCGGCGCGACGGTTCCCGCGCTCGGCCAATCGCCCGCGCCAGCCGCCGCCCCGGCCCCGGCCCCGGCCCCGGCCCCGGCGGCTCCCGAACCCGTGTCTCAGCCCCAAGGTCAGGGAACGCCTGTCGTTAAATGGCGGATCGCCTCCAGCTTCCCCAAGAGCCTGGATACGATTTACGGCGGCGCTGAAGTGCTGGCCAAGCGGATCGCGGAACTGACCGACGGTAAATTCGAGATTCGAGTGTTCGCCGGCGGCGAACTGGTGCCGCCGTTTGGGGTGTTGGACGCGGTCCAGCAGAACACGGTGGAATGCTGTCACACCTGCGGTTACTACTTTCACGGCAAAAACAAGACCTTTTCCATCGACACCGCGATTCCGTTCGGCTTGAACGCCCGGCAGATGAACGGCTGGTACTATTTTGGCGACGGACTGACGCTGACCCGCGAGTTCTTTGCCAAATACAACGTGATCAACTTTCCCGGCGGCAACACCGGCACTCAGATGGGCGGCTGGTTTCGCAAGGAGGTCAAGTCGCTGGAGGATCTCAAGGGTTTGAAGATGCGCATTCCGGGCTTCGGCGCCGAGGTGTTTTCGACCCTGGGCGCGGTGCCGCAGGCGATTCCGGGCGGCGAGATTTATCCGGCCCTGGAGCGGGGCGCGATCGACGCGGCGGAATGGGTCGGCCCGTACGATGACGAGAAACTCGGCTTCTATAAAGTCGCGAAGTTTTATTACTATCCCGGCTGGTGGGAAACCGGCCCGCAAATCAGCTTCTACGTCAACAGGGAGCAGTGGGATAAGTTGCCCAAAACTTACCAGGCGGCGTTCGAGGCGGCGGCCATGGAAGCCAACCTCAAGATGATGGCCGCCTACGACGCCAAGAATCCCACCGCCATCCAACGCCTGGTGCAAAACGGCACGCAGTTGCGGCGCTATCCTGATGATGTTTTGAAAGCGGCTTACGATTCGGCGCAGAAAATCTACGCCGATGAATCGGCTAAAAATGCGGATTTCAAGAAGCTCTATGATTCGCTTCGCGCATTCCAGCAGATTTCCGATATTTGGATGGGCTTGCCGGAAGGGGCGCTGTCGAACTTCATGCAGGCGCAATTGCGGGTCAAGAAATAGCTTGTGCTTGTGGCCAAAGGCTAAAGGGTCTTCCGCCCCGGTGCTCGCGGGGCGGAAATTAGTATTAAATCACCCCGTAAAAAAGTCGCGCTCGGCGGCTTGCTCGATTGAGCGGGGGAATTTCCGTTTCGACGGATAATGCTCCGCTAACCAGTTAACGCCAGTAGAAATTCAACTGGGCCTGACTTTTACCGACTTGGGCGGCTTGCTTCTGGCTTTGATCCTTGGCGCTGACTTCCACGGTGTAGCTGCCGGGCGGGAGCTGAGCGAGGAAGTAAGGGCCTTTGGAGGTGGCGCTTAAAACCGTCGCGCCTTTCGAGTCCATGATTTTTATTCCGACATCCGCTAAATACTCGCCGCCGCCCTGCATGGCGGACATCACCTGCAGATTAAACTGATCCGACATGGCGCGAAGCTCGTCGCGCTCGCCCGCGCCCACCCCGCCGGATGCATAGCGAATCCCGTTGTCGGCGGTCTTGACTTGCACCGAGCCGCCGGCGGACCAGTCCTTACCGTCGGTATTTTTCTCGATCTCGGGAGGCGGCGGCGCGTCCTTGACTATCAGCTCCTTCTTCTCCATGGTTTGGACGGCTTGAGTCTTGCCATCCATCGGTGGGGGTTCCACGGTTCGGGTCGTTGCTGCGGGGCTAGGGGCTTGCTGGGCGTTTACCGACAGCGGCCAGCCGCCCATCGCCGCCAGCGACAGGACAACCAGGTTGATCTTGGGTCGTTTCACCATCGTTAGAGTCTCCTTGCTTGTCAGGATGTCGATGTTCGGGATCAGAGTTCCCGTGGCTTGAGTCTGCTGTTAGGCATTCCGCGCGGGTTTTGATTCCTCAACGGTTCAGCCTTGTTGGATCATTTTTTGATACTGATCTCGCATCAGCTTCTTATCGAGTTTGCCCACGCTGGTTTTCGGGATAGTGTCCACCAACAACACCCGGTCGGGAATCCCCCACTTGGAAAGAAGGCCCTTGTCGACAAAGGCTTTAAGCCAATCGCGCAGGGCGGCTTCATCGGTTTGGCTCGCTCGGTCGGGCTTGAGCACCACCAGCGCCACGGGCCGTTCGCCCCATTTGGCATCGGGCACGCCGATGACGGCGGTTTCCGCCACCCCTGGATGCTTGAGGATCAAATCTTCCAATTCCAGCGATGACAGCCATTCGCCGCCGGTTTTAATAACGTCTTTCAACCGGTCGGTGATCTTAAGATAGCCTTCCTGATCGATCGCGCCGATATCGCCGGTGTGCAGGTAGCCGCCGCGCCAGAGTTGTTCGGATGTTGATGGGTCCTTGAGGTAGCCCTGAGTGAGCCACGGCGCGCGGACCACCACTTCGCCCGGCGATTTGCCGTCGTGCGGCAAATCGTTCAGATCCTGATCGACGACCCGCAGCTCGACCAAGGGAATCGCTAAACCGGTTTTGCAACGGATTTCCAGTTGCCGTTCCTCGCTCCACGCCATCATGTGGGGTTTCAGTTGCGCCAGCGTCAAAATCGGGCAGGTTTCCGACATGCCGTAGGCGGCGAAGATGTCGATTCCCCGGGTGCGCGCCTGATTGGCCAGCGCTTGCGGCAAGGCCGCGCCGCCGATGATGACCTTCCAGCGCGACAGATCGACTTGATCCACGTACGGGCTCGCCAGCAGCATTTGCAGGATGGTCGGCACGCAGTGGGAGAAGGTAGCGCCTTCCCGCGCGATCAATTCCAGCAGTTTTTCCGGCACGTAACGGCCCGGATAAACCTGTTTGACCCCCAAGGTGGTGGCGACGTACGGTACGCCCCAAGCGTGTACGTGAAACATCGGCGTGATCGGCAGGTACACATCGTCGCGGTGGAAGCTGCCCTGACCGGGGCGCGCCAGGGCGGACAGCACGCCGAAGGTATGTAACACCAGTTGCCGGTGGCTGAAGTAGACGCCCTTGGGCAGGCCGGTGGTGCCCGTGGTGTAGAAGGTGGTGGCGCGGGTGTCTTCGGAAAAATCCGGGAACGGGTAGGCAGGGTCGCCGGCCGCCAGCAAGCTTTCGTAGTCGGTGGCGATGTCCAGGGCGGTGGTTGGCCTTTGGCCGGTGTCGTCAAGCAACACAATATGCTTGACCGGTTCGATGCGGTCGCGGATCGCTTCCAGAATCGGCAGGAATTCGGTGTTGACCAGCAGGATGCCGTCTTCGGCGTGGTTGATGGTGTAGAGAATTTGTTCGGGAGATAACCGAATGTTGACCGTGTGCAATACGGCTCCCATCATCGGCACCGCGAAGAAACATTCCAAGTAGCGGTGGCTGTCCCAGTCCATCACCGCCACGGTATCGCCGGGCTTGACGCCCAGACCCGCCAAGCCGCTCGCCAAGCGGCCGACCCGTTCGCCGAGGTCGCGATAGCTTTGGCGTTTGAAATCGCCGTAGACAATCTCCTGTTGGGGGAAGTGACGGACTGGATTGCCGAGTAGGTGCTTGATCAGCAGAGGATAGCCGTAGGCGGAAGGCGTGCGGTCGATGAGCTTGGCGGACATGAGCGTTCTCCTGGGTGTCTCGGTAATTCCAGCGCGGCGTTTGAGCTGGGCGGCCGGGTCTCCGAGTTTTAAGATTCGCTCGATCAACTATAGTGGGTTCTGGTTCAGTCGGTGTGGTGGGCGATATAGTCCTTGATCCGTTCAACGTCGGCGTCCATCACCTCAAACCGTTGCGGTAGCGTCTCAAGACGCTCGTAACCGGCGGGCCGCTCCGGCGGATGGCCCAGGGCTTCGATGATCGAGTCCTCGAACTTGACCGGCAGCGCGGTTTCCAGACAGATTAACGGAACGCCTTCCTCACGGTATTCCAGCCCCACTTTAACGCCGTCGGCGGTGTGGGTGTCGATGATCCGGCCGGATTCTCGATAAATCCGACGGATGGTCTCCAGACGGTTTTGATGGGTGCTGGAACCGGAAACGAAACCCGACTCCCGAGCCCTCTGGAAGGCGTCGGTTCCAGTGAGATCGAAGTAGCCTCGGGTGTCGATTTGTCGCCACAGTTCGCGGACGCGCTCTGGATCTCGCTCGACGGCATCATAAATAAAACGCTCGAAGTTCGAAGCCTTGGAAATATCCATCGACGGGCTGCTGGTCTGCGCCACTTGCGCGGCCGTGCGCACCCGGTAGACGCCGGTGCGGAAAAATTCATCGAGCACATTGTTTTCGTTGGTGGCGAGGATCAGCCGGCGGATCGGCAACCCCATGCGTTTGGCGATGTAGCCCGCGCAAATGTTGCCGAAGTTGCCCGAAGGCACCGCGAAGGACACGGCCTGATCGTCGCTCGACGTCACCGCCAGCCAGCCCTTGAAGTAATAGACGATTTGCGCCGCAACCCGCGCCCAATTGATCGAATTCACCGTCCCGATGGAATGGGCGGCCTTAAACCGGGCGTCGTGGCTGACCGCCTTGACGATATCCTGACAATCGTCGAACACCCCGCGCACGGCGAGGTTGACGATATTGGCGTCTTGCAGCGAAAACATTTGCGCGGTTTGAAACCGGCTCATCTTTTGATGCGGCGAAAGCATGAACACCCGGATGCCCCGCTTGCCGCGCATGGCGTGCTCGGCGCTGGAGCCGGTATCGCCGGAGGTCGCGCCCAAAATATTGAGCTGGCCTCCGCTGGCTAGCAAGGCGTGTTCGAACAGGTTGCCGAGCAATTGCATGGCGATGTCCTTAAACGCCAGCGTCGGCCCGTTGGATAAGCCCAGCAGCCATACGCCGTCATCCAGGGGCGCGACCGGCGTGATGTCGGCGTCGCGGAAGATGGCGGCGGTATAGGTTTTGTCGATCAGCTGGCGCAACGTTTCCAGCGGCAAGTCGTCGATGAATTTCCTTAGGATGGCAAAAGCCAGTTCAGGGTAGGAAAGACCGCGCCAGCGCTTGAGTTCTGCTGTCGATACTAGTGGATAGACCTCGGGGATGGTCAGCCCCCCATCGGGCGCCAACCCGCCCAGCAGGATGTCCGAGAAGCTCGCGGGAGCCATGCCGCCTCGGGTGCTGATATAAGGCATCGAAGAATCCTCCGAAGTGACGATAAAACGGACGGTTGGCGGGAGCGATCCAACAAACCCTAAGAAGCGATTGGGTCGGCTAGGCGAACTCGGTGAGGGAAGATTGACGGATCTTTGAGAAGCCGGCAAACAGCCGGCTGGGAGTCAATCGAGCGGCATCGCCGTCGGCGGATCGCGAAAGACCGGAGCGGATCACGAAGCCGAGGAGAAGCTCAAGCGGTGTCTTCGGTTTGAACTGCAAGCAGCCTTCGGGTGATCTCCCGCGCCCAGGGATTGATTTCGCCGTAAACCTTAACCAACCGACCTTTCGAGGCTCGAAACAGCAACTTGGCTCGGGCATCATCCACGGAATTATCGTATACGTAAGTCCGGTCAGCCAACCAAGCGACGACCGAGCAGTAAGCGAGCGACTTGGTGTAGCGGCCGATAATCTTGGGGATTGGGACATCGTGTCCCCCTTCCATGACCCGCATGGCGACCCGCTTGGCGTTGATCGAGGGATCGTCGGTGCCGACAAAAAACAATCGGGTGAAGAAGCCGGCGTCGCGGGCCTTGCGGATAAAATCCACTTTGTCGTGAGCGGACAAGACGGTTTCAAAAGCGAGGCTGCGGCCTTCGGCAAGACAGCCCTCCCGAATTTCAGCGGCGCGCTGTGCCGCCTGGATAACCGCATCGGGCGCATTCCAATCGCCGAATTCATCGCGGGCGATAAAATCGGGGTTGACGTAAACGCAACCATCCATCCATTCGTGCATGAGCAGTTGTTGGGTAATCGAGGTTTTGCCGGACCCGTTCGGTCCGGCCACCACGATCAACCGGGGTTTCTCCCCGTCAGTCATGCTTGAGGCCGCGGAAGGTTGACCGCCATAATTTCGGCTCGCAGGCGAACCATCAGTTGTTCTCGGATCGTTTTCGCGTGCCGGCGCGCCTCGCTGGCTACGGCTTCCATCAGGGCGTCAAGTTGCTCGTCGGAGGGTTCGTGGGTGATGTCGTTTAAATCGAATGGTTGTTGTTTCATCGCCTTCTCCAGAATCGATCAACATTGCTGAGTAGCCGATACACTTTTATTGGTGGCTGGTGCTTATTCTAACTCAAGCTGTTGCGGGAAGGGGGAAGTTTGTACGAATTTCTCGCCCCGATGGCATGAAACAAGCGCACTGTTTGAATGGGCGCCGCTCCATTGGTTTGGCGGCGAGCCGGCCGCGGCTCCAAAAAGATAAGGGGTTTGCCAATGTGGCTATGTGTTCCAGGCGGTTAAATGCACTATTTTGGTCTGGACAACCGCATAATAGACCGGTATTTCAGTATGGTAATTCGAGTGATGGGCAGGGGTGTCTGGGACGCCCATCCTTGGAAACTAAAAATTAGCAGAAATTTGGCTTGAAAAGTGCATTAATCAACTCCGTTTCGGAAAGTTCGACAGCGGTCGTATACAGTTTACAGCGGCCTTGACGATTGCTGGCGGCTGAAGGTCGCTGTTGGGCGAAAGCGAGCGACTGAATTGTAGGCCTGGACGTTTTTGCGGGCACTGTTCGCGAAATTTTAACAAACGAGCTACTTTGTCCCTTCGCGCCACCCGCTTAATGTTATATAAATATAAAGATGACGCTAATTTTTGGATTGTCGGTCAGCCGCTATCGGCAAGATGGCGGCTAAAGCGCAAAAATACGTATTGAGTCACTCGATTAGTCGATTTTTATTGTGTTCTATTCCAGCAACATTATGTCGCTTTTTAATAACGTCCGTAGCGTGTCAAGGCTTAAAGGGTCCAGGTTGGCCGAAGGGCTAAAATAGTTTGCCCTTTGACTAGGGGGAGAATGAATGGAAAAAAAAACCTACATAGTGTCCATGATCGGCATTGCGAACGCCGAACGGAATCTGCTGCGGAATATTTTTAAACTTTCTCCATATCGGTCTTATGCTTATTCCGTCGCCGTGGCGGGTGAGGCTTGGGGTTTTTTGCTGGTCGACGCCGGTTGCCCGCACGCGATGGCGGAATGGCGGCAGAGTAAGGCGAGCGACCCCGCAACCGCGCCCGGCAGAAGTTATCGGCCGACGATCCCGACGGTTTTGGTCACCCGGGATTTACCGCCGGATTCCAGGCTGTATTACATCCGACGTCCTTTTGTCGCGACCCGGGTCATTAATATTCTTGATCAGGTCGTTCAGAAGGACTTGCAGAACGTTAAAAAACGAAGCATTGGCGAAGAGGCCGGTCACAAGGTTGCGGCCGATGCGAGTAAAACGCACGCCGAGGCGGCGAAGGACAATAAAAATGACAACGAAATTATCGCCCTGGTCGTCGATGATAGCAGCCCGGTCAGAAAGCAAATCGAACTGGAACTCAATTACTTTGGGATTAAAGTGGACACGGCGGCAACCGGCGAACAAGCGGTCGATTTCATCAACCACAAAAGCTACGATCTGATTTTTTTAGACGTGGTGCTGCCGGGCATTGACGGCTACCAGCTTTGCAAATCCCTGAAGCGGGGTAAAACCAAGCAAAAAACCCCGGTGATCATGTTGACCAGCAAATCATCGCCCTTTGACCGGGTTAAAGGAGCGTTGGCCGGTTGCGACTCCTATCTGACCAAACCGGTCAAACAAGAAACCTTCCAAAAAGTCGTTAAAAAGTATTTGAGATAGTTTTAAAAAGCGAGTCCAAGG
>DJIW01000002.1:1237-35144 GCA_002433805.1 Competibacteraceae bacterium UBA6584 | reverse complement strand
ATCACAACCGGGGCGACCGCCGACCCCACCTGGGAAGACACCGAGAAAACAGCCCGAGGCCAGACCGTCTATTGGAACGCCTGGGGCGGCGATGACAAAGTCAACGCCTATATCGCCTGGGTCGGGGAGCAGGTCAAGGAACGCTACGACATCACGCTCCAGCATGTGAAAGTCAGCGATATCGCCGAAACGGTCTCGCGGATCCTGGCCGAAAAATATGCGGGCCGCAACGAAAAAGGCACGGTGGACCTGCTCTGGCTCAATGGTGAAAATTTTCATGCGATGAAGAGCAACGGCTTGTTGTTCGGACCGTTTTCCGGGCGGCTGCCCCATTATCCCTCGGTCGATACGATCACCATCCCAAGCACCACCCTGGATTTCACGGAACCCGTCGAAGGCATGGAAGTGCCCTGGGGCAAATCGCACCTGGTGTTTATCCACAACACCGCCCAGCTGCAAAACCCGCCGAAATCCGCCTCCGAACTGATGGCGTATATCCTGGCCCACCCCGGCCGGTTCACTTACCCGGAACCGCCCGATTCCCTCGGTTCGACCTTCCTCAAACAAATCCTGAACGAATTGACCGACCAGCGCGAAGCTTTGCAAAAACCGGTCGTCGAAAGCACGTTCGGCGCGGTGACCGCCCCGCTGTGGGGTTGGCTGGATGCAATCCGACCGCATCTGTGGCGGCAAGGCCAAACGTTTCCGCAAAGCACGCCGGCGCTGCGCCAACTGCTGGCGGACGGCGAAATCGATATCGCCTTCAGCCTCAACCCCAACGACGCCTCGGCGGAAATCGAAAAGGGGAATTTGCGCGATACCGTGCGCACCTACGTGCTGGCGGGCGGCACCATCGCCAACACCCATTTCGTCGCCATTCCATACAACTCCAGCGCCAAGGAAGCCGCGCAGGTCGTCGCCAATTTTTTGCTATCGCCCGAAGCGCAAGCCCGCAAATTGGACCCCGCCGTCTGGGGCGATCCGACGGTGTTGGGACTCGAAAAGTTGTCCGCCGCCGACCGCGAACGGTTTACCCGGCTGAAACGCGGCATTGCCACCCTCAGCCCTGGCGAATTGGGTCCGCCCTTGCCCGAACCGCATCCGAGTTGGATGGAGCGGCTGGAAGCCGCATGGCGGGCGCGTTACAGCCGCTAACGTGAGCCACGAAACGCGGCGGCGCGCCGGCTGGGGCGCGACCGCGCTCGCCCGCGCGCCAGCGCTGACGCTGGTGATTTTGCTGGCTCCCATTGCCGCCGGTCTGGCCGGCACGCTGTTGCCGGCGTTCGGCTGGTTGCCGGTGGTGGGCGCCGCCGGTTTTTCGCTGGAGCCTTGGCGGATCTTGCTGGCCGACCCCGGCTTGGGACAGTCGCTGGCGCTGAGCCTGTGGACCGGCTTTGCGACGACTTCGCTGTCGCTGCTGCTGGCGCTGGCCTTGCTGGCCACCTGCCACCACACCCCTTGGCTGCGTCGCATCCGCCAGATCCTGGCGCCCTTATTGGCGGTCCCTCACGCGGCGCTGGCGTTCGGGCTAGCCTTCTTGATCGCGCCCAGCGGCTGGCTGGCGCGCTGGTTTTCGCCGTGGGCGACCGGCTGGGATCGGCCGCCGGACCTCGCCGGCTTCGGACCGCAGGATCCTTGGGGCCTGAGCCTGATCCTGGCGCTGTTGCTCAAGCAAACGCCTTATCTCTTGTTTATGGGCCTTAGCGGGCTTTCGCAATTGCCGGTCGAATCCTGGTCGGCCACCGCCCGTTCGCTCGGTTACGGCCCCATTACCACTTTCTTTAAAGTCATCCTGCCGTCACTTTATCCCCTGCTGCGCTTGCCGGTGTTCGCCGCGCTGGCGTTTTCGCTGACCGTGGTGGATGTAGCCTTGATCATCGGCCCCAGCACGCCGCCGACCTTGGCGGTTCGGGCGCTGCGCTGGTTTAACGATCCTGAGTTGAGCTGGCGCTTGCCCGCAGCGGCGGCGGCCGTTTTATTGACTCTGCTGGTTTTGGCCTCGCTGGCCGCCTGGGAAGGCACGGTCCGATTGCTGGGGCGCTTGAGCCGATTCTGGGTGATCGGCGGCTGGCGCGGCGGCATGGGCGGCATCGCCCGACGCTTGGCGCTCGGCGGCGGCGGCATGGTATTCGCCTGCGCGACGCTCAGCATGTGGGGCCTATTGCTGTGGTCTGTCGCCCGCCACTGGTCCTTTCCGCTGGCTTGGCCCGAACGGTGGACCCTAGAGAATTGGACCGGTCAAACCGACAATCTGTCGGCCATGATCGGGGCCACCTCGATCATCGGCGTGGCGGCGACCGCGCTGGCGCTCGGGCTGTCGGTCGCCTGCCTGGAGCATGAAGCGCGCCAGCGACCGACCTTCGCCGGCCGCAGCCTGTGGCTGCTGTACCTCCCCTTGCTCGCGCCGCAAGTCGGCTTCCTGTTTGGGATTCAAGTGCTTTTGGTGTGGACCGGCCTGGATGGGGGTTGGCCGGCGCTGGTCTGGGCGCATCTGCTGTTCGTATTGCCGTATGTCTTTCTGTCGCTGGCCGACCCCTGGCGGGCGTTCGACGCGCGCTACCAACAGACCGCGCTGGCGCTGGGAGCCAGCCGCGCCCGCGTTTTCTGGCGGGTCAAACTGCCGATGCTGCGCGGGCCGGTGGCGGTGGCGGCGGCGGTGGGGTTCTCCATCAGCGTCGCGCAATATCTGCCGACTTTGTTCGCCGGCGCGGGCCGTCATGCGACCATCACCACCGAGGCGGTCACGCTGGCGAGCGGCGCTAACCGACGCATCATCGGCGTTTACGCCGCCGTGCAGGCGACGCTGCCGCTATTGGGCTTCGCGGTGGCGCTGTGGATCGCCAAGCGACGGCCGGGCTGACATGAACGTCAACGATTCTCGAATGCTGGTCCTTAAGGACATCCGCATCCGCCTGCAAGACCGCCTGTTGTTCGCGCCGTTGAATCTGACGGTCCACCCCGGCGAGGTAGTCACGGTGATGGGCCCGAGCGGTTGCGGCAAATCCACGCTGCTCAACTACATTTGCGGCATTTTACCGCCCGCGTTTGAGGCTCGGGGCTCGGTGCGGCTCGGCGGACGCGAACTGACGGGGCTACCCTTGGAACAGCGGCGGATCGGGATTTTGTTTCAAGACATCCTGCTCTTTCCACACCTTAGCGTGGCCGAAAATCTAGCGTTCGGACTGCGCGCGGGGCATTCCCGCCAAACGCGGCGCTTTCGCGTGGAAACCGCCTTGCAGGACGCCGGCCTGGAAGGGTTGGGCGGGCGCGATCCGGCGACGCTGTCCGCCGGTCAGCAAGCCCGCGCCGCGCTGATGCGGACGCTGCTGGCGGAACCCGAAGCACTGCTGCTGGACGAACCGTTCTCGAAACTGGACACCGAATTGCGCGCGCGAATCCGCACCTTCGTGTTCGAACACGCCCGCCAGCGCCGGTTGCCCACCTTGCTGGTCACCCACGATCCCGCCGACGCCACCGACGCCGCCGGACCCGCCATCGTATTGGATCGCGCGCCCGCGCTCAGTGACGGGAACCCGACGGCAGCGGCGGCAGATCCCGAAAATCCGAAAACCGCTCCCCCTCCCGTTCCGACCGCCCCGCGCCGCCCATGATGTCCTCGGCCAAGCGGGAAAAATCGGCGGGTTCGTCGGACAGCAGATTCTCATACAGGGTAGGGTCCCAGCACTCGATGCGTTGCCCGTAGGCCAACAGGATCAGCGATTCGCGGATGCCGGCATAATCCAGCAGCCGGCGCGGCAACAGCAGCCGACCGCTGGCGTCCAGTTCCAACTCAGTGGCGCCCCGGTGAAAATAGCGCACGAACTCGCGGTTTTTCTTGACGAAGCCATTCAAGCGGTCGAGCTCGGCGGTCACGCGCCGCCATTCGGTAAAGGGATACAACACCAGATGCTGCTCGAAGCCCCGATTGACCACCAAACGGCCCTCGGCTTCGACGGGCAGCTGTTTTCGCAGCGCGGCCGGCAGCGCGATTCGCAGCTTGGAATCGAGCTTGCATTCGAATTCGCCGAGGAAGTTCGCCATTCGATACCGCATACAATCGCGTGATGGACCATCAAATCATACAAGAAAGGCGCGCGCGCCGCTTCAAGCAAGCGAGCTCGCCCTCTCTGGCCGCCCAACGGTTTCCATGCGATAAACCCGTTCGCGGTCTGAACCGCCGCTAGACGATACCCCCATGCTGCGTACCGTAAAACAATATTTTTATGTCATGACCGGCTTGTGCCTGGTGTTATTCGGCGCGGGTTACACCGGCGTCGTGCTGTTTCTGGAACGCTTGTCGGCCAACGCGCAACGCGCCGAACACGCCATGCTCGCCGACCGCGAAATCCGCAATTTGGAGCGGCGGTTTTGGGAAATCCGATTTTGGGAGCAGGCGGCTCTGTCGCGGTATCGCCCGGATGCCGAACGCCAATTCGCGGTGTTGTTGAGCGCGGCCAAGACCGCCATTCGGCTGTTGGATCTCAATGTCTCGGATGTTTTAACCCAAGCCAAGATCGACGACATCTCGGCTCTGCTGGCGGATTACGAAAAGCTCTTTAGCGGCCTGATCCAGCTCAAGACCCAGCAGCGCTCGCAAGCGGCGGATTCAGCCTCCGGCGAGAACGCGCAAACGTCGGGGCCGGAGCTGCAAAAAAGGATTGATGCGCTCGATCTAAAGTTCGATGAATTGACCGAGCGCATGATCTCCGTCTTATCGGCCATTTCTGCTCAAGCCATCGATATTTACCGCCAAGAATCCCAAGCCAGCCGGATTTTGCACCGCCACATCCAACGCGCGCTGTTCGGATTCACGCTGGTGATGATGCTGCTGTTCGGCGTTCTGCTCCATCTGATGGCCCGCAAGATCATCTGGCCGATCCGAGAAATTTCCGAGGTCGCCCGGCAGGTGCGTTCGGGCCACTTCGGCTCGCGCTTCATCTCGGGCAATACCGACGAAATCGCCAAGCTGGGATTCGTCATCAATGAAATGTTGGACACTATCGAACAAAACAACGCCCGGCTGACCACCTACCGCAACGACCTTGAAAAACTGGTCGAGGCCCGGACCGAGGAACTGCAAAACGCCAAGGAAGTCGCCGACGCCGCCAACCGCGCCAAGAGCGAATTTCTGGCCAACATGAGCCACGAAATCCGCACGCCGATGAACGCGATCATCGGGCTGGCCTATCTGCTCGGCCAGGAAATCGACTCGCCCAAGCAGCGGGGATCCCTGCTCAAGATCAACGACGCCGCCCAGCATTTGCTGGGGATTCTCAACAACATCCTGGATTTGTCCAAGATCGAGGCCGGTCGGCTGCTGTTGGAGGAAACCGAGTTCCGGTTGGTGCAGGTCATCGATCACACCTTCAGCCTGCTCGGCGAGCGGGCGGCCGCCAAGGGGCTGCGCCTGGTCCAAACCATCGATCCCGACGTGCCGGCGCGGTTGCGCGGCGATTTGTTGCGGCTGAGGCAGATTCTGTTGAACTTCGTCGCTAACGCCATCAAATTTTCCGAAAGCGGCCCGATCGCGGTCCGCGCCCGCCTCGACGCGGAAGCGTGCGATAGCGTGTTGCTGCGGCTTGAGGTGGAAGATCAGGGCATCGGCTTGACGCCAGCGCAACAGGCGGGGCTGTTCGAAGCCTTTGTCCAGGCGGATGACTCCACGACGCGACACTATGGCGGGACCGGCTTGGGATTGGCGATCAGCCGGCGGTTGGCGCGGTTGATGGGCGGCGAGGTAGGAGTGGTCAGCACCTTCGGTTCCGGCAGCACCTTCTGGGTGACCGCCCGGTTGGGCAAAGTGGCGGAAGCGGCGGAGCACAGCGACGCGCCCGCGCCCGCCGTTGCCGTGGAGCAGCTGTTGGCGCGGCGCTATCGGGGCGTGCGGGTGTTGCTGGTCGAGGATAATCCGGTCAACCAGGAAGTGACCCGGGCGCTGCTGGAAAACGCCGGTTTGGCCGTTGAGGTGGCCGGCGACGGCCGGGAAGCGGTGGCGAAGGTTGAGGCCGCCGATTGGGCCTTGGTGCTGATGGACATGCAGATGCCGGTCATGGGCGGCGTGGAGGCCACCGAAGCCATCCGCCGCTTGCCCGGCAAGTCCGCGCTGCCGATTTTGGCGATGACCGCCAGCGCCTTTGACGAGGACCGGCGCTGCTGTCTGGCGTCCGGCATGAACGATTACATCGGCAAGCCGGTGGCCCCGGAGAGTCTTTATCGGCTGCTCTCGGTCTGGTTGCCGGTGGCGGTCGGAGCGGACCCGGACGCGCAAAGCGCGGAAACGGTCGAAGCGGCGGCGGAGCAAGAGCGGACCGACTCGGTGGAAGCGGCGCCCCTATCGGCCGAGGATCGGACGCTCGTGAGGGAAACATTGCTTGGTTTGGAACGGCTGTTGGCCGAGGACGATACGCGGGCCAACGAAATCTGGTTTGAATCGGGCGCGCTGCTGGAAGCGGCCTTGGGTCCGGCGGCGGCGTGCTTGCGAGGTGAAATCGACCGTTTTGATTTCGATAAAGCGTTGCTGACCGTGCGCGCCGCGCTGGAATCAAGCGCTTTTCAGGCGGCCTAATCGCGTAGGGTCCGGCCTTGACCGAAGCCGAAAAGCGCGAACGCGCAGCGGCGGATCGGGCCGGGGTTGCCGAAGGGGCGCGGTTCAGCCGGAAGCGTCCGCCCGCAAGCCTTGCAAAAGCCGCTCGTGAATGCCGCCGAAACCGCCGTTGCTCATGACCAACACGTGAGCGCCGGGTTCGACCCGGCGCTGGACGGCGGCCAAGGTGGCGTCCAGGGTGGGGCAAATCTGCGCGCGCGAACCGAGCGCCGCCGCCACCGACCCCAAGTCCCAGCCTAAATCGGGCGCTTGATAGAGCACCACGGCGTCGGCCGCCGCCAGCGCCGGGGCGAGGCTGTCCTTGAACACGCCCAGTTTCATGGTGTTGGAACGCGGCTCCAAGACGGCGATGATGGGCTGCGCGCCGACGCGGGCGCGCAGGCCGTCCAGCGTGGTGGCGATGGCGGTGGGGTGGTGGGCAAAATCGTCGTAGACCGTCACCCCGCCGACCGTGCCGCGCACTTCCAAGCGCCGTTTTACGCCCTCGAAGCGGGCCAAGGCGGCGACCGCCTCGGCGGCGGGCACTCCGACATGGCGGGCGGCGGCCAGCGCGGCCAGCGCGTTGCAGACATTGTGGGGCCCCAGTTGGCTCCAATCCACTCGGCCTTGCGCCGCGCCGCGATAGTACACGTCAAACGCGCTGCCGTCGGCGGCGCTGGCGCGCGCTTCCCAGTCGCCGACGCCGAAGCGCTCCACCGGCGTCCAACAGCCCATCGCCAGCACCTCGGCCAGATGAGCGTCCCGGCCGTTGGCGACGACCAGTCCCGCGCCCGGCACGGTCCGCAGCAAATGGTGGAATTGGCGCTGGATCGCGGCCAGATCGGGGAAGATGTCGGCGTGATCGAATTCCAGATTGTTCAAGATCAGCGTGCGCGGCCGGTAGTGCACGAACTTGGAGCGCTTGTCGAAGAAGGCGGTGTCGTATTCGTCCGCTTCCACCACGAACAACGGCGCGCGGCCCAAGCGGGCCGATTGCCCGAAGTTGGCCGGAATGCCGCCGATCAAAAAGCCGGGTTCCCGGCCGGCGGCTTCCAAAATCCAGGCCAGCAGGCTGCTGGTGGTGGTTTTGCCGTGGGTGCCGGCGACCGCCAGCACGTGCCGGTCGCGCAACACATGCTCGGCCAGCCACGCCGGACCGGAGGTGTAGGGTAGGTTGCGGTCCAGCATCGCCTCGACCAGCGGCCTGCCCCGGCTCATCACGTTGCCGACCACGATCATATCGGGCTTGAATTCGGTCAGCTGTTCGGGGTCGTAACCCTCGCGCAGCGCGATGCCGGCCTCGGCTAGCTGGGTGCTCATCGGCGGATAGACGCCGGCGTCGCAGCCGGAAACCGCGTGGCCGGCGGCGCGGGCCAACAGGGCGACGCCGGCCATGAAGGTGCCGCAAATACCGAGAATGTGAATGTGCATGTCAGAACTCTCTCCGGCCGCTTCGGGGATGGGCGCGCCGGTTCAGTGCAGAGGGGGTTGCGGATCGATCCAACCGGTCAAGGTCCACGATAGAAAGGTGTAAGCCAACGCCAGCGCCGCGCCCAGCCAGGTCGGGACTTCAAAGGCGTGACGCAGGATATGCGCCATGACCGCGATACTCCAGACCATCAGCATTAATAACAATAGCGACGGCAGCGCCGCGCCGTCTCCTTGGCCTTGGCCGGAGAGCCAAAACAGCAGCGGCAACGCCAGCAGTCCCATCAGGGTGCCGGAGCCGGCCAACGCGCTGAGCGTCTGCTCGAAGCGCTTGGGATGGCGGCGCGCGCTCAAGCCCAAATAGAGCAGCCCGCTCAACAGCACCAGATCCAGCAGGATTTGCAACAGGGCCACCGGCGCGGGCGTGCTGATCAACAGCACCAGCAGGCCGGAACCGGCATAGGCCAGCAGGCACAGCTTCAACAGCGCCATCGACGACGGCACATCCTGAGGCGCTTTGCGGAACAGGCAAATATCGAGAAAGAGGCTGAATAGGGTGCGCATGACGGTCAATGGCGGGTGATCGAGGCATCCGAGGCGGCGCCGGCGAGCAAACCGCTTAAGTCTATGGCGTCGAAGGCGTAGCGTTGGCCGCAAAACTCGCAATCGACCTCAAGCGTGTCCTGTTTCGCCGCGGTTTCCCGCAATTCGGTCTCGCCCAGCGCGTAAAGCATGGCGGCGGTGCGTTCCCGCGAACAGGTGCAGCGGTAGCCGAACGCCGCCGGTTTGAACAAGCGCACGTCCTCCTCGTGAAACAGCCGCCGCAGCAGCGCGGCGGCGTCCAACTCCAGCAATTCTTGCGGTCGCAGGGTGGCGGTCAGAAGGCTCAGTCGGTTCCAGTCCTCTTGACTGGCGAGCCCGGCGTCGGGCAGCCGCTGCAGCAGCAAGCCGGCGGCGGCTTGCGCGTCGGCGGTCAATTGAATCCGGGTCGGCAGCTGTTCGGAGCGCTCGAAATAGTCTTCCAGCGCCTCGGCCAGCCGCTCGCCGCGCAGGCTGACCACCCCTTGATAAGGTTCGCGGCCTTGACCGGAATCGAGGTTCAGGATCAGCGCGCCGTCGCCGCACAATTCTCGCAGCGGACCCGTCGCCGGTTCGCCGTCCCAGCGCGCCAGCGCGCGCAGCGTCCGTTCCGGGGTGACTTGCACCACGACCAGCCGCAGCGGTCCGCTCGCCTGAATTTGCAAGGTCATCAAGCCGTCGAACTGGATGGCGGCCGAGAGCAGCGCGGCGGCGGCGGTCGCCTCGCCCAACACTTGACGCACCGCCGGCGGGTAGTCCCGGCGTTCCAGCACCGTCCGCCAAACGGCGTCGAGATGGACGATCTCGCCGCGCGCGTCCAAGTGCTCGAACAAGAAGCGGCGTAGGGAATCGCGGTCAGGCATAAGCGGATCGGGAGAGGTTCAACCGTCGGGTGGAGATTTGAGAATTTCGGGATCAACCGGCCCCGCCTCATTAAAAAAACGCATCGCCACGTCTCTAAACCGCTGGAAACGACGCGGGTCGGCCTCGTCGCCCGCTCAATTTTTCAGCTTGCGCTCCAGGCTCTCGTTCACCTGCTGCGGGTTGGCCTTGCCCTTGGACGCTTTCATCACTTGGCCGACGAAGAAGGCGAACAACTTGTCTTTGCCGGCGCGGTACTGCGCCAGTTGTTCGGGATTGGCGGCGATGACCTCGTCGATCACCTGCTCGATTGCCGAAGTATCGGTAATCTGTTTGAGCCCGCGCCGCTCGATGATGGCGTCGGTTTCGCCCTCGCCGGCCCATAGGGCCTCAAACACGTCCTTGGCGATTTTACCGGAGATGGTCCGATCCTGAATCCGCCGCAACAGACCCGCCAGTTGCGCCGGGCTGACCGGGCTGTCGGCGATGTCCCGATTGTCCTTGTTCAGCAGGGCCGAGAGATCGCCCATCACCCAGTTGGCGCACAGTTTCGGTTCGCCGCCCAGGGCCGCGACCGTCGCTTCGTAGTAATCGCCCAGCGCGCGGCTGGTGGTGAGCACCGCGGCGTCGTAGCTCGACAAGCCGTATTGGGTGATGAAGCGCTGCTTCTTGGCGTCCGGCAATTCCGGCAGGCTGTCGCGGACGGTGGCGATGAACGCCTCGTCGATGAGCAGCGGCAACAGGTCCGGGTCGGGGAAGTAGCGGTAATCGTTAGCTTCCTCCTTGCCGCGCATCGAGCGGGTTTCGCCCTGGTCCGGATCGTACAGCCGGGTTTCCTGCGCCACCTTGCCGCCCGATTCGATCAGCTCGATCTGCCGCTCGATTTCAAATTCGATGGCCCGTTCGACGAAGCGGAAGGAATTGAGGTTCTTGATTTCGGCGCGGGTGCCCAGTTTGGGGTCGCCCTGGCGTCGCACCGAAACGTTGGCGTCGCAGCGGAACGAGCCTTCCTGCATGTTGCCGTCGCAGATGCCGAGATAGACCACCAGCTGGTGCAGCTTCTTCATGTAGGTCACCGCCTCCTTGGCCGAACGCAAATCCGGCTCGGAGACGATTTCCAGCAGCGGGGTGCCGGCCCGGTTGAGGTCGATCCCCGAGGAACCTTGAAAATCCTCGTGCAGCGACTTGCCGGCGTCCTCCTCCAGATGGGCGCGGGTGATGCCGATGACCTTGGTCGCGCCGCCTTCCAAGTCGATGGTCAACTGACCCCTGTGCACGATAGGCAGTTCGTATTGGCTGATCTGGTAGCCCTTGGGCAGGTCGGGATAAAAATAATTCTTGCGGGCGAACACCGAGCGCCGGGCGATTCCGGCGTCGACGGCCAGGCCGAAGATGACCGCCATCCGCGCCGCCTCGCAATTCAACACCGGCAGCACGCCCGGCAGGCCGAGGTCGATGGCGCAGGCCTGGGTGTTGGGCTGCGCGCCGTAAGCGGTGGAGGCCCCGGAGAAAATCTTGCTGTTGGTGGCGAGTTGGGCGTGGATTTCCAGCCCGATGACCGTTTCCCATTCCATCCGTCAAAACCTTGGCAACAATGAGTGAACGTCAGGCGAACGCGACCGGCGCGCGGGCGTGCCAGTCGGTGGCTTGCTGGTAGCGGTGGGCCGCGTTTAACAAGCGGTCCTCGGCGAAATAATTCCCGATCAACTGCAAGCCGGCCGGGCGCTGGCCGACGAAGCCGACCGGCAACGACAGCCCCGGCAGTCCGGCCAGATTGACCGCGATGGTGTAGATGTCCGACAGATACATGGTGATCGGATCGTCCGTTTTCTCGCCCAGATTGAAGGCCACGGTCGGCGAGGTCGGCCCCGCGATCAGATCGACTTGCTCGAACGCGCGCTGGAAATCGTCGCTGATCAGGCGTCGGATCTGCTGCGCCTTCAGATAATAGGCGTCGTAATAGCCGGCCGACAGCGCGAAGGTGCCGACCAAAATCCGGCGGGTGACTTCGGCCCCGAAACCCTCGGCGCGCGAGCGGGTGTACAAGTCCAGCAAATCCTTGGGTTGCTCGCAGCGGTGGCCGTAGCGCACCCCGTCGAAGCGCGCCAGGTTGGAGGAGCATTCCGCCGGCGCGATCACGTAATAGGCGGGCACCGCCAAACGGCTGTTGGGCAGGCTCACTTCAAGGATTTTCGCGCCCAAGGTCCGATACTCGGCGATGGCGGCATCGACGGCGCGGGCGACGGCGCTATCGAGCCCTTCGCCGAAATATTCCTCGGGCAGGCCGATTTTCAAGCCCTCCAGCGGTCGGTCGAGCGCGGCGGCGTAATCGGGCACCGGGCGGTCCGCGCTGGTGGAATCGCGCGGGTCGAAGCCCGCCATGGTCCCCAGCAGCCAGGCGCAATCCTCGGCGGTGCGCGCCATCGGCCCGCCCTGATCGAGGCTGGAGGCGTAGGCGATCATCCCCCAGCGCGATACCCGGCCGTAGGTCGGCTTGATGCCGGTGATGCCGCACAGCGCGGCGGGCTGGCGGATCGAGCCGCCGGTGTCGGTGCCGGTCGCTCCCGGCGTCAGCCGCGCGGCCACGGCGGCGGCGGAGCCGCCGGAGGAGCCGCCCGGCACCGCGTCCAGATCCCAGGGATTGCGCACCGGCCCGTAGAAACTGGTTTCGTTGGACGAGCCCATGGCGAACTCGTCCATGTTGGTCTTGCCCAGCATGACCGCGCCGGCGGCGTTCAACTTTTCAACCACCGTCGCGTTGTAAGGAGCGATGAAGCGATCCAGCATCCGCGACCCGCACGAGGTGCGCACGCCGTCGGTGCAAAAAATATCTTTTTGGGCGATGGGCACGCCGGTCAGCGGCCCTGCTTCGCCGCGCCGGCGGCGCTGGTCGGCGGCGCGGGCCTGGGCCAGGGCGGATTCCTCGGTCACCGTAATAAAAGCGTTCAGCCCCGGATTGAATCGTTCGATTCGATCCAGGAAAACGCGGGTCAATTCTTCGCTGCTGAACTCGCCGGCGGCGAGCCCGGCGCTCAATCGGGCAATCGTCTGATCGTGCATGGCGGTAAAAACAAGTTATTCGATGACCTTGGGGACCAGATACAAACCGGCCTCGACGCGGGGGGCGATCGTTTGGAAGCGCTCGCGCTGGTCCGGTTCGGAGACTTCGTCGGCGCGCAGGCGTTGCGCCATATCCAGCGGATGGGCCATCGGCGCGACGCCGGCGGTGTCGGCGGCGTTCATCCGCGCCACCAACTCCAGGATGGCGGACAGGTCGCGGGCGTAGGCCGGCGCATCCTGTTCGCGGATGGCCAGGCGCGCCAAAAGGGCGATTTTGGCGACTTCGGCGGGTCCCAAGGACATCGTCTACCTTCTCCTTGCAACGGAAACAAGCGCGTAACCCTACCATATTTACCGGCTTGCTCCTAACGCCCCTGCTTGCTAGCATTAGCCGCTTTTGGGCAAACAGGTAGTTTAATAACATGTTCAAATGGTTGCGCGGCAAGTTTTCCAACGATCTTTCGATCGATCTGGGAACCGCTAATACGTTGATTTACGTGAAGGGGGCCGGCATCGTTCTCAACGAGCCGTCGGTGGTCGCCATCAATCAAGATCCGGTCAGGGGCATCCGCACGATCTCGGCGGTGGGCACGGACGCCAAGCGGATGTTGGGCCGCACGCCCAACAACGTGTCCACGATCCGCCCGATGAAGGACGGCGTGATCGCCGACTTCACCGTGACCGAGAAGATGCTCCAGCATTTCATCCGCAAGGTCCATTCCCGCAAATTTTTCAACCCCAGTCCCCGGGTGTTGATCAGCGTGCCCTGCGGGTCGACCCAGGTCGAACGGCGGGCGATCCGGGAGTCGGCGATGGGCGCCGGGGCGCGGGTGGTCTACTTGATTCCCGAACCGATGGCGGCGGCCATCGGCGCGGGCATTCCGGTCGAGGAAGCGCGCGGGGCGATGGTGTTGGACATCGGCGGCGGCACCTCGGAAGTCGCGGTGATTTCGCTCAACGGCATTGTCTACGCCGGCGCGGTGCGGGTCGGCGGCGACCGTTTCGACGACGCCATCATCAACTACGTGCGCCGCAACTTCGGCGTGCTGATCGGCGAGCCGACCGCCGAGAAAATCAAGCATGAAATCGGCAGCGCCTATCCCAGCAGCGAGGTTCTGGAAATCGAAATCAAGGGCCGCAATCTGGCCGAGGGCGTCCCCCGCAGCTTCACCCTCAACAGCAACGAGATCCTGGAAGCCTTGCAAGAGCCGCTTTCCGGCATCATCGGTTCGGTGAAGATGGCGCTGGAGGCGACTCCGCCGGAACTGGCGGCCGATGTGGCCGAGCGCGGCATCGTGCTCACCGGCGGCGGCGCGCTGATGCGCGATATCGACAAGCTGCTGATCGAGGAGACCGGCCTCAACGTGGTCATCGCCGACGATCCGTTGACCTGCGTGGCCCGAGGCGGCGGTCGGGTGCTGGAACTGATCGCCAAGGACGAGCGCGCCATCGACGCCTTCGCCATCGAATAGCCGTTGTCCGCGCTCACCCCTAGCAAGCGTACTCAAGACTTGTTCAAGCTCAATCCCACGGCGATCTTGCAGCTTGGTTTTTGGGTGATGCTCTCCATCATCATGATGACGGTGGACCATCGCTTCCGTTATTTGGGCGGCTTGCGCGACGGGTTGGGAACCGCGATTTATCCGCTGCATTATTTGATGAGAATGCCCGGCGAAACCAAGCTCTGGCTCACTGAAAATCTCTCCGGGCGCGGGGCGCTGTTGGAAGAAAACGCCCGGCTGCGGGAAAAACAGCTTTTTTTTAACGTTCAATTACAGAAACTGACTATTTTGGAAGCGGAAAATCGTCGGTTGCGGTCGCTGCTGGAATCCACGGTCAACATGTCGGAACGGGTGTTGGTCGCTGAAATGCTGGCGGTGGACTTCGATCTTTACCGGCATCATATTTTGCTCAACCGCGGACGCCAGCACGGGGTCTACGTCGGCCAGCCGTTGCTCGATCAAAACGGCATCGCCGGTCAGATCATTCAAACCGAGCCCCTGACCTCGACGGCGATCCTGATCACCGACGCCAACCACGCGCTGCCGGTTCAGATCAACCGCACCGGAGTCCGCACCCTGGCGCTCGGCACCGGTAATTTTCAGGAGCTGCGCTTGCCGCACATCCCCAATAACGGGGATGTGAAAGTCGGCGATCTGTTGGTGACGTCCGGTTTGGGGGGGCGGTTCCCGCGCGGTTATCCGGTGGGCACGATCATCAAGGTGGCCTTCGATCCCGGTAGCCCCTTCGCCAATATCGTGGCCAAACCCGTCGCGCAACTGGATCGAATTCGGGAAGTCCTGCTGCTGGAAGGCAACCCCGACACGCTTGAGCCCGCTCCGAGCCTCAAGGAGCCGGCGCCGGGCGCGAAGGAGCAACCGCCGGTCCCGAAACCGAAAGAACCCGCTCCGAAAGTCTCCACGCCCGGCGCGGCGCGACCGTCATGACGGCCGCGCCGCGCGCGGGCGGTTGGGTGATCGCGCTCAGCTTCGTGGCGGCGTTCTTGTTGGGCGGGATTCCTTGGCCGGGCGGCTTGGAGCGGTTTCGTCCCGATTGGGCGGCGATGGTGTTGATCTATTGGACCATGGCGCTGCCGCATCGGGTCGGCCTCGGGACCGGCTGGCTGGTCGGCTTGTTGCTGGATGTGGGCCGCGGCGCGCTGCTGGGCCAGCACGCGCTAGCCTTCGCGGCCGTGGCGTACCTGACCTCCCAAACTTACCGCCGCATTCGGGCGGCGCCGCTTTGGCAGCAGACCTTTAGCATCTTGCTGTTCCTGCTGGTCAAACAGATTCTGGTATTCTGGATCAGCGGCGTCATCGGCTATCCGCCGAAGAATTGGTGGTATTTGGCTCCGGCCTTGGGCGGGATGGCGTGTTGGCCGTTGCTGTTCGTCATCCTGCGCGACGTGCGCCGGTATTTTGAGATCAGTTGAACGCAAAAGCGCGGTGAGCCGGCATGAATCGGTGGGGCGCGGCGGCCAGACCGCCGCTGGATAGATTGCTGGTCCGGGAGAAGGACAACACCGCCGAGAGCGAGCTGTTTTTCCGGCGGGTCCTGATCATGGTGTGCGCGGTGTTCGTGGGGTTGCTGGCGGTCTCGGGCCGGCTGGTCTATCTCCAGGTGCTCAACCACGACCGGTTCACGACCCTGTCCGAAAGCAATCGGGTCCGCATTCAGCCCCTGCCGCCGACCCGAGGTTTCATCTACGACCGCCGGGGGGTATTGCTGGCCGACAATCTCGCCTCCTATCACCTTGAGGTCACGCCGGATCAAACCCGGGATTTAGAGGGTACGCTGGCGGTGATCAAAAGCCGCATCGCGCTGTCGGACCTCGATGTCGACCGGTTCCGCAAGCTGGCCCGGCGCACCCCGCCCTATACCGGCGTCCCGCTGCGCTTTCAGTTGACCGACGACGAAATCGCGCTGTTGGCCATCGATTTGTATCGGTTGCCCGGCGTCGATATCAAGGCCGACCTGCCCCGCCGCTATCTGGTCAAATCGCTCGGCGTGCACGCCATCGGCTACGTCGGACGGATCGACGAAACGGAGATGAGCAAGCTGGACCCCGGCCAATACAGCGGCAGCACCCACATCGGCAAGACCGGCGTCGAGCGTTCTTACGAGGACCTATTGCGCGGGCGGGCCGGTTACGAACAGGTGGAAACCAACGCCGAGGGCCGTCCGCTGCGGGTGTTGAACCGCACCGCGCCGACGCCCGGACAGCATCTTCACCTCAGCCTCGACATACGCTTGCAAGCGGTGGCCGAGAAGGCGCTGGAAGGCCACAACGGCGCCATCGTGGCCATCGATCCCCGCAACGGCGAAGTGCTGGCCCTGGCCAGCCAGCCGGTTTACGACCCCAATCCCTTCGTCAACGGGATCGAGTTTTCCGCTTATCGGAAGCTCAACACCTCCAAGGACCGGCCGCTGCTCAACCGCGCCTTGCGTGGCGTTTATCCGCCCGGTTCCACCATCAAGCCGCTGATGGCGCTGACGGGCTTGCAGTACGGGGTCGTCAACCGCGCCAGCGGGGTGTTTTGCGCCGGGGTGTATCGCTTGCCGGGCGCGAGCCGCAAGTTTCGCGACTGGAAGCGCAGCGGCCACGGCGCCGTCAGTCTGGATCGGGCGATCTCGCAGTCTTGCGACGTTTATTTTTACGACTTGGCGGTCAAGCTCGGCATCGACCGGACCAAGGCTTTTCTGGACAAGTTTAGCCTGGGCCGGCCGACCGGAATCGATTTGCCCGGCGAAAAGGGGGCGCTGTTGCCCTCCCCGCAATGGAAGCAGAAGGTCCACAAGCAAGACTGGTTCCCCGGCGATACCGTCAGCGCCGGCATCGGCCAGGGGTTTTTCCTCGCCACGCCGTTGCAGCTGGCGCATTCCACCGCCGTCATTTCCCAGCACGGCAAGGTGTTTTTACCGCGCGTGGTCCACGCCACGGAAGATCCCGGCACCCGAGTCAAAAATCGGGTGGAACCTCGGTCGGCGGGAACCATTGAGGTCAAGAATCCCCGGTTTTGGGATGCGATCATCGGCGGCATGATCCACGTGGTGGAAGGCGGCACCGCCCACAAGATCAGAAGCCCGCGCTACCGGATCGCCGGCAAGACCGGCACCGCGCAAGTGTTTACCCTGGGTCAAAATCAGAGCTACAACGCCAGACGGCTGGCCAAGCACCTGCTGGATCACGCGCTGTTCGTGGCGTTCGCGCCGGTCGAGGACCCCCGCATCGCCGTGGCGGTGATCGCCGAGCACGGCGGCGGCGGCAGCGCCACCGCCGCGCCGCTGGCCCGCAGGGTGATGGACGCCTATCTGCTCGATCAGTACGACGACAAACTGGACGCGGGGCTTAAGCTGGTGCCGGAAGTGCAGCGCGATGGACTGGAATAACGGCCGCCGGGTTCTGGGGCTGATCAAGCTGGATTGGCCGTTACTGCTGGGGCTGCTGGCGGTGTCGGGCTTGGGCTTGGTGGTGCTCTACAGCGCCGGCCAGCGCAACATGGATTTAGTGCTCGGCCAGGCGATGCGGTTGGGGTTGGGCTTCGCCATCATGCTGGTGCTGGCCCAAATCCCGCCGAGCCATATCCGGTTCTGGTCGCCTTGGCTTTATCTGGCGGGGCTGTTATTGCTGGTGGCGGTGATGGTGGTGGGCGACATTTCCAAGGGCGCGCAACGCTGGCTGGATTTGGGCGTGGTGCGGTTTCAACCCTCGGAGATCATGAAGCTGGCCGTGCCGATGATGATGGCGTGGTTTTTCGCCGACAAGGCGCTGCCGCCGCGCTGGCTGCCGCTGTTGGCGGGCGCGCTGATCACCGTTATCCCTTTCATCTTGATCGCCGAGCAGCCGGATTTGGGCACGGCGCTGGTGGTGGGGTGGGCCGGGGCGGTCGCCCTGTTTTTGGCCGGATTGAACTGGTTTATCATCATCGGCCTGGCCGCCGTGCTGGCGGCGGTCGTTCCGCTGTTTTGGACTTTCGTGATGCACGATTACCAGCGCCAGCGGGTGTGGACTTTTCTGGACCCCGAAAGCGACCCGCTGGGCACGGGCTACCATATCATCCAATCCAAGATCGCCATCGGCTCCGGCGGCATTTACGGCAAGGGCTGGCTGAACGGCACCCAGTCCCATCTGGATTTTTTGCCGGAAGGCTCGACCGATTTTATCTTCGCCGCCTTTTCCGAGGAATTCGGCTTGGTCGGGGGATGCGTGTTGTTGGCGATGTATTTTTTCATCATCGCCCGCTGCCTTTACATGGCCACCCGCGCCCCGAACACCTACGGCCGCCTGCTGTCCGGCAGTCTGACCTTGATCTTTTTCATCTACGCCTTCGTCAATTCCGGGATGGTCTCCGGCCTGTTGCCGGTGGTGGGTTTGCCGCTGCCGCTGTTCAGCTATGGGGGTACTTCCCTAGTGACGATCATGGCGGGCTTCGGTATGCTGATGAGCGTTCATTCGCACCGCCGGAACCTGACGCGGTAATCGCCTACCCTTGCCAACGACGAGATTTGCGCGTGAAAAGCCCGATATTGCTCGCTTTTTTGCTGGTCCTCAGCGCCTGCGCCCCGCAAGCGCCGGTGCGGCAACCGGGGAGTTTTCCGATGGATTCGGCTCCGCCCGCCCCCGCGCCGCAGAGTTTCGGGGATGAAACCGGCTCGGCGGGTTCCGGCCAGCCGCTGGCCGATCGCCCCGACGCGCAGGCGTTCATCCGCCGGATGTCGGCCCAGCACGGCTTCAACGCGGCGCACTTGCAAGCCACCTTCGCGCGCGCCCAACTCCAGCCGAGCATCGTCGCCGCCATGTCCAAGCCGGCCGAATCCAAGCCTTGGCACACCTATCGGCCCATCTTCATGACCGCCAAGCGGATCGACGGCGGAGTGGCGTTCTGGCGCGCCAACGCGGCGGCGCTGGCGCGGGCCGAACAGGTTTATGGGGTGCCGCCGGAGTATGTGGTGGCCATCATCGGCGTCGAAACCCAGTACGGCGGCAACATGGGCAAATACCGGGTGCTGGAGGCGTTGGCCACGCTAGCGTTCGACTATCCCCGGCGCGCCGATTATTTCCGCAAGGAGTTGGAGAGCTTCCTGCTGCTGACCCGGACGGAGGGGGTCGATCCGCTCGCGCCTCGGGGTTCTTACGCCGGCGCGATGGGCTACGGGCAATTCATGCCGAGCAGCTACCGCTCGTACGCCGTGGATTTCGACGGCGACGGCCATCGCGATCTGTGGCGCAACCCGCGTGACGCCATCGGCAGCGTCGCCAATTATTTCAGCAAGCACGGCTGGCGGGCTGGCGGGCCGGTCGCCGCGCCCGCGTCGGTGAGCGGGGCTAACTATCCGGCGTTGGTCAGCCGGCGGCTAAGCCCACCGCAAACCAGCGTCGCCAGCCTGCGCGCGCGAGGGATCACGCCCCAGGGATCGGTCAACGATGCTCAAGCTGCGCTGCTGTTGGAGCTGCAAGCCGGCGATGGACCCGAATACTGGCTGGGCTTTCATAATTTCTACGTCATCACTCGCTACAACCACAGCCAGTTGTACGCCATGGCGGTTTACCAGCTCAGCCAGGAAATCCGCGCGCGTTATCGGGGGGCGGCTCGCCTTCCCGCGCCGCAACCGGCCGTCAGCGCCGGTTGAGCGCTCCTGAAAATCCACAAAAATCGCACTGCCGGAAGGCGTCATCGGCGCGTCAGGCAGTGGAAGGGAGGTGTTTTATGGCGAAATCCTACTGGAGCCACGCCTTGCTCTATTCCTCGTTGGCGGCGGCGCTCGCCGGCTGCGGCACGGTCCCTGAAAATTCCGCGCCGCTCGGCTCGCCGGTCGCCGATATTCCGGCAACTCCCCCCAAGAGCAATTTAGAATCCGCGCTCCGACTCGAACCCGCCAGCCGCAGCGGCAATCCCGACACCTATGTGGTGTTCGGCCGGCGCTACCGGGTCCAGGAAACCAGCGAAGGCTACCGCGAGCGAGGGGTCGCCTCCTGGTACGGCAAGGGGTTTCACGGACGCAAGACCTCCAGCGGTCCGTTGTACAACATGTTCGATTTGACCGCCGCCCACAAAAGCTTGCCGATTCCGACCTACGTGCGGGTGACCAATCTGGAAAACGGCCGCAATGTCGTGGTGAAGGTCAACGACCGAGGCCCGTTTGTGGGCCAGCGCATTATCGATTTGTCCTACGCCGCCGCCGACCGCCTGGCCATGTTGGGCAAGGGCACCGCCCAGGTGGAAGTGACCGCGCTGGAGCCTTATCAGTTGTTGCCCAAGCTGGCGGCCCGGCGCGCCGACGCCAGACGGCAGCTGGCGGGCCAGCCGTCGAAGTCCGCATCGGACGGGCCCGCCACGCCGCGATCCGCCCGCGAGGAGCCTAAAGCGCCTGATTCCGCCGCGCTGTCGGTGGTCGCGTCGGCGCGCGCCGAACCGCCGCCCGCCTCACCGCCTTTGCCGTTAACCTTCGCCTCGGTTCCGACCGAACCGTCGAAACGCTCCATTGCAGAGCCGGCGAGGTCCGTAACGCCGCCGCGAGGGGCTGCTCCGCCCATGGTCCGCGTGGAACCAGTCCCGCCAGCGATGTCGGAGCCGCCTCGCTCAGAGTTGATTGCGGTTCGCGCCGGACCGCCGGGGCCGGTCGCTTCCCCGCCGCAGACCTTGGCGGGCGACGACGCGAGCGCCGGGTCTTCGCGCGCGAGCGAGCAGGCCCACGTCCCACAAGCGCCGGTGCTGGACGTTCCCGCGCCGCGTCTGATGGCGTCGGGTGAAGCGCCGGCTTCCGTGCGGCGCGACCCAAGTGAGAAAGCCGGCGCGCGCCGCGCCAAAGCGGATCGGTCGTCGCCCTCGCGCGACGGCGGTCAGCCATCGCGTGAGAGCCGCAAGACCGCTGGCCCGATCCAGCGGGCGGATGTTCGTCCATCTTCCCGCCAAGCGGCGGCGTCCAAGGCGGCGCTGGTGCGGTTGGCGGGCGTGAAACTGAACCGCTCCCGCAACTTTAGCGACTGAGGCCAGCCTTTAACCGCGTACCGCGATCAAACCGCCTTGCCGCTTGAGACGCAAGGCGGTTTGTTTTTGAACCGCGCTTGTAGCTAGAATCACCCCTTCGATTCGCCACCCCCGAAAGACAGCCGCGACATGCCGTATTCGACTAAAGCTCCCATTCTGTTGGTACCGTTTCTGATGATCGCTCTGCTGCTGGCTGGCTGGACGCCAGCGCGCGCCGAACCCATACCGCCGCCGCCGCAACTGCCGGTGAAGGGTTATGTGCTGATGGATTATCAGAGCGGCAATTTGCTGGCCAACTTGAAAGGCGACGAGCGGATGGAGCCGGCCAGCATCACCAAGTTGATGACGGGTTACGTCATTTACAAGGCGCTGAAAGCCGGGAAAATTCATCTGGACGATAAAGTGACGATCAGCGAGAAAGCCTGGAAAACGGCCGGCTCCAAAATGTTCGTCAAGGTCGGCAGCCAAGTCTCGGTGGAAGACCTGCTGATGGGCATGGTGGTGCAGTCCGGCAACGACGCCACGGTGGCGTTGGCCGAGCATGTGGCCGGCTCGGAGGAAACCTTCGTCAAACTGATGAATCAGGAGACGGAACGGCTGGGCTTGAAAAGCAGCCATTTCACCAACGCCGCGGGCTTGCCCGATCCCAATCATTACATGTCCGCCCGCGATATCGCGCTGCTGGCGCGGGTTTTGATTCAGGATTTTCCCGAGCACTACGCCCGCTATTCGGTGCGCGGTTTCAAATACAACAATATCGACCAGGAAAATCGCAACCGGCTGTTGTTTACCGACAGCTCGGTCGATGGCGTCAAGACCGGCCACACCGAATCGGCCGGCTATTGCTTGGTGTCGTCGGCCAAGCGCAACGACACCCGCCTGATCGGCGTGGTGCTGGGGGCGACCAAGGAAAAAGACCGCTTTCAGGCCAGCCAGGCGCTGTTAAATTACGGCTTCAGTTTTTTCGAAAGCCGCAAGCTGCACGACGCTAATGCGCCCATCGTCACGGCCCGCATCTGGAAAGGCAAGGAAAGCGAATTGCCTTTAGGCGTGGTTCATCCCTTATACGTGACCGTTCCCAAGGGGCAGGCCCCGCAAGTGAGCATCACCACGAGCGTACAGCCCAAACTCATCGCGCCGGCGCAAAAGGATCAGCCCTTCGGCGAAATTGTGGTCAAGCTGGGCGATCAGGAGGTGAGCAAGACCCCATTGGTGGCGTTGAAGGAGGTGCCCCAAAGCGGCTGGTTCGGGCGGTTGATCGACTCGATCATGATGTTCTTTTATTACCTGTTTCGCTGAAGGCGGTGATGAAGGCGCGCGGAGTTGACCCGGAAGGCGAATCGCCGCTGCAATTTCCCTGCGATTTTCCCATCAAGATCCTGGGGGCCAGCACGGTCGATCTGCGCGCGCTGGCCATCGAGCTGGCGCGCCGGCACGCGCCCGATTTGGACGAATCGCGGGTGCGGGTGCGCGACAGCCGCGCCGGGCGGTATCAATCGATCACGGTGATCGTGCGCGCTCGCGATCGTCAACAGTTGGACGCCATCTACCAGGAATTGAGCGGCCATCCTGAAATTGCCTTGGTGTTGTAGCGTCCGTGACGGCCGCGCCCGTTCCAACCCGCCATCCCTTGACCTTGCGCCGGCTGGGATTTTGCGACTACCGGGCGGTGTTCGAGGCGATGCGCGACTTCACCGACCGCCGCGACGCCGGCACGCCCGACGAGCTATGGTGGGTCGAACATGCGCCGGTGTTTACCCAAGGCATGGCCGGCAAGGCGGAACACCTGCTGGCGCCGGGCGAGATTCCGGTGATTCAGACCGATCGCGGCGGGCAAGTCACCTATCACGGCCCCGGTCAACTGGTGGCGTATTGCCTGTTGGACGTGCGCCGGCTGGGACTGGGCCCGAGGGCGTTGGTGACCGCGCTGGAGCAATCGGTCATCGAGCTGCTGGCCTGTCGCGGCGTTGCGGCGCGCGCGCGCGGCGATGCGCCGGGCGTTTACGTCGCCGACGCCAAGCTCGCCTCGCTGGGCTTGCGCATCCGCCAGGGCCGGTCCTATCACGGGCTGAGCCTTAACGTCGCCATGGATTTGGAACCGTTCGGCCGGATCAATCCTTGCGGTTACCCCGGCTTGCGGGTGACCCAGTTGCGCGATCTGGGACTCGATCTGAGTCTGGAGGACGCGGCCGACGATTTATTGCCCCGCCTCGGCCGCAAGCTGGGCTACACTTGTTTCGATCTCCTTACGGGATTGCCTTGAAGCCGAAAGCCGGCGTCGCCGTTTCAGCCTGTGGGAAACATCGGCGCTCGCTCGCGTCAAAGTCCAGGTCATCCGCGCCCATTTCAGGAATACGCCATGTCCGAATCCAGCCTTAGTCCAGAATTCGTCGCCCCCGCCGCTGATGCCCTCGCGAGTGCGCCGCCGGCGAAAGCGGTCCAGGCTCCAGGCGGGAAACTGCGCGGCGAGGAAAAGCTCGCCCGAATTCCGGTCAAGATCGCTCCGACCACGCCCGAGCAGCGCCTGCGCAAGCCGGCTTGGATTCGGGCGCGCTTTCCCGGCACGCCGGAGGTGCTGCGGCTGAAACAGATTTTGCGGGACAACCGGCTGCATACGGTCTGCGAGGAAGCCAATTGTCCCAATCTCGGCGAATGCTTCGGCCACGGCACCGCCACCTTCATGATCATGGGCGACATTTGTACCCGGCGCTGCCCGTTTTGCGATGTCGGTCACGGACGGCCCAATTCGCTCGACGGCCAGGAGCCGGAGAATCTGGCCCGCACGGTGGCGGCGATGGGTTTGAACTACGTGGTGATTACCTCGGTGGATCGGGACGATCTGCGCGACGGTGGCGCGGCGCATTTCGCCGCCTGCGTCCGCGCGGTGCGCGCCCGACGGCCGGGCATCGTCATCGAAATTCTGACCCCGGATTTCCGGGGCCGGATGGAAGCGGCGCTGGCGGTGCTGGCGGGCGAACCGCCGGATGTGTTCAACCACAATCTCGAAACCGTGCCGCGCTTGTACCGGCAGGCGCGGCCTGGCGCGGATTACCATTATTCGCTGCAACTGCTAAAACGGTTCAAGGAAGCCCATCCTCGCATCCCCACCAAATCGGGCTTGATGTTGGGCTTGGGCGAGACGCTGGCGGAAATCGAGGAGGTCATGGGCGATTTGCGCGATCATGGCGTGAACATGCTGACCTTGGGCCAGTATCTGCAACCCAGCGTCCATCACTTGCCGGTGGCGTGCTATGTTCCGCCCGAGGAGTTCGAACGGCTGCGGGCAGTCGGCGAGGCGCTGGGCTTCACCCATGTAGCTTCCGGCCCGATGGTCCGTTCCTCCTACCACGCCGATTCCCAGGCTCGCGGCGCCGGAGTGGCTTCCGCTCCCTAGATCGGCGGTTTGCGCCCGCGAGTTCGACCCGCCGGAGCCGGATGCTCGGGCGGGTTTTCGGTATCGGCTCGGCAGTCCCGTCCGGCGGGGTCCAACCCTCTTTTCGAGCCCGAACGCCTGTTCTTGATTCGCCCGGCGGCCGGCGTTGCGGCCGCCTCCAGCCCTTGACAACTTATTCGGCGGCGAGCACGGTTTGCGGTCAACGCGCGTTTGCTATTTTGGAGTTTTTAGCATGAAGAAAACGAGCGATAAGCCGGAAGAAGCGGTCGAGCTGACAGGATCGCCGACCCATTACGTGGCGGTCGGCGCGTCCGCCGGCGGGCTGGAAGCCATCGAGCTGTTTTTCAGCCACATGCCGCCTGAAAATGATTTGGGTTTTATCGTGATCCAGCACCTCTCGCCGGATTACAAAAGCTTGATGGTCGAACTGCTGTCCAAGAAAACCCTGATGCCGGTGAACCGGGCGGAAGATGGGATGGTGGTGCTGCCCAATCATGTGTATTTGATTCCGCCGAAGAAAAATCTCACGATCTTCCACGGCAAGCTGCTGCTGAGCGAACAGGATCACAGCAAGGGCGTCAATTTGCCGATCGACGTGTTCTTGCGCTCGCTGGCCGAGGATCAAAACGAGAAGGCGGTGGCGATCATTCTGTCCGGCACCGGCAGCGACGGCACGCGAGGCGTGCGCGCCATCAAGGAATACGGCGGCATGGCGATGGTGCAGAGCGAGGAAAGCGCCAAGTTCGACGGAATGCCGCGGGCGGCCATCGCCACCGGATTGGCCGATTTCGTGCTCCCGCCGGAGCAGATGCCCGGTCAGTTGCTGTCCTTCGCCAAGCATCCCTACATCACCAAGGTCGAGCGCTCCGAGACGCTGTTGAGCGACGAGCAGGGCTTGACCCGCATCTTTGCCATCCTGCGCGAGAAGTGCAAGGTCGATTTCACCTTCTACAAGCCCAGCACCGTCACCCGGCGCATCGAGCGGCGGATGACCATCAATCAAACCGACGACATCCGGGACTATGTCGCCTTTCTCTCCAACCACCCCGGCGAGGTGGTGGCGCTGTATCGGGAACTGCTGATCGGCGTCACCAGTTTTTTCCGCGATCAGGATGCGTTCGACCGGCTCGCCCAACTGGGGCTGACGGAGATTTTCAAGAATCCCGAAAGTCGGGAGAGCCGCTTTTGGGTAGCGGGGTGCTCCACCGGCGAGGAGGCCTACAGTCTGGCCATCCTGGCGCGCGAGACCATGGAACTGGCGGGGGTTTCCCGCGATTTGAAGATTTTTGCCACCGACATCGACCGGGACGCCATTCACTTCGCCGCCAACGGCTGTTTCCCGGAAAGCATCGCCGCCGATGTCTCGCCCCGGCTTTTAGCCAAATATTTCCACAAGAAGGAAGATAACTTCCAAATCGCGCGCAGCATTCGGGAAATGGTGGTTTTCGCCCAGCACAATCTGATCAAGGATCCGCCGTTCACCAACATCGACCTGATCAGCTGCCGCAATCTGCTGATCTATCTCCAGCCGATCTTGCAACATAAGGTTTTGGAATTCTTCAATTTTTCGCTCAATCCCAGCGGGGTCTTGATGTTGGGCACCAGCGAGACCATCGGCGACATGACCGATTATTTCGAAGTGCTGGATTCGAAATGGAAGCTTTATCGGTCGCGGGGTCGGCTCAAGCCCTTATCCTCCGACAACACCCGCCTGCTGTCGGTGACCGACACCCGGGCGCGGGACTTGCGGGGCCAGTTCGCCAGCGTCCGCCGGACGTTGCGCTTGAGCGAGGAAGAGCGGGTGCTGGAGCGGTTTCTGGAGGCGATCACCCACGATTACATCCCGCTGGCGCTGATCGTCAACGAACAGCTGGAAGTCCTGCACGTGTTGGGCGATGCCGGAAGCTACTTCCGACTCCCCTCGGGCAAGGTGGTCAACGACATTTCCAAGATGGCCGCCCGCGAGCTGACCATCCCGCTGACGACCGGCATTCAGAAGGTGTTCCGCCAGCGTCAGGAGCTGCGCTTTGCCAATATTCGGCTGACCCAGGAGGGCGCGGGTCGGCTGGTGGATTTGCGGATCCGGCCGTTGCCGGAGAAAAAGGGCCAAGTGTCCCTGGTGGTGGTGTTTATCGAGGAGGTGAAAAAGAACGAGGGCGCGGAGGCAGACGTCGGAGTTCAATCTTACGATCTGTCCAAGGTGGCCGAGGAGCGCTTGCGCGATCTGGAGCAGGATTTGCAATTCACCCGCGAGAATCTTCAGGCCACCATCGAGGAGTTGGAAACCTCCAACGAGGAATTGCAGGCCACTAACGAAGAATTGCTGGCCAGCAACGAGGAGCTGCAATCCACCAACGAGGAGCTGCAATCCACCAACGAGGAGCTGTTCACCGTCAATACCGAATACCAAAGCAAGATGATCGAATTGACCGAGCTCAGTAACGATGTGGAAAATTTGCTGGGCGCGCCGGGGATCGGCCATCTGCTGTTGGATGAAAATCTGGAGGTGCGGCGTTTCTCGCCGCAAATCTCACGGATTTTCAAGTTATTGGACAGCGACATCGGCCGACCGATCACCCATATCTCCCACTATTTGACCAGCGGCAATCCGCTGCAAGCGCTCCGGGAAGTACAGGCCACCAATCAGATTCTGGAGCGGGAAGTCCGCACTCGGGAGGAGGTCTGGTATCTGATGCGGGTCGCCCCTTATATCGTCGGACCGAAGACCTTTTCCGGCGCGGTGCTGTCGTTCGTGGATATCACCCATTACAAGCAGCTCCAACAGGCCCTGGCGCGGCGGGAGTCGGCTCCTGACGGAGAAGACGGATGAAGTCGCAGGCCAGCAGCCGGCCGCCTTCGTTGCGCGAGCGGGCCGAAGCCGCCCTGCTGTCGCGCGCGCGCCGGGAACAGCCCGATGTGTCCTCGACGGAATTCGGACGGATCATTCACGATTTGTCGGTCTATCAGGTGGAGTTGGAACTGCAAAACGAGGAATTGCGCGGCGTGCAAAACCAGTTGGAGCTGGCCAGAAATCGCTACGCGCGCCTTTACGATCAGGCTCCGGTAGGCTATCTGACGCTGGACGCCAACGGTTTTATCCGGCAAAGCAATCAGACCTTCGCCGAGATGGTGGGTTGGGAAAGCGCCGATCTGGCCGGCCGGTCGCTGGCCGCCTTCATCGACGCTTCCGACCAAGCCGTTTTTCGCGGCCGCTTCAAATCGTTCTTCAACAGTCCCGACGGTAAGAGCCTCGATCTGAGCTTGCAAGACCGAAGCGGCCGCCGGTTGGCGGCGCGAGTGACCGCGCGCAGGGACGCTCCCGCGTTTCCCTGGCGGCAGCCGAGCGGCGACGAGCCGTTATTGCTGGTCATCGTCAGCGACATCACCGAGCGCAAGCAGGCCGAGGAAGAATTGCAGCGGCTTTCGCTGGTGGCGGCGCACACCACCAACGCGGTGTTCATCACCGACGCCGAAGGGCGCATCGAGTGGGTCAATCCGGCCTTCGTCCGCGCCAGCGGTTTTAGCCTCGCCGAGGTGGCGGGCCAGGACGTGTGTGCGGTGTTGCGGGGAGCCGAAACCGATCCCGCCGCCGTCGGCGCGATCCGCGCGGCGCTGGCGGCCGGCCAGGGTTACGAAGGCGAACTTCTCAGCGGCCATCGCGACGGTTCCAGTTTCTGGATCCATCTTCTGCTCGATCCGGTTCAAGACGCCGGCGGGCGGGTGACCCGGTTCATCGGGGTGCAAAACGACATCACCGCCCGCCGGCTGGCGCGATTGGAGCTTCAGGAAAAAAACGCCGAGCTGGAACGGTTCATTTATCTGGTCTCCCACGACCTCAAGAGCCCCTTGGTGACGATCAAGGCTTTTCTGGGCTATCTGGAGCAGGATCTGGCGCGAGCCGATACCGCGCGGATCGCGCAGGACATGGCCTACATGCGCTCCGCCGCCGACCGGATGGGCCAGTTGCTGGAGGAGTTGCTCGATCTCTCAAGGGTCGGGCGCGTCGCCCGCCCGCCGGTGCGGGTCGGTTTTCAGGAACTTGCCGAGGAGGCGCTGCGGCTGACGGCGGGCGGCATCGCCGAGCGGGGGGTGAACGTCCGGTTGGTCGAGACGGCGCTGACGCTGGTGGGGGACCGGGCGCGCTTGCTGGAAATTTGGCAAAATCTGATCGAGAACGCCGTCAAGTACATGGGCGATCAAGCCGTGCCCGACCTCGAAATCGGCGTCGAACGGCGGGGTTGGGAATGGGTGTTTTACCTGCGCGATAACGGCATGGGCATCGAACCGTGCTATCAGGAGAAAGTGTTCGGCCTGTTTGAAAAACTCGACCCGAAAAGTGAAGGCACGGGGCTGGGCCTGGCGCTGGTCAAACGGATCGTGGAACTGTATCGCGGGCAGATCTGGCTGGAATCGACGGGCGTCGGCCGAGGAACGTGCGTGCGCTTTACCTTGCCGGAAGCCGTCGAACAACGGAGCGAGGCCGTTTAGACGTGAGAAACCAGCCAGCCGTGGTGTTGCTGGTGGAAGATGAACCCGCGCACGCCGAGATCGTGCGGCGGCATTTTGCCGAGCGCCATCCCGCCAGCCGGCTCCGGCACGTTTCCGACGGGCAGGCCGCGCTGGATTATTTGTACCGACGGGAATGCCATCGCCAACCGGAGCGCTCGCCCAGACCGGATTTGATCCTGCTCGATTTGCGCTTGCCGCGAGTGGATGGCCTGGAGGTTTTGAAAACCGTCAAGGACGATCCAGACTTGCGGCAAATTCCGGTGGTGGTGCTCAGCACCTCGGCGGCGGAAGCCGATTTGGTCAACGCCTACCGCCATCACGCCAACAGCTATCTGGTCAAACCCGTGGATTTTGCCCACTTCACCGCTCTGCTGGACGCGCTGTGCGGCTACTGGCTGACTTTTAATACCGCGCCGCGCGGCGCGTGAGGATGTGCTCGTGGACGCTGATCGCTTGCGAATTTTGATCGTGGAGGATGAGGCCGCGCACGCCGAGGCCATCCGCCGCGCCTTTCAAAACGCCGATTTGGAGACCGAGGTGGAGCTTGCCGGCAGCCTGCGCGACTATCGCGCCGCAGTCGCCGCCGGCGCGCCGGACTTGGCCTTGGTGGATTTGAACCTGCCGGACGGCCGCGCGCTGGAAATTCTGAGCGCGCCTCCGGAAAGCGGCGCTTTCCCGATTCTGATCATGACCAGTTACGGCAACGAGCAGATCGTGGTGGAGGCGCTCAAAGCCGGCGCGTTCGATTATGTGGTCAAATCCGCCAGCGCGTTCGCCGCCATGCCGCGTGTCGTGGCCCGCGCGTTGCGCGAGTGGAAGCTGCTGCAACAACGCCAGCAGGCGGAGCGGGAGCTGCGCCAGTCCGAGTTGCGGTTTCGCACCGTGGCGCGGCTCAGTTCGGATTTTGCCTATTCGTGCGTGCGAACCGAGGCGGGCGATTATGTGGTCGATTGGATCAGCGAGTCGTTCTACACCCTGACCGGCTTTGACGACGCGGCGTTGCGCGAGCATCGAAGCTGGTTGTTCGCCGTGCATCCTGAAGATCGGCAAGGGTTTTTGGAGCTTTTACAGTCGTTGAAGCCCGGCCATTCGGCGACGGGCGAATTGCGCATGGTCGCGCGCGATGGGAGCATCCGCCGGTTCGCACACTGGATGGAGTGTGAAGCGGAGCCTGAAACGCCCGGCGGGCTACGGTTCTACGGCGCTGTCCGCGATGTGACCGAACAGCGGCGCGGCGAGGTCGAAAAACAACGCTCGACGATCGAATCCGAGCCAAGCCTGGAACGAGAAAGCGCGCGAGGGCCGATGTCGGGGGATGCGGACAGATTGGCTGGCGCGAGCGTCCGCGATCTCAAAGCGCCGTTGCGCGACATCGAGGAATGCGCGCGCCGGCTTGCGGAACGGTGCGGTGAGCGGTTGGAGGCGGAAGACGCCGCACGCTTGGACCGGATCCGACAGGCCGCGAGCCAAATGGAGCGGCTGATTGACGGTTTGTTGGGATAATGGGCAGCGATAGTCGCGTCAGGTTCCATGATCCTTAGGAATCGTTTTTGGGTAGTTTTGTATAATGGTCCTATTTTGCTATATAGCGTGCTCTAAACTATGCATTTCGACAGTCTGTTAAGTCTTTATTGCGGCCCAGGAGGGCTCGATTTGGGCTTTGAGCGCGCGGGTTTTTCAATACGGCTCGCTATTGACCGTAATCCTAACAGTGTTGCGACCTACAATCACAATCGAGAAGGGTATTCAGTAGGTTCTGTCGGTGATCTCTCCACTATTCGCGCGGAAGACCTTGATAAGATTGCTGGAGGCCGGTTAGAACCAGGCGGCGTGATTGGTGGTCCTCCTTGTCAAAGCTTTTCGCAGTCGAATCGCAATCCTCAGGATGATGATCCACGTCATGAGCTTCCGATGAAGTTCTCTATGCTGCTTTCCCAATTAAACCGGCGGCGTCATATCCCATTCTTTATGTTAGAGAATGTTCCGAGCTTGGCAAGACCTCCACATGATGCCCTATTTCGCGACCTTCTTGTTTCACTGTCGACGGCGGGTTTTGCTGTCGGGTACGCCGTACTCAATGCAAAGTTCTTTGGTGTTCCTCAGAATCGGGAACGGTTAATCGTCGTTGGGTTCAATTCGGCACTCTTTCCTGGTCTTGTATGGGCTCCGCCAAATCCAGTCTCAGCACCAGATCCGGCCGTCATCTCCGTACGAAGCGCCATCTGGGGACTTCCGGAGCCTGCGCGTTACCATAAGAGCCTCAGTGCTGTTGACATTCCCCACCACCCGAACCACTGGTGTATGGCTCCAAAGTCTGCCAAATTTTTCAATGAAGGGGCTCTCGCGCCCGGACGGACCCAATCTCGGAGTTTCAAGACGCTAACGTGGGAAAAGCCTAGTATTACAGTTGCATACGGCAACCGCGAGGTTCACATTCACCCCGAATGCAAACGACGTTTAAGCGTCTATGAAGCGATGAAGTTGCAGGGATTTCCAGATGACTATGAGCTGCTTGGCTCATTATCATCACAGATTAATCAGGTAAGCGAAGCTGTCCCACCTCCGCTTGCAGAGGCTGTCGCGCGCTCAATTGTAGATCAGATACGCAGTGCTGGGTGAGCAGTCACCTAAACGATCAACTCGTTTTTAGCCCATTCCAGGTATGTGCTGACGTCGTAGCTCGCCTCGCGCAGCAAGGCTTCGGTTTCGCCGGCCAGCGAACTGAAAAGTTGCGGATCAGATGCAAGTTTGGCGTCCAGGTCGAGCAGCGCGGCCGTGCGTTCAACGATGCACCGCGCTAGGACCGGTTCTTCTTCTGGGCGTGCTGCTGATAACTGGCCGTAAAGCATTCCAGGGGGAGTAGAAGTATGCTTTACGACTCGCTCGACCTTGTACACGAGTGACAGCATGTCGGGTTCCCCACCGTACACCGAATAGCAATAGCTTTTGAGCATCTTGAGCTGCCATCGTGGGCTCGCTTCCCCCAAGAGCCGCAGAAGCCATTTGGAAAACCCTACGCAGAACAGTTCCAAAAACACCGGTGATGGAAGCCTTTCAGGTGCCGACAAGACGTCATCTGAACTCAGATTCGAGCGCTTGAATAGTCCTTCGAATGCAGCACGAAACTCGTCGCTCGACTCAATATTGCTCTTTATGGAAGATAGGAACGAGTTAAGGTAGTCCAAGTTGACCTCGGATGAGAGAACACGCGTGGCGACGAAAAGCAACCAGTCATGACTGCAATAATCGGTTTGAAGCTGGAATATCTTGGCTAAAGCATCCAGCCCGCATGGGTTACCAGATCTCAGGTTCTTACAGGCTATAGAGTCGCAAAGGTCCAGATTAATAGCATGATAAGGGCCGTGTCTTACAGCACTAACAAACGCATCCGACTTCTCTGCGGCCGCAACGTTTTCCAGGCGCTGCCAGACGATTTTCGACGAAACGTCGGCCCAGTCCTGGCTCAGTATATGGTGCTGGCTTAGCGTGAGGATGCGCTCTTCCTTGGAATTTTTGCCAGCGCCATTGAATGCTAGATAATGCAAGCGAAAACCCTTCTGTGCCGCGATGCTCCCCAAGGAGCGCACATCCAGCATGTCCTCTCCGGGAAGCGTCAGATACCTAAAAGTTTTCTCTGCTCCCATCGGCACATGAAGCTTTTTCATCAATCCAGAGGCATGGAGAGCCCATGCGCGGCGCACCAATTGCTTTCGTGGTTTGTGCCACGGCTTGAACTCTCGTTTTAGGGAGGGAGGTTGTTCCTGCAGAGACGGGATAACTTCACGGGCTATCAGATCATCCAGGTCTTCATTTTGGCCTTTCGCTTCGCTCATGCATCACGTCCTGTAAGGAGTATCCCGATAATATCTTCAAATACCTGCTGCTGGCGCGCGTATGGAACACTTTCAAGAAGTCCATAGGCCACAAGAACTGTCATGATAGCTTTTGCCTGATCTGTAGCCGAGGGGATTGTGTTCTGGCCGCCAGATTCCGCGCGCTGCAAATCCGTCGGCGGCAGATGGAAGGCCATCCCTCCCTCTGATCGAAATTGCAATTCTGCTTGAGAACCATCCTTTGTGAATATGCTGATCTCTGGGGGAGACTGCAGATCATCTCCAGTGTGCTGCCAAATTGCGTTGATTCGTTCCGCCAGAGCGCTATTAGCCTTCATCCTGAGGCTTGCCTGCTCATGGTTTATGGATTTCTTTCCAATCTCCTTGAGCAGGTTGGTGATCTGTCTGATAGAGTTGTGAACCCACTTTGCCACATACTGGTAATGAGGATGGCTGACATTGAACGATTCGCGGTCGATATTTAGGGCTGGGTCCATACCCTTGAGGATGAAGACCTCACCAGTAATCTGCTTGAGGCGATTCAGCTCTGCCGTCTGGTAATCCATGAATCGCTCGTCGTACAAAACGCCGCTTGCCCCATGGACACGCACCAATACCCCGCGGTTCTGGTTTGGAACAATCAGTGCGTTCCAGTAAAAGTAAGCCTCAAACTCGAGCGCGCCACCGCTTTGTTCTGGAGCATAGCTGCCGAGCGATGTATTGCACTGCCCTACAAATAGCATGGGGCGCTTAGCTCGCACGTTCTTGGCGTGCTTCGCCTCCATCAGATCGCCATAGAGCCTCACTGGACGCCGTAGCTCTACGCCGTCGACCATAACCGAGAATCCCCCACAAGGATCACGATCCACACACTTCAGCCCAAGGTTATCGTTAAGTCGTTCATTTGGGTTGAGGGAAATGGGTTCCGCTCTGGATCGCGGCTTATTCTGGAGATGGAAGAAATCGATACCGGAGTCTGTTGTCAGTTGTAGAGGATGCTGCTTTAAATAGCTGATCGGTGCCGCAAGGCTGAGTCGCCAAAGCGACTCAAAATATTGATCAAATATATACTCGAGATCCGGATTTCTTTGAGTGGTGCCCGCCGTTTCTACCACGCTTTCGTAAAGGCTCTGGAAGCGCTCTGTCGGGTTTTGTTTGTCATCCCACGCTT
>DJIW01000002.1:0-1079 GCA_002433805.1 Competibacteraceae bacterium UBA6584 | reverse complement strand
GAGGGCTCGACAAGATAAAACGCTGCATCGCGAGAATTCCTATCTCCGAGGAAACCGACGTGGAATTGCGGTGCCGAAAGCTTGTAATGGGGTTCTCCGTCGGGGGGGCTGCTTTTTTCAGCCTGCCCAGCCTGCTCTTCAAGAATGGCCTCCCAACGCTGTGCATCTCTCAGAATATCCCGTGTGGTTGATCTAAGCTCCAGTAAAACGACCTCGGTTCCATGAGTCTCCGTATCTGTTGCTGGCTCGTGAACGATGGACACATCACCAGTGACGAACTCTTCTTTACCTGCGTCTCCGCGTGGCAAGTTGACTAGGTTGTCTTCCGTGTGAGTCTTCATGCGCACGTCAGCTACTAGGCGATAGGCCACACCTCTGCGCTTGGTAATGATCCTAAAATTCGTCGTCAAGTGGACTACGGCGAAGAGCCCAATCCCAATCTTGCCGATTAATGGCCTACCTGCCGGGCTAAGATTCGGGTTGTCACGGTTAACCGTTCCGATCTCAATTCCCTTGTGGGTCTTCTTAGAACTACCGCCGATATGTGTGATTAAGTCTGCGAGTACCCGTTCATCCATTCCGATCCCATTGTCACGGATCGACATACGCTGGAACCGGGGGGCATCGGTGTCGATGACTACACGGGTTGCATCGGCATCGTAGGCATTGAACACGAGCTCCCGAAGCGCTGCAGATGGCCTCCGATATATTCCGTCAGTTACCCGCGCTAGAACTCGGTCGTCAACAATTAGATGTGTGTTAACCGGAATACACTCTTTCTGACTGGCTCTCAGGAGTTCCATAAGGGCAAGAGCAGGATCTATTCGAGTTCCTCCCTGAGAGGATTCGTTGATCGCTTGCATGACAGTAGCACCTAGTTAAGTTCCTGATGTCTGCGCGTAAGATTGAATAACTGAAGTAGCATCTCTTCCAGTCGTGATAGGTCTTCTGTTTGGCAGTCCTCCCATATTGCCGCCATGCAACTGGCTTTTTAGTGGGACTATATGCACAGTATCCCTCTCTTTTTTGTTCAGAACTTGTCAGTTCAATAGACTCTATTATTAACCCGGCAATCAAAT